>CAIVDK010000265.1 GCA_903904655.1 uncultured delta proteobacterium | reverse complement strand
ATCATCTTTGACCGGAATTGAGGGAAAATTTACATTAAAAATGACTGATCCGATCCGGCGAGCCGATACGAAAGAAAAAAAGGCCACGGGGAATAATCCGTAACCTTTTGATTTCATTTGGTAGGCGGTGCTGGGATTGAAGTAATCTTTCAACTATTTATAATCATTTATAATTCAAATTGATAATTTTCCCGTATATACCCAAATATACACCCAAACATCGAAATCTGAATGGTTTAGATAAACAGATTCGCTTTGCAAGATACGTTTTATCTCCCCCTTCCAGACCTTCTCATTGTTTCTCATTGATATCCATCCTAGACGAGCAAAATTTCTTATAAACCGCTTCAGCTATTTCATCGGCGTCTCTTGATGCTGGATTTTGAGGCATTGCCAGATTCCGGATAATTTCTCCCTGTCGTTGACAGGCAACCTCACCATAGCTCAGAAAAGTCGTCAAAACTTTCTCATGCCCCAGGTTCTGGCTCCACGCTTTGAATTGCTCAGGCTCCTTGCAGACTTTTTGACCAAATTGGACAAGGGTATTCCTGAAACTGTGTGGATTGAAATATGGCAAGCCAGCGTGTTCAAAAGCTTCGTGAAATATTGTTCGGATGGGGGTAGCATTGCTCCAGTGATTCCTGGATAAACCTGCCGCTTTAAATTGCTGATTCGCATCTAACTCGACACATGTGGCGGGAAACAACGGATCTTCATGGCCCCACAGTTTTTTGTCCCGAAGGTACAACACCCAATCTTCCACAATTGTGCGGATTTCCTCCCCCACTGGGAAAAAGAATGTATTGAAGGTCTTACTGAATTTCGTATTAACCTCGCGGGCATCCTGGTTGACGCAGCCTGCTATCAGATCGACATGCTTTAATTTTATTGAGGCAATGGCACTGTCCCTTGCTCCGGTTAATAAGGTGAACGCTATCAATGCACGATTTCTGCGCTCTATCTCGGTATTTGTTGTCATGGAATTGATGACATGTTTGATCTGTTCCATCGTTGGGTACTGCTGTTGCCTTTTTGCCGTGGCGATGCGGACATCCTTATCGGACAAATTAAAATATTCGGCATCGACATATTGAATACGTGATTTGTAGCCTGGCTGCAACGCTAACCATTGAAAGAACCGTTTGAGCTGGGTAAGGGTCGCATGCAGAGTCGCCTTGCTCAATCTCTCCCCCGACTGCTGCCCGTTCTGTTCTGCCAGGTATTTCTTAAAGGCAATCGCTTGTTCAAAATGAAATGCCTTGAAGTCCCGATAATTCGTATAGGACTCGAATCGATTGAAAGCTTTGGCGGCAGTGTCAACTGTTGATTCATTATAACGCTTGGCTTCCTTCAGAAAAGTAAAGTATTTTCGTTTGATCCGTTCATTTACAGGATGGTGATTTTTCATGGTTTCATATCTCCTCATTGAAGTCACTATTTACGGTGAGTTGGGAACTCTCCCTTAATCTCTGCACTGCATCCGAATAACTAACATCCATCCCGCCGCATATCTGGTCAATTTTGGCCAAACTAACCCGCCGGTTCATGATGGAATGGCAGTCCGGGCAAATAGCTGTCAGATTGCCAAATTTTTCAGTAACAGGTCTATATTCGGCCATAGTGCCGGCAGGCAATCTCGGAGTACGACAGCAAACGCAGTAAAGTTCTCCCGGCTTGCAGGTCTGTTTGTTTTTTGTTCGGCGTGCCTGGAGAAATGTCATCAGGGCATGACCTAAAATCAACATTGGTCTCTTGTCATCGGTGGTGGCCAATCCTTCCTTAATCCAGCGACGCACCGTATTTTTATGAGTGTTAAAAAGCTTGGCGATTTCCTCAACGGTATAACTTCGGTTAATTTTTACTAATCTATGATTAGGATGACGTTTTCGCATCTTTCACATCCTCCACATCTGCGCTGACACTTTTTCCATTCTCAGGATCAGAAACCGATGAAACCGGCGAAACCGATTCCACAAACTCCACCTGCCATGCCTCTGCCGAACGGTTGCCGCTGGCACGGACAAACCGTCTGCCATTAATGATGCGTCCGGAATTACGCCTGATCCACCACCCCAATTTCCGGCGGTTAATTTCGCCGCGTTCGTCGGCTATGTCGCGCAGTACTTCTCGCAGCTCGACATTCACATCATGAAATAGTGATGACTGCTGCACGGCATCGCGCACCATGGCCGGCGTCTTTCCGAATACCGATTGCCATCCCGTCAGCAGGCGTCCTAATGTCTCCCGATCCGGGTCTTCTGACATGGCCTCGAACACGGATACGGTCGGGTCGGCGCAGTTGAGCCACAGGAGAGGCTGCCGGCAAAGATCGGACCAGTCGCCATACCCGGCAAGCGACTTGCAGGTGGCCTTCGGTCTGCCAGCGACGATCCAGGCGCGGACGATAGTCAAGGCTGCCGACACATAGCGGCCCCGTTCGCCCAATACTTCACGTACCAAATCGGGCCGAGTGAAACTCCGTGCCGCCGGCGTCTCGCAATCAGGGGCCAGGCAGATTGATATGCAACGCCGGGTCATATCCTGAACCGGTCCGACGTTGTTGCCACTGGAAAGAAATAAAGTCCTCGTACTGACGGTGGCGGTCTTGGAAACACCAAGAATGCGACCGCTCATGAACTCCGAAGTCAGCACCGTGCACAGGCTCTTGTGCGCCACCAGATCGCCGGTAAGATTGTCGAACTCGACCACGGCAGGCGCTCGCAGTAACTCCGCCAGCAGCATCTTTCTGCATTCCTCGTCGTCAACAGGAAAAGTTGTTGGTGTTCCCCTCTGCGGGGTGGCGAAGGCGGTTATCAATTCACACAGGTACGACTTTCCGGAGCCGACCATGTGCGCCCGGACATGTATCATCGGTGCATGGGCAAGGCTGGGTCGGATGGAGGCGGCAAGCATCGCAGACAGGGCGGCTGCCAAATCGGATTCACTGGCAAAACTGAATTCCACCAGCAAGGATTTCAGCAGTGCCAGCGCGGCTTGGGCCCGTGTTCGGGTCGGGGTGTCAAGAACTGAGAACTCTCGCGCATCGAAAACGCCAAACATCCCGGTGGCTGGGTCGTACCCCGCTGACATCATCAGACTGCCATCGGGGCGCAAATAGGGCTGACGCGCAAGGCCGTTCAATACCGGCAAGTGGGGATAGCTGGTCGAATCGAATAACACTGCGGCATGACGGGCTGGAGGATCAGAACGTATCCAATCCTCGCTACGTCCATCGTAGCGCTCCCACGTTGCAGCACCAGCCAACGCACGCACCAGAGCTTGTTGACTGATATCCTGTAAACGGGTTTCGTGGGTGCCGGGGTCCGTGACTACAGTCACAATCAGCCCACCGCGCTGGTAGTATCGGTATGACTGCGCCAGTTCTCGCTCTGCGGCATCCACCACGCGATTCATCTCGCCTGCTATGACGCGAATGGTCGGCTTCATGAGCGCCGCACTAGCCTCAATATCGAGCACCCTCAACAGATCGCGGACATGCCGACCTTCACAGTGGCCGTGATAACACTTGAAGCCACCGATGGGCCAGAGATCGTCAGGCTCGAAGTAGGCCGTGCCTCTGTCTGATTGCCCGGTGTGCTCTTTTACCCACGGACACGTGATGTCGTGCTTGCCTTCGCCGAGTGGCGCCTTGTAAAGACCACGGTTTCGAAGTGCCATCAAGACAGCATTTTCCTCGGGTCGTGGAAACCATACCGGATCACCATCGGCTGGGGGTTCCTGGGCCGGACGACTCCCCCGCTTACTTTGCTCTGTTCTTGCCGGCTCTAATTGCAGACCATCAACCAGTTCTTCAACCGAATAGCGCAACTCGGAGGACCAGATCACCATCCGGCATGCAAACGGCGGATTATGCTTGCCGTTGACAGCTACAGGCAGTCTTGCCAGTCGCGTCCTTGGTCCAGTAGCGCCGGGATCGCAAAGGCAGGCAGCGACAATGGCATTCATCAGGCGATCCGCAACCGGCCCATCAGTAATGGGTGTGCTCAGAATATATCCGGCCTGGAAATTACCAGGAGACGTTTCCAGCAGCCATGATGGCGGCAATGTCAGCCTTTCACGGGAAACTTTGCTGCCCACATCATCGAGCATAACTGCATACAGGGCATGGAAACGTGACTTTATCCGCCGGTATTTGCCCGATTCATCAGACCTGAATATCGCCAGGCTGAAATAGTTATTGGCATCGTTCGGCAGATCAGCGCCCGGCCAGCAATTGCCGGACCATCTCTTGGCGGGCACAGTAACGGGATTACCCTTGAAACTGACCACAACAGGACATGTTCCATTTATTGCGCTGCCATAGATTGCCTGCAAGAAATCATTGTTGCCGACAATGTCGGTTTTATCGGTTTTACCGGTTTTAGGTTGATCAGATTGAAAAACTGTCTTATTCGTCTTCATTATCATCCCCTTTGCCATGCGACCTTGCGAGCAGTCTCCAACTTCGCCACCAGAGTACGGATTTCATCATCGGTGTTTCCCGCAATGCGTGCATTGTTCAGTGCATCTACTTCGTCGGATGGCCACCCGACGGCACGAGCACCCAGGGAAACCGGTTTTGTCCATAACCCCTGAGACACCCGCAAATAAATAGTGGACCGCGAAAGACCTGATTCTGATTTTACTGACGGCATTCTTAGTATCGTACGCTTCATCTTCAAACCTCCTTGATGGTTTTTGGAACTCTTGAGACGCAGCGTAGCTGGGCGATTTGGGCGATAAAATATCAGCACAAGGACACACAGTTTTTTTATTATTCTATTGAAATCAGCTTATTGAATATTTCAGAGATGTGCGTCTTGGAGGTGATTCAAAAGATACTTAACAAGAAATATTTAAAGAAAATAGCGTGTTGAAGACAGTAAAAGTTGGGCGAAAAAATTCCGCCCAATTATTTTTAGATTTTACAAGAATTTTTCATAGTTTTAATAAAAACAACTCAGGATATACAATTCACTATAATGGCGCAACTGATCAGCAGCATCCCATCCTAATCGCATTCCTTCGAAATCACATGACGAAATCAGCGGAATAGGCAAGCAGTGTACTGTATATATAAAGGGATTAAAGAAGGTACTATAAATTGTTAGATTGGCAAACGTCTAGGTAGCCTATGATTTCTCAAAACAAGGCAGGTTCTCTCACCTAGCGACGAGTCACACTGAACTAATTTAAAAATCTTTTAAATGTTCTGGTTTTTCATCTTTAATATCAGTCTCCGCCAACATGTCAGATTCAGTAAAACTCTGTTCCCTATCAAAGAAAGCACTTTCAGCTTTGTAGTCTATTGCTTGTATGCTTACTGTTTTAAGTAGAGTCAAACGCATCCATTCAGTAAAGCAGGTCATGCGGGAAGAGAGGGATAGATCGTCACTGTCAGTTGCATTAACTGGTCCGCAAAATAGCGTGTAGTTCACACCGGATGGGCGTTGGCTGCTCTTGTACTTTATACCGTCATAGCCTTTACTTCTGATGAGTTCCGTAAACACCTGCGTCGGTATATATCCCAAGCTATTCGATTCCCCTTTTATCGGTCGTGAAATCTCGTGGGCAAAACTCTTTAGAAAAATGGTTGCCCAGTTCTTATCATGATCATAATCAGGACTGAATATGCTGTCAGGATATTGTGCCTGAACATCGACTAGATCCAGAATATTCAAATCAATTTTGGTTAGAAATCGACCTAGCCAAATTCTCGTTCCGACATCCGGCTTTATTTCAGAGAGGCACGTCTCGGGTTTATCACTTAAGTAACAGTATGATATCCCGGATGGGCTCATGCGGCTGTGTTTGGCCTTATCCAAAGGTGGTGGTCCCAATTCATTCTGGATTTCCTTGGGTGTTTTTGGAAGATCAAGCCCTGCTTCACGTGCCCGCCGGAGTGTCGTTTCGGCTGGCAAAGTAATTCTTTGTTCATCAAGCAAGAGAAGCACAGGTGCGAGAATTGCGTCCCTCTTATCCTCGATTTGTCCTAGATCAAAGAAGCGGGCGTGATGTTTAACAGAGTGTTTAAATGCGTTCCATGAATAAACGTATTTATTACTGTCCAGTCCATAGAATTCATCTCTTAGCACCAGGAGTGTTGATCCACCATCAAGGGGATCAACAGCTCCGTCCTTTATGTCGTGCCAATCGGGCCCACTCTCCGAGAGCAAGTCATCTAAGAGCTGCCTCTGTTCATCAATATTGAGTTTCTCTTCGGAGAAAATGGCGTATTCATCGATAAGTATTTCTTCGATGTATTGTCCCGCAGTATATTCTTTTTCTTCAGAATCCCAGTAGAGTCCTCCAGACGCATCTACATCCTCGTAAGCCTTGCTGATACACTCTCTTATAAATTCACCAACATCCGATAGATCGGCAATAAAAACATCTTTGCTGGAGCAATAATCGCAATCACCCTTTATCCCGAAATCCCTTATGAATTCTACTATGTGCTCTTCATCAAAACAATGTTCGCAGCAAGCCATAATTCTAACTCCAAAAATATTGGTCGCATGTTTGTGCCAGTAGACTTTCGTCGTATGGCAAGACCACACCTATGTTCTAACTGTCTTCAAAGCATCTTCAATATCAACAATTGACAATATACCGTTTTTAGAATGGTTCACTTTCCCTTGGTATTTTAACATCTGCAAGATAAGTAGCTGTAAGCAGTATTGCCCTTTCTGAAGAAGGTTTGACAAGTGATTTTTATTGGTGGAAGAATGTGCAGCTAATTTGCCTGAATGCGCTACGCTGTTACGTGCCTCATTAAGCACGTCGAAGTCTAATCCCACCAAGTTGCAATTGAGACCGAAGCCAGTCGCAAGTTGGATGATTGCGTCTTTCAGTTTGGGCCAATCAAAAATTACTGAAATACGGCTGCCCCAAAATCCATCAACATCGCAGTTGGAATGATCATGGTTCCACTGTTTCCTAGTCTGTAGTAGCTGGGTGCGCAGACATGATTCGGATTCACAGAGATTTCCTTTGATTCCCCATGCGTCAACCAGAAATTCCCATGGTTGGAAGATTTGGAGCAGCCTGGTATCCAGGTACCCCCTTGCCGATAGGTTTATATAGTCCCGCGCCAGACGGAGCGCTTTCTGTTGGCTTGGGGATAGCGATAGCCAAACGGGAAGTGTCTGATCTAAATATTTTGCAAGCTGATAGTCTGGAACGATGGCACCGGGGCCGATTTCATCACCCGTCCATTGACTCCAAATCTCAAGCTCTTCGTTGGCCCATGCGAAAACTTGGCGATCACAGGCTATGCCGGTGCCCAGGGCGAGAGAAAGAAGTGTCATCACGACTCGCGCAAAGTCTTGATGTTGTTCCATTACTGCGCCGTCACATTTAAGGTGCAAATCCATCCCTTCGACAGGGATACGCCACTTTTCCACAAGGTCTTTTGTAATATCTGGTTCTGAACATGGGGTGGTGCTGATTTCCCATCCATCATGGGACAGAGCGATTTCCCCGTTGAAACAACCGGTCAGGGGATAGGTGCTTTTGATAGGGACATCATCACCAGCTTGCCCGAGAAAGACACCTTCCAGAGCAGTAAATTCAACACCTGCGGTGTTTCCGGGTGGATTTGTTTTAGTGAGAAGCAGGGCATCTGCCTTGATGGGTTTCCCATCATTCAGAGTCCCTGCAAGTTGAACGGGAACCTTTTCTTGAATCAACCTTACTGCTGTTTCGTAAGAGAATCCCTCTTTCGTAATTATTCCTATCCAATAGGGAGTTCGATACAATGCGAATGATGCTTCTATGGAAGAATGATGAAAAGAGAAATGCCCCTTGCCTTCACGACAAACGAATTCAGGTGATTTCATTTGCATCCCCTATATATCGATATTTCATATTTATCAAATCCATTTTTGCCATAGTGATACAGATACTTATGTAATGATCCTTTTACAAATAAATCAGAATACATTTTTTATTTTTTCATCCGTTTGCGAATAGTCTCTGCATCACGGCCTTGGGCAATGTCCATTTTTGCTAACTGCTGCGAGTACCAGACGTCGGACATGCCGGGGCGTTTCTTCCGCAGCGTACGATATTCCTTCTGCCAGCTCTCATACATCGTCTGCGTATCCAGTTTGCGGGCTTCACGTCTGGTGCTGCTTTGCGTATAGCGATTATCTGCCGTGGTGGCAGAATCCACCAACTGCCGGATCTGAGCAGCATCAATTAAATACGCGCCTTCCTGAAATTCAATGCACTCGGCCAACGGAATTTTACTGCCCCCGGCAATCAGCGTCAATGTACCAGAAACTTCAAGGCACAGCATCTGACTGCGCTTATCCCCGGAGACCATACCGATTTCCCATCGGCCATTATCCGTTTTCTTAACAGTCTGACGCAAAGCCAGGCTGGTCGAGATAAACCTGCATACGAGATCAGCATTGCATTGCCATTGTGTCAATCGTTCAGCAGGTATCGGCACCCGGTTAATATCGTGCCGCTTGTCACAAACGATAAATGATGATGTTATTCCTGTTGTCGCAGACAAACTATACACCGGCATGACACAATTATTTTCACACCCCTGACAAACAGCGCTGGATGCCGGCTGTGCTTTTACGATCAGCCTTTGGGATTTCATGGCCTTAGTTGCCGCTTTTGGCCATTGGAGCAACTCTTCATCGTTGACGAAAACCGCTTTGCCCTGGCATGCGCCGACACGGTTCAGCAGTTCAAGTAAAGCATCAATCGCCTTCATACGTTACAATCACTTTTTTTCCTTGTGTGCTTTTCACCGGTTCTTTGGGCTCGATTCCAGATAATGCCAGCATGTTGCGCAGTTTTAATCCTAGTTCGTCGTATTTGAGAGAGCAGGAATTGGGATGCGTAACTCGAAAGGTAATCTGTTTTGCCGGCTTATTGGGATCGACGCTAACTGACGCCGACAGTTCTACCTGGGTGAGGTTATATATATTCAAAGGGATGGCCTTGCCGATCTGATCGAGCAAATCATAGACGGCGTCAGAGTCTTGCGATGGATCGGCCTCCAGAGTAATCCGCTCCCCTTTCTTAACCTGTGAAGAAAGTCGCAGTTTCTTCACGTTTATTTCTCCGATGCCGCTGCCAACGTCATAGATAAAGTCAAAATCTTTCCGGAGCAGCAAAGACAGATCGTAAATACGTTCATCCTTGGGATCAGGCGGCAGCTCGTCGAGTTTGAGAATAGCATTCGCAAACATACCCTGGAGCGGCTCAACGGCCTTTGTTGACCCGCGAAAATTCAGGTCAAGAGAACCTTCCTTCTGTGAATAAACATAAATAATCTCGAATGCAGGCGTGTGAGGCCGACGATCAAACTCGCCATCCACCCACTCGATGTTTTGCTGCGAATAATCTTCAGGATAAGCGAAATAATAATCCAGATTACCCCGACGGAAAGGTTCTACCACGCAATTATTTCCCCGACCTTCAGTGTGATGAAAGTAATACCGGATCGCCTCTGCCAGTTGATTAAGACTGGCCTCATCTACTGCTGCTTTATTGTGCGACATATTTTTACGTTTGCGCCAATAGGGCAGAGAATCTGCATGGTAGAAGCGCGTTGCCCCCTTCCAGAAGGAATTGTGATCCAGAAAGGTGATCATTGCCCGTTCATAGTGATTGGATAATGCCGACAACTTTTCCACAAATGCCTTAAGATCATCCGGGGTTTCCTGCATTTGCCATTCTGCCTCGTTAATGATCGCCAGGAATCCCTTTTCGCAACTCATCTCATAGATATCCCGAAACGCAGCATCCATATCGCTGCGCTGATTAACCGGCAAAACCAGCCATGCTTGAAACAGTTCGTCAGGCTTGCCTTCCTTCATCGCGGAAAAGTCTATATCGCCAAACAACCCCCGTTCATTAAAGTAGCGAGCCAGCAAAGCGTTCGGCATATGCCTGAAGAAGCTTTTCGTTGAATATTGCTCGGTCATCTGATCTCCTTTCTGCTGCTTATATGATTCCAATAAATTGAGATGTTTTTATGCCACGACTGGTTTTTTTCTGTAAACGTTCAATCCAATTTTTACGTCATCCTTTTCCGGAATAGAAATATTCCCTTCCGTTGATGCAATGATAATGGTCTTGCCTGATGATGACGGGCCGAACTCTTTGGTCACGTCAACCTTGATCGTCAGGATATCGCCTTCCAGTTTCATTTCTACGTTTTTCATTTTGAACTCCTTAGAAAATTTTAGTAAATTGTACCTGTGCAGTTTATTTCATTTATGCATTTATTTTTAGGTCCCGTGAAGCCTATGGATGAGGCTTTGAACGTCTCGTCAAAATCATTTCATGGACTCAAAAAAGATTTTTAAATAATCATAATCTTCTTTTTTTTGCTCCGGAAACAAAATGTGCTTCTCGGCAAATTTCGCCCTGTCCCAAGTCCCGTTGTCATAGCGTTCATGCAAGTCGTCGTAAGACGTGGCGGATATGATAAACGAATCCAGCACGATATTCTTCTGTTTGCTTCTCTGCGCCATTTCTTCGGCCAGTTGCGGCAGCTTTTCGTGAAGACGTGCTTTGTCATCATGAATATAAGATTTGGCGTACACCATACCATGCGGTTCGATAAAGATGATTCGTTGTTTTTTATGCTTATCGATTACCCACAAGATAAAATCGGGATAAAACCCGCTTTCTTCAAAGAAGCCCACACCACTGCCACGGCTCAAATTACGCAGCAGAAACAATTCCTTTCCCGCCAGTGATTTCTCCTTTTCCGCCATCCAGTATGCCTTTAAATCGCGCACAAATTGCGCTTCACTTTTTTTCAAGCCCGGCGGTTCCGTGTGAAGATTGTCATTTTTCTCCAGCAAGAGCGGCAGATACAGGTGCCGGTCAAAGAAAATGCGCGGCAGTTCATTCGTTTCCTTTTTGCGCAGGAGCTCTACATCCTTCCGGAGTTTTTCGATAGCATTGATTAATTCTTTGTCAGACTTCTTTACTTTGACGACGTAAGTACCTTCCGCACTGTCTTTGATTACCTCATGGTTAAAGGCCAGGTTCGGATCGCTTTTATCAAGGGGTTTGTACACCAGATTCCTGCTTTCCCACCTTTCACGCCTGTTGCGGTAGAAATTATCCGTATATTTGCGCATAATTCGTGTCACCGCGTCCTGCAGCAAGGTTCGCTCTGCAAAAGTACGAGGAATGACGACGGACTCATCCGCCACCAATACATAAGAGATATTTTCCAGAATCATGCGCGGCGCTTCAGGACGGATAAGAAGGTTTTTCAATCCCTTGCGCTCCTTGTACGCAAGCAGATCAAGATAAACCTGCGGCCAGTCAATCAATGCACGGCTTTCGGGCGGAATAGTTGTGCCCGTCCCCGCGCTCACCGCCGCCGTGTGCAACCCCTGCATACTGCTTTCCATGGACTGCGCCTTGACGGACATATCCACATGCACACGCACGGCCGGATCAGGTTCCAGCATAAGATCGGTTTCTTTTACAAAATCACGGCCTTTTTCCGGACGCGGCACGACCAGCCCGCGCTTCAGAAACTGCTCGTTGGCCCAGGCAAAAAGCGGAAGATCAATTGTTTCCTCAGTCTCCACGCCTTCACGCTCCAGATAGTCGCGAAACTGCGCCATGTAGTTGGCACGGACGGCAAAAATGTTCAGCGTTTCCAGCAAACGCAAGCGCGGCGGATGTTTGCCATCTAACGCCGCACTGCGCTTAAGCGAGTAGTCCCTGCCGCGCAGACGCACGCCACGGCCAAAGAGCTGTATGATCTGCGAGCCTTCCTTCTTGCCGATGTTGAGCAATCCCATGTTGGATACACGCCACGAATTCCAGCCTTCCATGAATTTCTTCGCGCCGACCAGAACATTGACAGAAGAATCGGATCGGTTGATATTGTCGAACAAAGAACCGGAAATGACATCTTCCTCCATAGCGATGCCTGCTTCATCATTTTCCACCAGTTTTTTGAATTCCGCCGTATCGCCGATATAGATGAGGCCAAAATAATTATCGGCTCCGACAGCCTTCAATCCCAGTTCACCGGCACCGCCGCGAATGTCGCACAGATGCAAGCCGCCACTGGCCGATGTCTGGAAAACCTGCACAAGAATTTCCGAATAAATGGCTCGGGCATCAAGATCGGATTCACGAAGGGACTCAAAACGTCCGGCAAAAACGTCAATCCCGTCTTGCGTCACTAGCCCGCTTTTCCCTTTGATCAGCTTTTGGATGCCTTTGACCACCCAGCCACGTTTGTTTTCCAGCGCGTGGTGCAGAAAACGCGCAACCGTCAATACATCGCTGCGCTTCTCCTTGTTTTCGCTATAGACGGCGTTTACCGTCGATCCCACAAACACCCACAACGGTTTTTCCAGGTTGTAGGGTCGCAAATGGTCAGCCTGCTCGCAAAAAATGCGCTGCTGCTCATAGAACGACAGCAGATTGCCCAAAAGGAGCATATCGGTTTGGTCATCGCGGCTGTCTTCTTGCAGATTGAGAATGCGAAAATCTTTTCCGTAACCGTCACCGTAAAAGTATCGGTAAGAGTAGTCAAAAACAATGGCCTTTCCATACTCTGCGGTGAGCGGATCGTTGCGCGTTGCGCTTAATGCCTGCCCGAAGGTGGCGCTGTATTCAAACGTAAAGCCGGTTGCGCCCAGCGCGTCGCGGTATCTGCGCCAGACTTCACCGCCGGAACCTTTGTGCCCTTCATCCACAAAAATTAGATTGCGGCCTTCAAAGGCTTCCACGGGCACACTGACCCCGCCGCCGCGCTTTTCTTCAACCAGTTTTGTGATTTCAATAACCTGCACGGCGTTTTTTTCGCCCAACAGCCCATTGTGATTCAAGTCAAAACGCCGCGCCGGTATGCCGGATGACGCCAGTTCGGATAGATGCTGTTCGCTGAGTCCTTCGTTGGGGGTGATAAGGAGGATATTATCCGGCGCCTCTTTGCTGTAATGAAGATACTGGTGGTAGTTGAGATGCATGATCAGCGTTTTGCCGCTGCCGGTCGCCATCCAGTAGGCCAGCTTGGTCAGATCGCTATCGGCAAACGCCTCATCGGGCGTCTCGCCGGGTGCTTTAGCAGTGTTGCGCTCGTTCACAAAGGCATTCAGCTCGGCAAGCATGCGGGAGCGCTGATTGAAATAGCGGTCCAGGACAATTTCCGTATAAAGTGCGGTCAAATACTGAAAATAGCGCAAAGTAATCGGCGCGGTGCGCCCGCGGTTGATGGCTGCCAGATGCGTGCGAATATTATCGTCGTAGCGTTCGAGGTCTTCCGAGGTAATTTGGACTTGACTACCGCGCCCGATTAAATGGTGATTCAGGAAACTCCGCCCCGAAGCATCAAATCCTTCCTCGGTTCCCTTGGCATCGTCCAGCAGGTCTTTATTTTTCTTGAAGCCCAAGAGACTGTTTAGCCAGGCCAGCAGGATCAGGCGGTTTTCCAGTTTGACGTACTGGGCCAGGCTGGTTGCAGACGTTAATGTTGTCACGGCTTCAGATTTTTTGCGGGCCATGGGTCATGCCTCCACGTCCGCGAACATGCGCGCCTTGAAGAGCGACTCCAGCGACCGCGCGCCGGAGATATACGAATCGCCGTTGACATACACTTCGTCCGCGCCTTCGGTCAGCTGCTGCGCGGCCACAAAAACCTTATCGCGTGTGTAGTCCTTGTCCTTCCAACCCTCGGTCTCGCGCCAGATGACGGCTACCTTGCGCCCATCACGGGTGTCGCCACTATAAACCAGATAACGCCGGTCACTGTCGTTGATGGCCTGTCGCTTCCGGACATTCAGTCCCAAAAGATAAGCGAAGGTCTCGGGCAGGTCCACGGCTTGCGTGCGCGTTTCGCCGTCACGATGGATGTGCATTTGATACGAGAAAGGCTTGGCGAGCTTTCCCACATTCAGCAGTGTTTCGCTATGACGCGTCTCCCACTTCAGCATGTATTGAATCAGATAGTCTTCAAACTGCATGGCCTGCTGCCCGGACGGATCATCGAAAGCAATATTGTTGAGAGCGTCTTCGTAAGATTCCAAGCGGATGACTTTCACGATGCGCGGACTGCGTTCGGCTTGCTCGACGGTGGCCATGCGCTTGGGCTTTCCGTCTTTCCATTCCGGTGAAAAGGTAACTTTTTTGATGCGCGGCAGGAGAACGGTGTCGAAGTAGTCTGCCATCTCCACAAGAATGAATTTGCGCCGTCCGCCATCCTCACGGTTTTGATCGATGACTGCATGTCCCGATGTGCCAGACCCTGCGAAGAAGTCCAGAACCATATCTCGATTATTTGACATTGCTGCACCAAGAAGCGTCTTATATAAAGAAATCGGATGACAATATGGAAATTCTAGAGCAAGTTTGTCTACATCATTTTTCCCTCTACTAGAGTCATAAATTACAGATGATAGCTGCCGCTTTGATCCCGCGGTAAGAAATAACTTCCTTCGAGGTTGAACAGTTTCATCTACCCCAAAAATAATTTCATTTCTAAGCATCAAGTCTCTATGTGTCTCAGGTGCGCGTGACCACCCATATGAAGGTACGGGACAGGGTTTTTTTGTAAGGGGATGTATTAATGGAATAAAAAATTTCTTATCAGTTCGTTGTTCAGGTGCCCCTATCGCTACACTTTGATACACGTGACCCTCATTATCTATTAGACAATAAGCACGTTCACCGCCTGTCAATTCATCAGCCTTTCTGATCCAATCTGCGTACTCTTTTCGAACAGCATCATTTACGCCACCATGCGTCTTAATAATCTCTTGCGCCTTTTCTAAAATCATTTGGATGCTTGTTGGACGTAGATAAATGGATGCGTCCGTCCATGACTTCCACAAAATATATTCGTGTTGTGTCGCAATTCCATTTCTGCCAAGCATCGGGTTCTTCTTATCCCACACAATAGTTCCACCATTCGGGATACCCATGTGTGTAAACAGCAGATGCAATAGTTCATACTCGTTCTCGTCTATATGGCACAGGAAAGCTCCCTCTCCAGACATCAGGCTAAATGATAATGCAATGCGGCTTTGCATCATTGCTAGCCAACTTGAATGTTGGTAATCATTTTTGTATAGGAAGCCACTTGTTTGCGTGTTGTATGGAGGATCAATGTGGATGGACTTAACCCGATCCCTGTACATCTCTGTCATCAGGTTCAGTGCCTGCCAATTTTCACTATTCACCAAAAGACCATCGGTTGCTTCTTCAAGATCGTCAAAGCTCGCCAACAGTCGGTCCGTAAAGCTCTGCCCTGAACCAGTCGAAGGGTCCGTTGAAAAGTGGCGCGTGTCCAAAACCAGCGTCGGATGCGTCTTTAAAAATTCCATTCGCCGGTCTTTCTTTCCTTTGCCGGTGGTAAAAAGGCTTGCCTCTTCTTCATCAATGCGCAGCAACGTCTTCCACTCTTCCCACTGCGCTTCGCAGGCAGCAATCTCCTGATAAAACGCTTCCGGTATGTTGCTCATCGTAATGCAGTAAAAGGTTTCAGTAACAAATTTGCGTTTCTCCCAGAGCATCTTCTGAAACTCTTCGATCTGCGCCAGAAACTCGGTGATGTGGCCGCCCACCTTCTTGATCAGACGCATCATCTGGAACCAGCCTTCGGATAGGTCAACGCCTGCCGCGTCCATCTCATCGAGATTGAGCACTTCGTTTTTCAAATAGAAATCCAACTCGCGCGAGAGAAAGCCTTTGAGGTCTTTGTGAATAAAAAAATCGCTGGTGTTGCCCCGGATGTAATAACGCAGATGATGCGTAAGAGCTGTGACGATTTCGCCCTCTTTGGTGCGGCGCTTTTCGGTGTCCAGTGCAGCCAGAGCCAATGGCGATGATTTCACGAAACGTTGCTTGGGGATGTTTTCCAGCGCCTTGGCAATGATGGCTTCCCACTGGTTCTTTCCACCGTAGGTGATGGCTTCCTGACCATTCAGCGGCCGGAATTCAAAAGGAATCGTCAAGCTCTTCGCGGATTCATCCCAGGTTATTTCACTGAGCTGTGGCAGAAAGAAGCGCTTCTCGCCTTTCACGTTGTTTTGTTCGACGTCGGCGGCGGTCAGTTTGAAGTGCACGGTGACGCCGCCCGTCGCCTTCCAGTTGTAATCGGTAAAATATTCGCCTGTTTTGATGTAGTACTGGTCGTGATTGGCCCAGTAAAGCATTACTTCTTCGCCATTGTAAGGAATGGCGTAGCGTTCGCGTTTGGAGTAGCGGCGCTTGGAAATAAAATCGCCGTCCTGATAGTACCTGTTGAAAAACGTATAAAGGTGATTGTAGATAGTCGCTTCCAGTGCCTCGCGGCCTTTGGCGGATCTTGCTTTTTCCAGCGCGGCCAGATAGTCTTTGCCCGCTTTTATTGAATGGTAAGGTTCTTTCAAAACACCACTTGCATCCAGCGCGTCATCGCCCAACGCTTCCAGAACTTTCTTTCTGGCGACTTCCAATTCTTTCGCTGCCTGCGATTGCCCCGCCAACGCACCCTGTTCCAGTTCATGCGATATGGCTTTGGGTAACTTTTCCTGGATAAATTGTTCAATGACGTCGCGCTTATAATTCATGATGCGGTAAATGCCAAAATCCAAATCCGCACAATCAAATTGAAATAGTTCCCTAAGGAGTTCCTGAAATTTCCTGATATTTTCCATTTTTACCTCTTCGCGGATTAATCCCCTGAAAATTTGGGAGCAGGTCCTGAAATATTAATTATGCGCCTCAATGGATCTCTTGATATTGCTTGATGAAGCGCGGTGAATATTACAACTTCTTGAAAAGATTGCAAGAAAAAATGCTAGATGGGAAATAGGAATAACTATATCTATTTGCCATCTTTATCTTCATGTCCCTGGCATGGACACGTCCCAAATACGTGTCCATGATATTCGATTAATTGGACACATATACAAGATGTGTTCCCGACGTGGACATGTTAGCGGGAAAGCAGATTATAAAGCTCCACATTTAGATATAAAACTTCCTTTCCAATCTTCATGGATTTCATAATGCCTGTCTTTTCAAGAGACTTCATGTATTCAGCCGCAGTCTTTCTTTGCGCGATACCGGCATCCACCAGAAATTGTCCCTTGGTGTAAGGCTGATGAAAGATAATCTCTATCAGTTCTCTGGAATACACGCGGGCGGGAAGTTCTTTTCTTGCTTTTTCGGTAGTTTGAGACATCAGGTCCCGAATTGCTATGATGCGTTCGCGGGTAAAAACAGCGGTTTGCTCCACCGCCTTCAGCATGAAAAGAATCCAGGTTTCCCAGATATTTTTTTCGGTGACGCTGCGCAGGTTTCGGTAATAATCGTTCTTGTGCTCGATGATGTATTTACTCAGGTAAAGAACCGGAAAATCCAGCAAACCAGTCTGGACCAGAAAAAGAATATTAATAATCCGACCAGTTCTGCCGTTACCGTCCATAAAAGGATGAATGGCCTCGAATTGATAGTGGATGAGTGCCAACTTAACCAGTGGGTCTATTCCATCATCGGCATGGATGAATTCTTCGAGATTTTTAAGTTTGTCGCGAATGATATTTTCACCTTCCGGCGGCGTGTAGAGGGTTTTCCCCGTTGTTGCATTTTTTATCATGGTGCCCGGAAGTTTTCGTATGCCTTCTGAATGCTGCTTGATGGTTTTGGCGAGTTCAACGAAAAGGCTGGTTGAAAGAACAGGCCGCTTTTTTAAAGTATTGTAACCCTTCCACAGCGCCTCGCGGTAGAGAAGCACTTCTTTTGTGGCCGGATCAATATTACCGGTTTTTGCCGAGAACGCCTGAAACAATGCGTCACTGGTCGTTATGATGTTTTCAATTTCGGAACTGGCTTTAGCTTCTTGCAGGATTAGCGAATCAAGCAAGATGGCCTGATTGGGTATTGTCAGTCCGAGCCCTTTGAGTTCCGCCAGGGCGCTTCGGGCGTCGATGGCTTTTTTAAGAATAGCTTTTGTCTCTACATCAACTTTTGGTGGAAGCGGCGGTAGTTGGTTAAAAGGTTTTTCAGGATCAAACGCCATAGCCAATCTCCATCAGAAAATAGT
>CAIVDK010000264.1 GCA_903904655.1 uncultured delta proteobacterium | reverse complement strand
CGATGGCCAGAATAACGGCATCGGGTTTGCCCGCTTCAATCATGGCCTCAGTGACTTCGGTGCTTGTCTTGATATTCACACCTTTCTTTTTGCAGTTTGCCGTGAGGGTCTTAATATACCTGCCGTACACCTCTTTGTGGGGTGCTTTTGCGGCATAGCGAACATTTCCGCCCGTTTCTTTTTCCTGTTCGAAGAGCGTTACCTTATGTCCCAGGCGTGCGGCCTCAAAAGCAGCCGTAAGCCCGCCCGGTCCACCACCTACAACCCAAACGTTGCGGATTACTGCCGCCGGACCTGCCGGGTAAATCAGCTCCTGCCCGGTTTGGGGATTAATGGCGCAACGAATTGGAAGCACCTCTAATGCAAGGCGCTCAATGCACCCTTGATTGCAGGCCAGGCATTCCAGAGTATCTTCCGGATGTCCTTCTCTGACATTTTTCAGGAAATCGGGGTCGGCCAGGTGTTGCCTTGCCACGGCAACGAGGTCAGCATCTCCCCGAGCAATCACGTCGTCCATGGCATACGGATCAACATAGCGTCCGACGGAGATCACGGGAACGTTTGTCACCTCTTTGATTTTCCGGGCCAGATGTGCTTTGAAGCCAGGGTCGTATTCAATGGGAGCGCTCGGGTTCGGTGTATCAATATTCACCTCGGGGCTGCCGTGTGTGCCAAAGGAGACATTGATCATGTCCGCGCCGGCACTTACGAAATCGGGAATGATGGTCTGCATGTCAGCGATGGTATAGCCGTTCTTGATGCATTCCTCGCCGGAAATCCGAATGGAGATAGGAAAGTCAGGACCGACCTGCTTGCGCGCTTCCTCGAGGCACTCAATCATGAAGCGGGAGCGACCGCGGAAATCTCCTCCGTATTTGTCCGTACGCTGATTGCTGTTGGCCGAGAGAAACTGCATAAGGAGATAGCCATGCGCTCCGTGAAGCTCCACGGCATCAAACCCTGCCTTCCTTGCCCGAACGGCCGCACTGCCAAATGCTGCAATGGTCTCCTCGATGTCTTCCAGCGTCATCTCGAGCGGCGCTCCCAGAAAACCGAAGATATAGCTCGGGATAGCCGAAGGGCCGATAGCCTTCTTTTTCCGCTGAAGCAGATAATTTTCACGACCCGTATGGTGAAGCTGCATGGCAATCTTGCTCCCCTGGGCATGAACAACATCAGCAAGCTTGGCAAGCCCCGGAATAAATTTGTCATCCCAGACGGCAATGCATCGGGGTCCCGCGGAGCCCAGAGGGTGCACTTCTGTGATCTCGGTAATGATGAGCCCGGCACCGCCCTCTGCCCGGCGTTTTATGTACGCCAGGTTCGCTTCGCTGACGGTGCTGTCAGCATTGCCGAGGGCTGTTCCCATAGGCGGCATGACGACCCGATTCGGTATTTCTAAAGATCTTACTTTGATGGGCGACAATAAATGTTCTAAAGTCTTCATGGGTTTCCCCCCTTTTTCATTCTGATGATATGATGATTCATTGATTATTTTTTTGCGGCTTCTGCTGCGAAATACTTCTTTCATGGATAAGTCCCGGCATCGCCTGCCGGGGCTCATCCAGAGCAATTTCTATTTTGATCGCAATTAGTGTCCTTCTACGAGATTCATGGTGGACAGCAACACGGCGCCGTCAATGATGATTTCGGTTCCCGTGGTGTAGCTGGAAGCCTCGGAAGCCAGATAGATGGCTGCGCCCGCGATATCTTCAGGATAGCCGATGCGGCGCAAGGGCAGGATCTTTTCCAGCTCTGCTTTTGCCTTCTTGGCTTCTTCCGGCGTGAGGTTCCACCAGTGGGAATCCATCATCTTGGTGCTGATGGGCCCGGGGGCGATGGTGTTCACCTGGATGTTATGGGAAGCTAGCTCCATGGCAAAGGCCTTCGTGATCATTCGTACACCTGCCTTGGAGACGGAATAGACGCTGACGAAAGGTTCCGGCTTAAAGCCGTCGATGGAGGCTACATTGATGATCTTTCCGCCACCTTGATTCTTCATGATTTTGGCACAGGCCTGACTGAGGAAATACAGCCCCTTCAGGTTCAGGTTCATGATGGTGTCCCAGAGACGCTCGTCGGAATCCAGAACGCTCCCCATGGCGGGGCTGGCGCCGGCATTATTGACCAGGATGTCAATTCGGCCGTATTTAGCCATGACGGCGTCAACAACTCTCTGGATCTCTTCCATTTTACCTAAGTGAGCGGGAAGGACCATTGCTTCTCCTCCGAAAGCCTTGATTTCCGAGGCCGTCGCTTCGAGATCCTGGGCCTTGCGGCTGGTAACAACTACTTTGGCGCCGGCCTTGGCAAAGCCAAACGCAATCCCTTGACCAATGCCGCGGCTACCGCCTGTAACAATGGCTACTTTGTCTTTTAAGGAAAATTTAGACATATCAAACATAGCAGGAATCCTTTCTTTGTTAGGAGAAAACCTTTCCCCCCCTTATCTTCCGGGAGGGAAAGGTTTTTAGGTGAGATGATGGGGTAATTTATTTCTTAGCTTTTTTCGCCACGGGGCTCAAGGCCTCCCGATCACCACCGCTCATGCCGGCAATATACTTCACCAGCTTTTTGCGGGACTCGATGTCGTACTGGGTCGTGATGGCAATCTGCTCCATGATCGGCGAGCCGCCGCCATGATAGTTGCCCACGTTCATAATGCCGCCTGTGGCCGAACAGATCATGTCGCCCAGGTATCTCCAGAACTGGGCCTGATCCTCAACCGGCATGTTGGGATTGCGCTTCGTGTATTTGAGGAGGGCTGCACCCGTCTCCGGGTTCGCGAAATCCGCCTCATGGGGGAATGTTGCTGTCACACCGCCCGAGATATCGCAGAGAATCTCTGCCTCACGGAAAACCGCTTCACCGGACAGACAACGACCGACATTGCAGTAAATGGAATGTGGAATGTAGGAACCGGGACCATAAGGCACAAAGCCGATGCCGGGCATGTAAACCTCCGGCTTGCCCAGGTCGGATGCTGTATAACCGGCGGCATAACCCAATTCGATGGTCATGATAAGCTCGGCCAGCTTCTCCCGGACATGGGATTCTTTGTGAATGTTATTAACTTCAGCGGCCAATGCTGCCGTGCCCAGAATCATATCGCCGATGGCCGGCTTGCAGCCGGAATAGGAATGGCGGTGGAACAGAGCAAAGAGGAGCGCACAGGCGCCGCCGTGCTGATGCTCGCCGGCCAGAAAGACCCGCTCCCAAGGCACGAAACAGTTTTCGAATATCATGTAGGAATCCGTTGAGCCAGGGACGAATCCGCGTTTGTAGTGTTCGCGGGGGCGGAGGTTGTGGATCGTCGTAACCTGTTTGAGACCGTCCCAATCGCCCGGTACGGCAAAAGCTACGGCATAATCCTTGTCTTCAGAACGGAGTGACCTGGTGGGGACGACAAGAACTTCATCGGCTACGGAAGCTTCGGAAATATGAACCTTACAGCCGTCAACAACGATTCCGTCTTTCAGTCTCTCTTTGATCCGCACATAGGAGCCGGGGTTAGGCTGGTCGGCGGGACGAAGCAGCCGGTCACCCTTTGTATCCGTCTGGGCGCAGCAGCCGATAAGATCTTCTGTCTGGAAGCGGGTCAACCACTTCTTAAAGTTCTCATGATACTGGGTGGCGCCGTTGTTTAACTTGTCGGCTTCATAGGAAACATTGTAAATGGCGTTCGTGCCGTCAATACCCATGCAGCGCTGGATGCAGCCGCCGACCTTCTGGCAGAGCATGCGGGTCATATCCTGTTTCTTATGCAGATCTTCCGTATTCTGGTGGATGTGGGTGTAGCGGTTGATCCTCTCGCCCGTAAGGTGAGAGATAGCCGTGCACAGATCCTGGTTCTCCGGCTTCAAAGCCTCATCGTAAGTTGTGCCGATAGTATTGATGCAATCCATCTGCAACTCATCGTCACGGTCGATCAACTTGCCGTCGAAGTAAATGTTCCGCTTCATCTTGGATAATCCCTTGATATAATCCTGTTTTGTTCTCATTCGTGGTACTCCTTTCTTTTATGTTTCTTGTTGTTTGTTGGGTTTCTTTTTAACGTTATTCTTCTGCTTTACAGATTCCGTCGATATTTCTTTGTGCTGGAGAAGTTTCCCCAGAACATTGACGTCTTCCAGGTTCAGGTGAAGCGTCAGCCCCGTCTCTTCCTTCCTGGCCCGGATGCCGGACAGAGCAATTTCCAGAAACGGATCGAGCATCTCCATTATATTTTTATCGCGCTTCGGCATTCCCTGCATGTGCCAGTGTATAAAAAGATGTTCGATGGTTCCCATCAGCATAGATCGTATCAGATAGGCATCGGCATCTTTACGGAAAGTGCCGTCAGCGATACCATCGCGGATACAATCCAATAGACTGTGGGCGGAACGGCGAATAGCCTCATGAGCGGCTGTCTGCCGGAAACGCTTGTTGGACATGAGTTGCAGCAAAACCAGTGCCGAATAATGAGGGTTATTCTGATAGAGGATGATATAGCTTAACAAGATTGCCCGCATCCGTCCTTCCACATCCTTGATGAAAGGCAGAACCTGCTGTGATTCTTCAAAAGTATCGTTGGATATTTTTTCGGGAATAGCGAAGAGAAGGTCTTCTTTGGTGCCGAAATATTCATAAATCGTGGCTTCGGAGACACCGGCTTCTTTACTGATTTCGGAGATGGTCGCTTCTTGAAAAGTCTTCTCGGCAAAGATGCGCAGAGCCGCATCCATAATGCGGTCTTTTCTGCTTTTTGTTTTGACATGATCTGCCATAACACACCCTTTTCAAGTTTGGTGTAATCTAGATCATCATAGTCTTACTGTCAAGTATTATTTTATTTCATAGTCAGACTATTTTTTCTATATAATATTCATAGTATGTAAAAATTCGCAGCCCTATCTGTTTTTAATTTTCTGAAGGACCGTAGCCACCAACTGATCTTCCGGCAACTCCTGAAAATTGACGGTTTTGCCGGCAATCACAATCCATTGCCTGGCTAAATCGGCAAGTTGCGGCTTTTGAGCACACCCTGATGGGCAACCACAAACCAAAATGCCGACAAAAAAAGGCGCGAGGGAGATATCCGTCGTGAGTTGATAACCGGTCTCAAGAGAGCTTTCGATGTCTCTGATGATCTTTGATCTGTCAATCTGACAATTACAACCGCCGCAGTATTTCACTACAATATCCAAACGCATTGAACTCCAAATCTCGTCAACTTTACATCAGAGGGCAGGATTGAACGAATTCGGCAATCTGCTTATCGCTGAGGCCAATGCCGGGTTTGCCGTCCAGGCGCTTGGCCACCATCCCTTTATCAAAGAGGATCAAGGTCGGAAACACATCGATGCCGTATAAATCGGCAACATGCTCTTCATCGTCGGCCACCAGCAGCAGATGACGTTCTTCTTCGCGCGCCTGCTTTTCAAACGCGGGCAAGACTCTTCTACAAAAAGGGCACCAGGACGCGTAAACCATGGCGATTACCCTGTCCTTTTCCTTAAGAGCCTGTTCCAGATCACGAAGGTTGTCCACTGATGCGCATGACTCGTTTGTGCCCATAGATTCTTCCCTTCTTGACAGCGCAAGGAACGCTCTGCAACCCGCATAGGCGGCAAGACCGTTCCCTGCATTTGTTCAATCATTTTTTCAGAGGCGCTCCCGCGAAAAATCTCTGCTGCAGCCTGCGCATCCCCTGAAGCCATCGGGTATAATCCGCCGCTTTCCGCTGCATATAGGTTTTGACCTCCTTATGCGGCAGGATCAAAAATTCATCAGCCGCGAAAGATTCCATAACGGCGTCCGCCAGTTGTTCCGGCTTCATCAAGCCGTCAACACCGGCCACGCCACCGCCCTCGCTTTGTCGGGTCATTTCGGTATCCACGGCCTGCGGGCAAAGGGCAAATACTTGAATCCCCTGATCGCCGTAAGTAATCGCCAGATTCTCCGCCATCCCCACCGCCGCGTGTTTGGTAACGGAATAGGGCAGAGATCCGATCTGACTGAGGAGCCCGGCCGCCGAGGCCGTAATCATAAAGGCGCCGCCGCCGCGCTTGATCATGCCGGGACAAACCGCCCGCGCCGCGAAAACATGCGCCAACACATTAATCTCCCAGATGCGCTGCCAGGATTCGTTATCCACCTCATAGCCGCCGATCGCAATAATCCCGGCATTAGAGCAGAAAAGATCAACGCCGCCAAACTTATCTTCCGTAAATTTGACCAGGCGAATAATATCCTCTTCTTTGCGCACATCGCAGACAACGGCGTCACCCTTGACTTCGCTCGCTACGGCCTTTGCGCCCGCCTCATTAACATCCGCCGCAATAATTGCTTTAGCGCCTTCTTTCGCGAACCGTAAACACAACCCCCGACCAATGCCGGAAGCCGCGCCTGTAACAATAACGATCTTTCCTTTAATTTCCATTATAATCCATCTCCCTCTCCCTGTTTCCGGTTATTTACATAAACCCTTTGCCCGGCTTTGAAACAGTGCAAAGGGTTTCTTCTCGCATTAACGTCTACGGTAAGGCGAAGCGTCCCATAAGGGCTGAATTTCTTTTTGCCGTGGTTCGGCCTTCAGCGCCGCTTCAATCATTTCCTGTGTTAATTCACTTCTGCCCATGGTGATTTTGGCCTTTTCCAGATCCGCATCCAGCAACATGGTTTTGGGGAACCCCTGAATATTGGACCAGGGCGACCATTTGGGCAGACCGGACTTATCCTTATTGGGATTTCCCGTCCAGGCAAACTGTGACCAGTAATCCATCATCGCGTGGGACAAAGCAACGCGGCCCGGTTTGTTTTTATCGTTGAAAACCACCGCGCCCAGCGATGCCTTTTCCGTACCGAAAACAAAATCAATTTCCATCGCGTGACAGGCGCCCAGAATGATATTTAAGGGCGGATTGATAACATTGTTCTTCGCCCCACCAGCACCCCACATAAATTGATACGTGAAAATAAAGGGCTGGCCTTCATTGTCCCGCATGATTCGAGCTGGCTGATCCACGGCCATCACTTTCCATCCGTCACTCTGATATTTGGCTGCCAGATCAAATAATTCCGTTTTAACCGGCTCCTTAAACAGGGACCCGTCCTGACGCCAGGCGGCAAAGGGCTGATAACTTCTCAAAAAGACTTTGGCCTCTTCCTTGTTGGTCCCCATAAGCATCGGGACTTTATTATATTTATCCGACACGAGAGCCGCATAAAAATCAACTGGCAGAACCTTGCCGTCACCATATGCGGTGGGGAAATAGATCATTCCCATAGTCTTCCCTTCAGGATACATCTCCAGAAAATCAGCCGCTGTCTTGGATCTCATATAGGCTTCGATATCTTTCGCGGACATGGCCGCCAGAACCTTTGCCGCCGCATCGGCATCGGCGGCCTTACCGTCTTTCACCATCAGTTTAGCCAGAATGCCGTTGATATGGGTGGCTCCCTCCTGGGGTGCCGAGGGACGGATCAAACCGCTTTCGGAAATGGCGCGGTGGAATAAACCGTTGGCCATTGGCGATGAAACAAGACAAAAGACATTCTGCCCTCCGGCTGATTCGCCGGCAATAGTCACGTTTCCGGGATCACCGCCAAAGTTTTTAATATTGGCCTGCACCCATTGCAGGGCCGCAATCAAATCCAGAATGGCGAAGTTTCCGGAATCGCCCGCTTCATCGCCGGTTTTCAATGCCGGATGACTGTAGAATCCCATAGGGCCCAGTCGATAATTGAAGGTAATGACAATCATGTTACCGCGATTGGCTAAGACGCCACCATCCTGCATGGAAAGAAGCGGCCATTGAATACTGTTGCCGCCGCCGTGAATCCAAAAAAACACCGGCAGGTTGCCTGTCGCGTTTTTTGGCGACCAGATGTTCAGATACAGACAGTCCTCATTGCCCCGGACAACCTGGTCTGTTGCAGGGTTGCGGTCATGATCGATATACTGGGGACAGATCTGGCAAAACTTGTCGGTCTGCAGAGGCTGAGACCGTTTTTCGGCCGGTTGAGGCGCTCTCCAGCGCAACGCTCCTACGGGCGGCTTGGCGTAGGGAATCGCCTTCCAGGCATTCGTATTCGTGGCGGCGTTTTCCTCGCCGATCACAATGCCTGCCGTGGTCTGGCGCTCCACGGCAATCGACGCAGTCTTGGTCTGTACCGCGTCAGGCGCCTGAACACTTTTAACACTGCCGCATCCCGACAAAAGAAGCAGGAACGCGGCGCCAAAAAACAGGACAAGCCGCACGGAATAGGAACGAGCTGAAAACCATCTTTTTCCCGACATCATTTATGATCCTTCATTTTCGCTTTATAAAGCACAATAATGCCTCTGTTGCTGGATAACTTGATTCAACCACCTCGCGAGCTCACTGCGGAAAATTAACGCTCGTTCTGCAACAGCGGGATTCAAGAACCCGCCAGTTCTTTCGCGCGTTTCGCCGCCGCCTCCACGGCAGCCATCAGCGTGGCGCGAATCTTTCCTTCCTCCAGCACTTTTAGTCCGGCGGCGGTGGTGCCGCCCGGCGAAGTCACCATGTTTTTCAACTGCGCGGGATGCTGCTTACTCGTAAGACACAGACGCGCAGAACCCAGCATGGTCTGGGCGGCAAGTTTCTCGGCCAAATCGCGCGCAAGCCCCAGTTGCACACCGGCATCGGCGAGCGCTTCGATCATCACAAAACAATAAGCAGGCCCGCTGCCGCTCAATCCGGTCACGGCGTCCATGAGTTTTTCATCCACTTCCACGGCGAGACCAACAGCGTTTAAAATCGCCATTGCGTATTGCACATCGTCTTTTTGAACAAAATGCCCCCGGGCCACGGCGGCGGCGCCTTCACCCGCCAGCGCGGCGACATTAGGCATCACCCTTAAAACACGCGGGGTTTTAGATAACGCCTTTTCAATAAAATTGGTCGTAATGCCTGCGGCGATTGAAATAAAAATTTTCGACTTCGTCGCGACTGGACGAATATCTTTCAGGGTTTCCTGAAAATTCTGAGGCTTGACCGCCAGGATAATGATGTCGGCATCCTTCACGGCTTTCTTGTTGTCGGCGGTAACCTGTAATTTCAGGGAAGAGCGCAAATCATTGAGCCTGGCGGGATCAATATCCGTCACCGTGATATTCTGCGCGGAAAGAATTTTGCGGGTTATCAACCCCCGGGCAAGAATACTGCCCATTTTTCCGCCTCCGATAATGGCTACTTTCTTGCCTGTAAACATAGTCTTTCAACCCTCCACGATAATGGCAAGTACATGCACTTTTTCCCCACAACCTGTCAATATAAATCCATTCTTCCATTGCATAAAAATTTGCTTTTGTGATAGTAAATTCGCAGGAGGACGATGATCGATGCTGAAATATTTCAAAGTGAAAGAAAATAAAGTGGCCTGCTGGATCAATCCGGGCGGTTTCCGCGCAGAGGCGCAGAGTCTTATTTTTATCCACGGTTCCGGCGGCAGTTCCAGCGCCTGGTCTCATCAATATTCAAAACTGCACAAGTTCTTTAATATCGCTGCAGTCAATCTCCCCGGACATGGAAAATCCGGTGGGCACGGAGAAAAATTCATCCCGGAATACGTCCTCGGCTTAAAAGAAATGCTTGGCGTTTTAAAACTGGAGAGTCCGATCCTGATCGGCCATTCGCTGGGCGCGGCAATAGCTCTTGGTTTTGCCGCAACCTATCCGCAGGATCTAAGCGGTGTCGTAGCCGTTGGCGGCGGATTAACCATGCCGGTCAATCCCGATATTCTGGAAGGATTGCGCCAACAACCACAAGTCGTTATGGATCTGATCTGCAAAATTTCACTGGCCAAAGAAAACCGGCCTAAATTTTTTGATGCCCTGCGCACAAGCCTCGGCCAGGCCAATATCGATGTTTTGTCCGGCGACATGCTGGCCTGCAGTAAATTCGATCTGACGGGGGAACTCAAAAAAATCATTGCGCCTACCCTGGTCCTCTGCGGCGCGGAGGATAAAATGACGCCACCGGCATCGTCGAGAGAGATCGCCGCCGGCATCGCCTGCGCAAAATTTGCCCTGATCGAAGGCGCGGGGCACATGGTCATGATGGAAAAACCATCGGAATTTAATGAAGCGATACGGAATTTTGCAGCAGCATTGCCGCAAGCGCTTCATACAAAAAAAACATAAGGAACGGAGGTTTCATGCTCACCATCGGCACCAGTAATTTAATTATCGCACTGGCGAAAGTTCTTGATATCGTCCTGACGCTTTATATGTGGATTATCGTCGCCCGCGCCCTGATATCCTGGGTAAATCCCGATCCCGGAAATAAAATCGTAATCTTTTTGTATCGCGTGACCGAACCGGTGCTCGGGCCGTTACGAAGGATCATTCCCCGACACAATCTGCCCATTGATTTTGCGCCGCTGATCGTTTTACTGGTCATTATTTTTCTACAATCTTTCCTTGTTCAGACGATAATTCAGTGGGCGCAAGGGTTTTAATATCGTCAGGAAAGGCAAAATGCTTGACCGAGAAACTGCTTATTCGTGAAACAAAAGACGGATTATCCTTCGATATTCATGTCAATCCTCACGCCTCGCGGGCTGAGATCGCGGGTATTTCAGACGGCATCCTGAAAGTGAGGGTCACCGCACCGCCGGTAGAAGGGGCAGCCAATGAGGCCTGCATCGGGTTGTTGTCCAAAAAGCTGGATCTCCGGAAAAGTCAGATCAAAATATCTTTAGGCGCCAAGGGCCGTAAGAAAACGATTCTCGTCAGAGAAATCAACAAAACCGAATTGGAGCAGAAGATCCATCAGCTAGATGTGCAGGATCAATAATGCTAATAGCAGCTTGCGTGAGCCAGTATTCTGTCATTTCGACCACAGGGAGAAATCTTTTTAACGATTTTAAAGATTTCTCAGTCACTTCGTTCCTTCGAAATGACATCTTTTTCACAAGTAAGTATTAGATATAAACATCTCACAACCTAATTGATTTTGCTAAAGTTGAAATTAAAATGGAAAACCAGTCGGAAAAATCAGAAAACGTCAAAGTGGCCAAGGCCGCCGGAATTGTAGGCGCGGCCACAATGGTCAGCCGCGTTTTCGGGGTGATTCGGGATATGGTGATCGCCGCCTTTTTCGGCGCAAGTTGGATGACCGACGCATTCTGGGTGGCATTTCGCATACCCAATATGCTCAGGCGTCTGCTGGGCGAAGGCTCGCTTACCGTTTCCTTTGTCCCAATTTTTACCGAGTACCTCCAGAAAAAAACAAAAGAAGAAGCCCTTGAACTAGCCTCCAATGCTTTTACTATTCTATCCGTCATTCTGGCTGTTGTATCGGTGCTGGGCATTCTCTTGTCTCCTTTGATTGTCGGACTGATTGCGCCCGGCTTTATTGCAAAACCCGAGCAGTTTGCCCTGGCTGTTTTTTTAAACCGCCTGATGTTTCCGTATATCTTTTTTATCGCGCTGGTGGCTTTATGCATGGGTATTCTAAATTCATTCCGGCATTTTACCGCACCGGCTTTATCGCCGGTGATGTTAAATATCGCCATGATCGCGGCCGCGCTGGCTTTGCACGACACCTTTGCCCAACCGATTACGGCACTGGCCGTGGGTGTATTGATCGGCGGTGTATTGCAACTGGCTATGCAGTGGCCGGTTTTGCTGAAATTTGGTGTTAAATTTAAATTTCGATTCAACTTGCGGCATCCAGGGCTTAAACAAATCGGCCTGTTGATGCTTCCGGCGATCTTCGGCGCGGGCGTGGGCACCATTAATGTTTTTGTCGGAACGATCCTGGCCTCGACGCTTCCGGGCGGCTCTATCACCTATCTTTTTTACGCCGACAGGATCATGGAGTTCCCGCTGGGCATTTTTGCCATCGCCATCGGAACGGCAGCGCTGCCAAGCTTTTCTGCGCATGTTGCCGCAGGTCAAATGGATGAGTTAAAATCCAGCGTTTCTTTCTCCCTTCGGCTGATGCTTTTTTTAACCATCCCGGCAATGGTTGCTTTAATGGCGCTGAACCTGCCGATCATTTCCGTTTTGTTTCAACGCGGCGCTTTTGACGCCCAGGATGCTATCTATACCGGTCAGGCCCTGTTCTGTTATGCGTTGGGCCTCTGGGCGTTTTCGGTTCTCCGTGTGTTTATTTCTTCTTTTTATTCTCTCCAAGACTCCAAATGGCCGCTGAAAGCAGCCATCATCACTCTGATTGTGAATGTGCTTTTCAGTCTGGCCTTAATGTACCCTTTAAAACACAATGGCCTTGCCCTGGCTAATTCCATCTCCGCCACGGTCAATGTCTTCATTCTGGCATTTGTCCTGAGAAGAAAAATCGGAACATTCCTCGACCGTACCTTTTACACGTCTGTTTTTAAAATTATCTTATCTTCCGTGATTATGCTCGGCGCAATCGGGCTGATTGAGTATTTTATGCCGTGGAATACACACGCCGGCCTTAAAACAAGATTAACTTACCTGATCAGCACTGTTTTTGCGGGAGCCTCGGTATTCTTTATCTGTGCCTACCTGCTGAAAAGCCCTGAAATTCACGCTGTCGTCAAGATGCTAAAAAAGAAATTAAACCGCCCATAGCATTGATTCAACCGACAAAGTCATTGACTTCAATATTTCAAAGTGATAGGAGTTTCCCACTTTGGCAGGGTTCATCAGCAAAAGGTTTTGAAGGTAATTTATGTTGGATGTTAAATACTTAAGACAGAATGTCGAGTTAGTCCGGAAAAAAATGGACGACCGAGGTCAAAAAATTGATTTTGACCGTTTTTTAGGTTTAGACACGAAAAGACGCGACATTTTGCAGTCAGTGGAAACCCTGCGCAACGAACGCAACAGCGTTTCCAAGCAAGTGGGCGAACTCAAAAAGAAGAAAGAGGACGCGTCACAGCTCATTGAAAAAATGGGTGACGTATCGGCTAGGATAAAAGAATATGACGAAAGCCTGCGCATCACGGAAGAAGAGCTGAACACCTTTGTCATGATTGTGCCGAATATTCAGCACGAATCCGTGCCGCAAGGCGGCGGTTCCGAAGATAATACCGTTGTGCGCACCTGGGGTGAGAAACCGGTTTTCACCTTTGAGCCCAAACAGCATTTCGAGCTTGGCGAAAACCTGAACATTCTGGATTTCGCGCGCGGCGCAAAAATTACCGGCGCGCGCTTTACGGTTTACCGTGGGGCAGGCGCTGCCATGGAGCGGGCATTAATCAGCTTCATGCTTGACCTGCACACGGAAAAGCATGGTTATACGGAAGTTTTAACTCCGTTTATGGTGAACCGTGAGAGCATGACCGCAACGGGTCAGTTGCCCAAATTTGCGGAAGATCTTTTTAAAATTGAAGGCATGGAATATTACATGGTTCCAACGGCGGAAGTTCCGGTCACGAATATTTACCGGGACGAAATCCTCGAGGAAGAGAAACTGCCGATTTGTCTGGTGGCTTATTCACCTTGTTTCCGTGCGGAAGCAGGTTCCTACGGCAAAGACACAAGAGGATTGATTCGTCAGCATCAGTTTAATAAAGTAGAGATGGTCAAGTTTTCCAAACCGGAGACTTCTTATGAAGAATTGGAAAAACTAACCGCCAACGCGGAAGAAGTTCTCAAAAGGCTCGGCATCCCATATAGGACTGTATGTCTGTGCACCGCCGACCTTGGCTTTTCTTCAGCCAAAACGTACGATGTAGAAGCCTGGATGCCAGGACAAAATAGCTATCGGGAAATTTCTTCGTGCAGCAATTTCGAAGATTTTCAGGCTAGGCGTGCGGCGATCCGGTTCCGGAGGAAAGACAATGGCAAAGTGGAACTTGTCCACACCCTAAACGGTTCGGGCCTGGCTATCGGCAGAACGGTTGTGGCGATACTGGAAAATTATCAGCAAGCTGACGGAAGCATCATTATTCCGGAAGCTTTGCGTCCTTACATGAGAGGCCTGGAACGAATTACTCTTGAAGGAATTGTTCCGAAAGCATGATTATATAAATGGAGGGATGGCCGAGTGGTCGATGGCGGCGGTCTTGAAAACCGTTGGATGAAAGTCTCGCGGGTTCGAATCCTGCTCCCTCCGCCAGACATAACAACAAGCGGCAAATCTCTACTTGTCGCTCTGTTCAAAAATACAGGCCTGAAATAATCAGCGGAGAGATGGCTGAGTGGCCGAAAGCGATCGCCTGCTAAGCGATTGTACGCCCTTCAAAGGTGTACCGCGGGTTCGAATCCCGCTCTCTCCGCCAGTTTTATTAGTAAATTTCGATTTTTATCGAAGATATTTCTTTAACCTGCCATTAACCTTTAGTAACCTTCCGACTTCTAGCATCCCATGCTGCATTTGAAGAATGCGGAGTTTTCAAAAGCAATGATAATACCAAGTTGCATTCAAAGGGTAACAAATCAATGTAGTCCGAACCTCGGGTCACCTTCAGGTGATTAGGTTCGCGTGTTTAACGGGTCTAATGACCTAAAGGTCACAAGCGACCCATACTACTTCTGACTTTTGACGGCGGCTTGGTATGACGATTATTCAATAGTACAAGCCGTAAGCAGCAATAAATCACGATCGGCTCTCCTGCCGTATATAAACATTGACATTACTTTTTGTTGTTGATAGTAACGCAACGCCGAAAAAGCCAAACCATGAGCAATCGTGGGACGGAAAGCCACGGGTCCCCAGAGGACAGCCGAGTTGCCAGATGACTGGATGATTTAGCCCGTGGCCATGTGCTGCGGGTTTTTTATTTGAAGCAATGTTATGAAGGCATGAACAGGAGAAATGGAAAAATGACAGAAAGCAAAAAAGTCTGGGTGGAACCGGAATTGATTGTCCTGGTGCGAAACAAGCCGGAGGAGGCAGTGTTAGAAGGGTGTAAGGCCAGTGTAGGTGCAGGCACGTGGTTTGCTAATAATGGGTGCTACGAGGTGCTCAGCTGTGGGAGTATGGCTTGTATGGCGATAACGCAGTCCTAGCCCTTGATCTCCTTCGACTTCGCTCAGGGCAGGCTCTTGGGCTTTAGCCCGCTTGTGGTGAGCGTAGTCGAACCACCTGTGGTGAGCGTAGTCGAACCATGGGAGCCGTGAAGGATGCTTCGACAGGCTCATCAGCACAGATCAGTCATCCTCGCTATCCATAGCAAGCTTTAAATCAGTGGATTTACCAATCATCTGCGATGCGAATTCCTTCGCATCCGCCAAGTCTGCCGCGTCAGGG
>CAIVDK010000263.1 GCA_903904655.1 uncultured delta proteobacterium | reverse complement strand
CGTGGACAATTCCCCCGGATAAGGCCCGCGGTGAGACGCGGCACGGCAGTGGACACAGTTCAGATTGCAACTGCGCGTCACTTCCCACGCGATCATGCGAACCGAATTATCCCGCCCTTGCGTACCCTTCAGGATAGAAGTGGGGAGGCAAAGACCGGCAGATGCCGGTGGCTTGGGGGAGTGTGATAGCTTTTCCATGATAGTTTCCAATACACCTTCAATGTTCTGTAGAACATCATTATTCCAAGATCTTAATACCTTGAAGCCTTGTCCGGTAAGCCATTTGCCTCTTTCCTCATCTTTCTGAATGTCCATCGCATACTGGCCACCATCCAGTTCAATAATTAGCTTTTTATCAAACGAGATAAAATCAGCGATATATTTGCCAATGGGCTGTTGTCTCTGGAATTTTATATTCCCCAGTTGTTTTGATCGCAGTTGTTTCCATATTAATTTTTCAGCATCCGTTTGGTTGACTCGCAGGTTCTTAGCTAATTGATTCAACCGGGTTTTATTAAAGTCACTTCGCCATCACCTCACCCCCGCATCCACCCTCTCCCTAACCCTCTCCCATCAAGGGAGAGGGAATTAAAACATTAAACTTTTCATTGAACTCTAACAAAATACAACTATTTTTTATTTCCCCTCCCCTCGCGTCACCTTCAGGTGATGAGGGAGGGGATTAAGGGGAGGGGTTAGCACTCACTTGTTCAGTACCTGCGCGAGTTGTTTCGCCCAGTAAGTAATGATAATATCCGCGCCGGCTCTTTTAATGGCGGTGAGGCTTTCCAGCATGGCTTTTTCTTCATCCAGCCAGCCCAGTTGCGCGGCGGCTTTGATCATCGAATATTCTCCGCTGACGTTATAAGCGGCCAGCGGCAAATCAAATTCCTGCCTGGCGCGATAAATGACATCAAGATACGCCAGTGCGGGCTTGACCATGATAATGTCCGCCCCTTCCGAGACATCCAGCGATATTTCCCGAATAGCCTCATCCGCATTGGCGGGATCCATCTGATAGGATTTGCGGTCGCCAAACTGCGGCGCGCTTTCGGCGGCCTCCCGGAAAGGTCCGTAAAATGACGACGCGTATTTTGCGGAATACGCCATGATCGGAATATCCTCCAAACCGTTTTCATCGAGCATTTCCCGGAGAGCAGCGATCTGCCCATCCATCATGGCCGAAGGCGCAACCATGTCCGCACCCGCTTTGACCTGTGACAGGGCTGTTTCCGCCAACACTTCCAATGTCATGTCGTTTTGCACCTGGCCTTTTTCCAGGATTCCGCAATGGCCGTGGCTGGTGTATTCGCACAAGCAGACATCGGTGATCACCAGAATGTCGGGGACTTCACTTTTGATTCTTTTCACCGCCTGCTGCACAATGCCGTCTTTGGCAAAAGCGCCCGTGCCCTGCTCGTCCTTTTTGGCCGGAATGCCGAAGAGCAGCACGGCCGGTATTCCCATTTCAAAAGCCTCGCGTGCTTCTTTGGCGATATAATCCACCGACAATTGAAACTGGCCGGGCATTGAATTAATCGGCTTTTTCACGCTCTTGCCGGGAACTGCAAACAGCGGATAGACCAGATCATCCACGCTTAATTTTGTTTCGCGAACCAGACGCCTCAAGTTGTCATTTTTTCTCAATCTGCGTCCTCGATATTCTGGAAATTGCATAATCTATTCCTCCTTTTTGGATATTTCTTCGTCCGTCAAATAACAGGCAGGGTCGAACCCCCAGACATCGCCCGCCGATTCCGCCCTCGCCCGGAAATTGCCGCCGCAGACCGTAAGCCACGAGCACACGGCACAACGGCCATGAACATGTTTTTTCTTGTTCTTCAATTTCATCAGCAGTTCGTTTTTTTCGTCCGTCCAGATTTCGCCAAACGGTTTTCGCCGGACATTGCCCAGCGGCTGATTGCGCCAGAACTGGTCGGCATACACTTCGCCGTCCCAGCTGACGCAGCCGATGCCGTGGCCGGAACTATTACCCTCATTCATTTCCAGGAGTTCCAGCACTTCTTTGGCCCGTTCGGGATTTTCCTCTTTCATTTTCAAATACAGGTAAGGCCCATCCGCATGATTATCGACGGTAAGGATTTCCGGCGACAGACCTTCATCAAACATCTGTCTGGTCTTGGCCGCAATCAAATCGATCAGCTTACGCGTTTCTTTGTGGGTCAAATCCTCTTCGCGCAGCTTGGAGCCGCGGCCGGTGTAAACCAGGTGATAGAAACACATTCGTTCAATTTTTTCCTCTCTGAGCAGATCGAACATATTCGTCACATCGGCCAGGTTATGTTTATTCACTGTGAAGCGGATACCGACTTTGATGCCCGCTTCACGGCAATTTCTTATACCTGCTATTGCCGCAGCAAACGCACCTTTCTTGCCCCGGAATCGGTCGTGCGTTTTTTCCAGACCGTCAAGGCTTACGCCAATATAGGAAAGACCAATCTGTTGGAGTTTGACTGCGATTTCTTTGGTGATGAGCGTACCATTGGTGGAAATGACCGCGCGCATGCCCTTGCTCGTCGCATACTGCGCCAGTTCCAGCAGGTCCTGCCGCAGCAACGGTTCGCCTCCGGAAAACAAGATCACCGGCGCGCCGAAGGCCGCCAGATCATCGATGAGCTTTTTACCTTCATCCGTCGTCAGCTCATCGGGATAGTCGACATCGGCGGAATTGGAATAGCAGTGAATACATTTTAAATTGCAGCGGCGTGTCACGTTCCAAACCACCACCGGTTTTTTATCCACTGAAAACTGCAACAGGTGAGAAGGAAGCTTTCCGGAATACCGGTTGTAGCGCAGCACATCGGAGGGCTCCACCGCCCCGCAATATAATTTGGAAATACCGATCATATCATTCCCCACCCGCCCGTTCAGGATAATTTTTCTTGCACATTATTGATCAGGGATTGTACCAATCCCTCCATTGTGTATTCTTCCTGAGAAATATTAATATGAAATCCTGCTTTTTTTGCGGTGGCCGCCGTTACCGGACCAATACAGGCTATTTTTATATTGGGTGGTAACGCATAATCGGCGCCCATAATTTCGACAAAGTTCGTCACGGTCGATGAACTGGTAAAGGTGATCACATCCACCTCGCCCGCATTGATCCATCCCGCCAGTTCTTCTTTTTTTCGACCGGAATTAACGGTCTGGTATGCAGTGACCACATCAACTTCCGCGCCCTGTTTTTTCAGAGTCTCCGGCAGAATGTCGCGGGCACTGCAGGCACGCGGGATCAGAACTCTCTGTCCCGACAAATTCATCGATGCAAACGACTTCAGAATACCTTCGGCGATAAACTCGTCCGGCACCAGATCTACCCGGATACCTCTGGCTTCAATCTGCCGGGCTGTCGCCGGACCGATGCAGCAAATTTTTATCCCCTTGAGGTTGCGAACGTCCCTGCCCTTTTCACGCAGGCGCTCAAAAAAGAAATGCACGCCGTTGGCGCTGGTAAAAATAAGCCATTGGTAGGATTCCAATTGACCAATGGCTCTGTCCAGTTCGCTCCAGTCTGAAGGCGGCTCAATACTGATGGTTGGAAAAGAGAGAGGAGATGCCCCCTGGTCCGCCAACAGCCTTGCCAGATCATCCGCCTGCCTTTGAGGCCTGGTGATAACCACACCTTTGCCAAACAGGGGTTTTGAGTCAAACCAGTGCAGCTGGTTTCGCAAATTGACAACCTGGCCTACAACCAGAATGGCGGGAGGCTTGAAATTTTTGGCTTGTGCCAGATCAGCAATGTTAGCCAGCGTGCCTACGAGTATTTCCTGATGCGGCGTCGTGCCGCGGCGAATCAACGCCGCCGGCGTGCCGGGCAACTTACTGTGTAAAATCAATGCCCCGGTAATCTGCCCGAGGTTTTTCACACCCATCAGAAAAACCAGCGTACCGATTCCGCACAAAGCCTGCCAGTCGATGTCGCTTTTATCCTTGGTTGGATCTTCGTGTCCGGTAATGAAAGCTACCGTGGACGTCAACCCCCGATGCGTGAGCGGTATGCCCGCATAAGCCGGCACCGCAATAGCCGACGTCACGCCGGGAATTAATTCAAACGGCACACCCTGGTCTACCAGCACTTCGGCCTCTTCACCGCCGCGTCCGAAAATAAAAGGATCGCCACCCTTGAGGCGGGCAACGGTGTTGCCGTCCAATGCTTCTTTGGCTAAAAGCTCATTGATCTTGTCCTGCGATAGGGCGTGATCGCCGCCCTTTTTACCCGCGTAAATGAAACGGGCATGCTCCGGCGCGTATTTCAGCAGTTCTTCATTGACCAGATTATCGTAAATAACTACGTCGGCCAGACGCAAAGCCTCAACAGCCTTCAGCGTGATCAGTCCCGCATCCCCCGGCCCCGCGCCTATTATATAGACTTTACCTTGTTTCTTGTTTTCAATCATAGTTTTCAGCACACCAGATTCAAAAGTTTTTTGCCGCCCTTTTCCATGATCATGTCGGCCAGTCTTTTGCCCAATTCTTCCGCTTCGGCAATTTCTCCTCTGACTTTGTCCCGACAGACGATTGCGCCGTTAGGCGCGGCCACCAGGCCTTCCAGTGAAAGATCTTTGCCTGCGAGCTTGCCTAACGCCGCAATCGGCAGACGGCACCCGCCACCCAATGCTCTCAGATACGATCTCTCCGCTGTCACTTCCGCGGCAGTCGCCGCATGGTTGAGTTTCGCCAGAACATTGGCCAGTTCGGAATCTGCTTTTCGTATCTGCAAACCCAGCGCACCCTGACCAACTGCCGGCAGCATCAATTCTATCGGCAGATACTGCGCAATTTTTTCCATGTACCCCAGCCGCTTCATGCCCGCCGCCGCTAGGATAACGCCTGTAAGATTCTCCGTTTCAATTTTTCTCAGGCGCGTGTCGATATTGCCGCGCAGGGGCACAATGGTGACATCAGGCAGCATCGCCTTGATCTGAGCGCCTCGCCTGAGTGACCCGGTGCCAATTTTCGCGCCCTTGGGCATAAATTCCATCTTGATGTTGCCGCGTGACACCAGAATATCGCGCACATCCTCGCGCGGTAAAATGGCCGCAAATGTCAGGCCGTCCGGTATTTCGCCGGGCACATCCTTCATGCTGTGCACGGCCAGATCGATACTGCCCGAAAGCAGCGCTTCCTCAATTTCCTTAACAAACACGCCCTGGCCGCCAATTTGCAAAAGCGACACATCCTGCATGATGTCGCCACTGGTTTTGATCACACATATCTCGGTTGTTATGTCCGGGGCTGCTTTTTTTATACTTTCCAAAACAGAATTCGTCTGCGCCATCGCCAGTTTGCTGCCTCTTGTTCCAATTCTTATGTTCATACAACTCCTTATTTTTCAATCATCCAGACGGAAAAGCTGCCGGGCAGCCGCGACAATGTCATTCGAATTGAACTCGACGCTCTCTTCCTTCATCACCGCCACCGGCGCGTGCAGAATCTTGTTGACGATGCTGTTCACCAGCGCTTCAATTTTTTCGCGGTCGGTGTTTTCGAGATTCCCCATCCAGCTTCTTGCTTTTCCCAGTTCCGCACTCACAATGTCTTCGGCCTTGCCCCGTAGTGACACAATGGTGGGAACTGCCTTCAGTTCCTTAAGCCAGTTGGCGTATTGCGCCACCTCTTCTTTGATAATCCCCTCGGCCTTGAGCGCCTCTCGCCGGCGGTTCTTGACATTTTCATCGACGATATCCTGCAAATTATCGATATTGTAAAGATAGACATTTTCGATACTGTCCGCTGCGGGATCAATATCGCGCGGCATAGCAATATCGACTAAAAACAGCAGACGGTTCTTACGCTTGCGCAGACAGTGGCGAACCATGTCCTGGGTTACGACATACGACGGCGCGCCGGTGGAACTGATAACGATATCAGCATCACAAAGCGCTTCGTCAAGGGCGGTAAGCCCGATGGCCCGGCCGTGATATTTTTCGGCAAGCAACTCAGCCTGAGCAAGCGAGCGGTTGGCGACAATAATGTCTTCCGCACCGTTGCCGATCAGATGTGTACAAGTCAGCTCGGCCATCTCCCCCGCGCCGATAATCAGAATTTTTTTGCCGAAAAGCGTCCCAAATATTTTTTTGGCCAGTTCCACTGCGGCAAAGCTCACCGATACCGGATTGGCGGCAATGCCCGTTTCCGTCCGCACGCGTTTGGCAGTGCGAAACGCCCGATGCATCAGGCGGTTGAGTGCGTTGCCGGTGGCATTGAGCGCCAGCGCCTTGCGGTAGGCATCTTTCACCTGACCCAGAATCTGCGCCTCGCCCATCACCAGCGAATCCAGGCTGGACGTGACACGGAACAAATGTTTTATCGCTTCATCGTCGCGATAGCCATACAGACAGGACGAGGCTTCGTCATTCGACAGGCTTCCATATTTCGACAGAAAGGACTTGAGCGCCAAAACGGTCGCAGACGCCTCGTCAACGGAAGCCACCAGCTCGACGCGGTTACAAGTGGAAAGATGCAGAATTTCCCGCACGCCGTCAATCACCAGCAGTTCGGCAAGGAGATTCACCTCTCCCTGGCATCCGGCAAAGAGTCTTTCGCGCACCGCAAGCGGGGCTGTTTTATGATTTAATCCGACTAATACAATCATCTTTTAAATAAAATTATGCACCGTTGAAAAACAATATCGAATCACCAGGGCCGACAATAAAAAAAGCAGGAACGCCAAGCAGGACAGTGCCGCCATCCGGGACCCTTTCCAGCCGATGGCCAAACGCTGATGCAACAAAAATCCGTAAACCATCCAGATGGCAAAAGACCAGATTACTTTAGGATCAGCAGGCCAAAAGCCGCCCCAGACAAAAGCGGCATAGACGGCACCCCCGATCATACCCAGCGTCAACAGCGGAAATCCCCACAACAAACCCAAATGGTTGATCCAGTCCAGGTCGCTGAGCGACGGCAGCAGACGGCCCATCTTGCCCGGTTTTTTGTTTTTGAGCAAATTGTTCTGGATCATGAACATGGCTCCGGCAGCGGACGCCAGAACAAAAAGCGCTTCACCGGCAATCGCCAGTACCAGATGAAACGTTGTGAGCCAGCCCTGCCACTGGGGCGGAACAAGATTTTTATCCGATTCCTGACCGGCCGCGGCAATCAGAAACAATAAAATAATCGGCGCAATAAAAGCACCCAGCAAGCGTGTTTTCGTTTTGAATTGCAATCCCAGGTAAATGCCGGCAATCGTCCAAGCGTAAATCGACAGGAAATGACGCGAGCCGAAATTCACCCATCCGGAAGAATTGGCGGCGCCCAGTAGCAAGTTGAAGGTTAAAAAAAGCCCTCCCCCTGCCAGAATCCAGGTGGATCCTTTGGCCAGCACAACTTTTTTCACCAGCAGTGAAAGCAGATAACCGGCGGTGGCTAGCGCGCAGCACGTCAAGGCCAGCGCGAACAAACTTATTTCCAGACTAGTCAAGCTGCACCTCCTCGCCAGTGATATCATGAATAATCTTTTTAACCCTGTCCGCCTGCTTCTGCCGGATTGCCGTGAGCAGCCCTGCCGCCATCAACTGATCAAACCAAACTTTACCCACGCCCGCGTTTTTCTCCATCTTCACCCGCAACTGGCCCAATATCTTAATAAGAATTGCGTATTCCTCACCATAGACGGCTTCCAGCTCTTCGCGCAGATGGCGCGCAAGCGCCGGAGAGTTACCGCCGGTGCCGCAAGCGATAGTCAAATCGCCCCGTTCCACTAAAGACGGCAGAATAAAATTGCATTTCTGCGGATCATCGACGATATTGACCGGGATGCCTTTGATTTTAGCATCTTGCGATATGGCGGCATTGGTTTGCTCATCATCCGTCGCGCCGATAACCAAAACCGCGCCATCCATGCCCCGGCCGTTATATTCCGAAGGGATATGGAAAATCCGTTGCTCGCGAGTCAAATCGGCCAGTTCCGGAACCAGATCGGGGCTTATCACGCATACTTTCGCGCCACAATCCAGAAGCCTTGCGACTTTTCTGGCAGCCACCTCGCCTCCGCCGATCACAACACATTTTTTCCCGGCAATGTCCCAAAAGACAGGATAATATTTCAAGTTTTCCCTTTCCGCCGTCGTAATATCCATTAATAGACAACAATGGACGCAAGCTACCATGAAGGGGGCCAAAATTCAAGCAGGGGTATCGAAGGCATCCTTGTCAAATTTTCTTGCAGTGCCATCATGGATGTGTTACCCATCCGCCACTTTAAAAAGGGGCGACCAAGATCAATGATTCATTTCAGCGGCATTTCCAAACAGCATGGTCCGCAGATCCTGTTTCGGGATGCCAGTTTTCAGATATTACCCGGGTCACGCTGCGGCCTCGTCGGCCCGAACGGCGCGGGTAAAACGAGCATCTTTCGCCTAATCATGGGTGAAGAAGAATTTGACGCGGGCGAAATCACCAAAGCGCGCAACACCGTTTGCGGCTATTTTTCTCAGGATGTCGGCGCTATGTCCGGCCGCTCGGCACTCGAGGAGGTCAAATCCGCATCGGAAAACGTGACGCGGCTGGGCGTACAAATACGGGAAATGGAAGCGGCCATGTGCGAACCGATGGCCGAAGATGACATGGCCGATCTGCTGGAACGCTACGGAAATATCCAGGCCGAATTTGAGCATCGCGGCGGCTATGATCTGGAAAGCCGCGCGCAGACCATTCTGACCGGTCTGGGTATCGGCCCCGACGACTATGATCACCCGGTCGAAACCTTCAGTGGTGGCTGGAAAATGCGCATCGCGCTCGCCAAAATCCTGTCGATCAATCCCGATGTCCTTCTGCTGGATGAGCCCACCAACCATCTGGACGTGGAATCGATCATCTGGCTCGAAGACTGGCTCTCCACGTCATTTAAGGGTGCGCTGTTGATGACCAGCCATGACCGCGAATTTATGAACCGGGTCGTCAACCGCATTATTGAAGTCGCCAATCGTACGATCACAACCTACAGCGGCAACTATGACTTTTACCTGCGCGAGCGCGAGATCCGGCGCGAGCAGCTTCTGGCGAGCCACCGCCGCCAGCAGGAAATGCTGTCCAAGGAAGAAGACTTCATCGCCCGTTTTGCTGCGCGGGCATCGCACGCGTCGCAGGTGCAGTCGCGCATCAAAAAGATTGATAAAATTGAACGCATCGAAATACCGCCCGAACAGCGATCCATCAAGTTCGAATTTGCCGAACCCCCACGCAGCGGCGACGATGTGGTGAAAATCGACAATCTTGGTAAAACCTGGCCACGTCCCGACGGAGCCGTCAAATCCGTATTCGGCGGCGTCAACGGAATTATTCGGCGTCAGGATAAAATTGCTGTCGTAGGCGTGAACGGCGCGGGTAAGTCCACTTTCTTAAAAGTGCTGGCTGGTCAAGCCGACCCTACAACCGGCAGCCGAAATCTGGGCGCTAATGTCTATCCCGGCTATTTCAGCCAGCATGCCATGGACATTCTCCAGCCGCAGAAGACCGTGCTCGAAACCCTGCAGGATGCCATGCCGCAGGCTCATCTCGGTACTTTGCGCAACCTCTGCGCAGCTTTCTTGTTTCAGGGAGAGGATATTTACAAACGGATCGACAAATTATCCGGTGGAGAAAAAAGCCGGGTGGTTCTGGCAACCATGCTAGTCCAGCCGATCAACCTGCTGATCCTCGACGAACCGACCAACCATCTAGACATCCAATCGCGCGAAACGCTGCTGACCGCGCTACAGAATTTTACCGGCACGGTCGTGCTCGTCAGCCACGACCGCCACTTCCTGCGCTGCCTCATCAACCGCGTCTTCGAAATTGATCATGGTGAGATGCGAATTTACAACGGTCATTACGAATACTACCTGGAAAAATCCGGCCGCGAGCACAAAGCGGCGTAGCGAAAGCGTTAGAGGTGAGGAGTAAAGAAAGAGAGGGATCCCATCTAGGGAGAGGGATTTAATGTTTCTTCCATTAATGGCCAGTTCGAAGCACTGGTCATTTGCTTGCAATAGCCTTCTGTGGTCCTGAAGAAAAACACGATCAATTTAGCTCATCGGAATCAGTGAATAATTATTTGACATTGCCTGATATTTCGGATTACTGTCTTTCCGAATTCTAAGCATTAGCAGTAGTCTATAAAGATGGATCTCGTGGGTGGAAACAAAATGTCAATAATTAATTTTACTGTTCACCGAGTTCACCATAACAGGAGGACTATAGAATGAAGACACAATCCGGAACTATCACGGCGCAAGACGGGACATCCATCTACTGGAAAGGATGGGTGCCTGACCATTCCCCCAAAGCCATCATTCATGTTATCCATGGCTATGCCGAACACATTGACCGCTACGGAAATGTCATTGACGAGCTTCTCCCCGCAGGGTACGCGGTTTTCGGCAATGACCACAGGGGTCATGGCAAGAGCGAAGGGAAGCGCGGACACGTCAGGAGTTTTCAGGAATTCATCGATGACGAAAAACAGTTTCGCCATCAAGTGATCCAGGCGCGATTTCCGGAAATGCCTTATTTCATTCTCGGTCATTCTATGGGAAGTCTGATTGCCATGAATTATGTTGAGCAGAATGCAGTTGACGTAAAAGGGCTCGTGTTATCGGGTACCGGATCGAAACCGGGGACGGACATTCCCAAGGCTCTCCTTACGCTAACCAAGATCCTGTCAAAAATACTGCCCTCCGTTCATGTGAAATCGCCTCTTCCACCGGAGTTCATATCCCGGGATATAAATGTGGTGAAGGCCTATGTTAACGACCCTCTGGTGTATAACGTCATCACGCCGAGACTTGCCGATGAGATGAACCGATACGTGGTCATCGGCGCCCAAAATGCCTTTAAGATTCAAGTCCCAGTTCTTATCCAACTCGGTTCACGGGACACCGCCTTTTCCGGGCAGAAGGAACTCTTTGAGATGATCGGAGCAAAGGACAAAACCCTCAAGCTTTATGAGGGCCTCAAGCATGAGGTTTACAACGAGCTTGCCGTTGACAGGATAAAGGTGCTCGCCGACCTGAGGTCCTGGCTGGACGGACATCTGTAATACAAAAAAGAGGGGGAAACAAAAAACATGCTCACGGAAAGCAATCTTGAAAGATATGCCGATGTGCTCCTCTGGGCGCTGAATACGGCAAAGAAAAATACCATGAAGAAAGATGAGATCGTTCTCATTCAGTACGATCTGCCTGCGCTGAGGCTCGCCGAAATCCTCTACGGGCGGCTCCTCGATCTGGGCATGCGCCCGGTGCAGCGCATGGCCGCTACATTCGGCATGGAACAAAGTTTCTATCAGAAAGCTAATCCGAAACAGTTGACGTTTATCACTCCCGGCGACGAAGAACTCTACAAAAACATAAACGGCAGGATTTATCTGCACGCGCCCGAATCGCTCACACACCTCAAGGATATCGATCCCACCAAGATCGGCAAAGCCATTGTCGCCCGCAAACACATCAAGGATATTCTCGACCGCCGCGAAGAATTGCGAAAGTATAGCTGGACGCTCTGCTTACTCCCCACAGAGGAATTGGCACGTCAGGCTAAAATGTCCATGAAGCAATATACGGCGCAGGTCATCAAAGGTTGCTACCTCGACCGCGACGATCCCGTTGCCGAGTGGAAGGCGATTCACAAGGAAGTCACTGTCATCAAAAAGCGGCTCAGTTCCCTTCCGGTCAAATATTTCCACATGGAATCGGCCAATATGGATTTGCGGATTACGCCGGGTGCTAATCGCAAGTGGGCGGGCGTCTCCGGCCACAATGTCCCCAGCTTCGAGGTGTTTGTCTCCCCCGACTGGCGAGGCACGGAAGGGGTCTATTTTGCCAACCTTCCCTCTTTCCGCAGCGGAAACTACGTCGAGAACGTCCGCATCACCTTTGCCAAAGGGCAAGCGGTTAAGATCGAAGCCAGTGAGGGAACGGCGTTTGTGAAAAAGCAACTGGCCATGGACCCGGGCGCGCGCCGGGTGGGCGAATTCTCACTCACGGACAAGCGCTTTTCGCGAATCGACCGGTTCATGGCGGAAACTCTCTTTGATGAAAATTTCGGCGGCAATGAAGGAAACTGCCATATCGCACTGGGTTCATCCTACAGCGATACTTATAACGGTGATCCGGCAAAGCTGACCGAGGCGCTGAAGAAAGAACTGGGGTTAAACGATTCCGCTCTTCACTGGGATCTGGTCAATACCGAACCAAAGACAGTGACAGCACATTTGACCAACGGCAAAAAAGTTCTCATTTACGACCGGGGCGTGTTTAAGTAAAAAAGACTGAAGAAAAAAGCACTGACGGCTGAGAAATAATATGAAAAAAGCGTTTTTCTTTCCGATCATCATTGCGGCATCAATCCTATTTTCAACTTCCGGGATTTGTTCGCCCGGTTCAGACCAGCAAAGCAGGAGGAGCGTGGTGGAAGAAGAGATTTGGGCCTTAGAAGAGGGATACTTTACCAATCTGTATAAAGCAAATTATGACGGAGTTCTTGCCCTTGTGCACAGTCGGTTTCTGGGATGGCCGGGCGCCATGTCTCAACCGATTGACAAAGAAGAAAGCGCTCGTTTCATGAGGCAATTAATCTCCAAACCGATTACATGCGCCATCCGTATTAAAAGAGGTGGCATCCGATTCTCGGGAGAAGCGGCATTGACGCAATACACGCTCCATGTCAGTTTTACTGAAACCGGCAAAACTCAGTCATCGCGGATAACCCATACATGGATTAAAGAAAGTGGCCGCTGGAAATTACTAGGCGGCATGAGTTACGATAAATAATTCACCATCCGATTGTCCATCATGGCCTTGATCTTCTGTAAAAAGGTATCCGGATCGCTTGTCTCAATCGCAATGACTTCGCCGGGGCAGACGGTGCTTTTGTGTTTGGTCAGGATGTTGGCGGCAACATCAAAGGCTGTCAACCGGATGTCGCGTTCCTCCAGAAACTCTTTTGCCGGACGCGACGCGACCATCGTGAAGATTTCAGCGATAATACCGGAACGAACAATCAGCCGGGCGGCAGCCAGCCCCATGACCTTGTCATGCAAAAGCAGACCGGACTGGTCTTTATGTTTTTCCAGAGCATCCCACAGCGGCCGCAGACCGCCGCCATCCGAAGCATGGATGAGTTTCTCGTCTTTAAAAAGCGCCAGCGAATATTGGGTGAAGTCCGGAATCAACGAGGAATTCGTCATATACCATACCTCCCGTTGCTATTTTTTGTTTCGCTTCTACACGATTGAACATTCTTTGAACAGCTAATTTTGCTGTCATTCACACACAAAACGATGTCAAAGTTTGCAAGAAGAGATCGCAACCATTCCTGTTTCAGCCATCAACCTTCAGTCTCGTGTGCCCCGCAGGGGTATCAACCTCGCATAATAACTGTCCAAAAGATAAACAGCCGCCAGAGGATTGTGCCCGGTCACCCGGTCTTTGACGGCCAATACGGTTGTCGGCGCCTCGGCGTACTTGAAAAACAGGGAATCATGGCCTACACACAGCCCCAGCAACACATTGAATTGGACTTTTGCGTCATTGACGATCATTGCCTGGGCAATGGGATTGCACATGGCTTCATGCTCTCCGATAAAGATTTTTTCGTGTTCCCGCACAGCGATGGTTTCCTTAGGAACCGAACCGATCTTACAGATCACAGAGACCACCTCAAAGCCTTGCCGTTCAAGGAGATCGCTGACGATCCTTGCTTCCCGGGCGAGACCCACGCAAAAAACCAGTCCCAAGCGGATATAGCCCATCTTCTTGGCAAACTCGCCGATTTCTTCCAGCCGGGTTTTGACGGGATGAAGGATATAGGGCCTTTGATCCCTCCCCGCGTAGCACTCGCCTTCCTGTATGGATGCCTGCCTGGCGAATTCCTGAATATCAGGATTGGCGTATTGGCTTTTTGCCTGTTCAATGAGTTTTTTTCCTTGGGCGGTAGGACACCCCCTAGATGCCTTGCCCCTTCGGTTGAGGCAGACTCTTTCCGCACGGGTCAAGGAACAGCGCGCGCAATCCGGCAATTCTTTTTTCTTCATGAAGCCCCCGTCTTTTCTTTCTTTAGAACGTTTTATTAGTCCATTTCCGTCTACCCGTCCATGAATTATTAAAGGTTGATTGTTTCAGAAAAAGAAATTTTCATGGTTTGGAGCGTGAATAATTCAGTTGGTTAGAGAGGTTTAATCTCGAAGAAATCCAGCTTACCTTGTAAGATATTTTCAACATACTCTTTCGTGTCCGTGCTGAAACGCAGGCAGACGCCGCAATCGGAACTGAGATGACGCGGAACGGGAATCAATTTACAGGAAATGGCTGCGGCTTTGATCAATTTTTCGGCACGTAGCGCGTGGCTTATGGATTCGAAGAGGACAACGCTTGTCGATTCTTTTTGTGCCATGACTAAATCATATTTCCTTTTTGGATCAAATCTCGCACCGCACTGGCGGCATTGTCAATATCCTTTTCGCTATGGAAAAAGCCGAAACTGAAGCGCACCGTACCCTGTGAAAAGGTGCCGATTGTTTTGTGGGCTGCGGGCGCGCAATGCAGACCGGGCCTGCACATGATTCCCCATTTTTCTTCAAAGTAGAGAGCGGCATCTGAGGGTGTGATGTTCTTCAGGCTAAAGGAAACCACAGCAGTTTGTTTGGCGGCATGGTTCGGTCCGTAAGTAGTCACTTGATCTTTCCATTCTTTCAATTGATCAAGGAAGCGGGATGTCAGTTGTACTTCTTTTGCTCTGATTGCTTCTATCGTCTGCGTCAGAATAAAAGTTACGCCCGCGCCAAGTCCCGCAAGGCCAATGGCGTTAGGCGTGCCGCTTTCATACTTATCCGGCATAAAATCCGGCTGGTCTTCAAACTCCGAGCGGCTGCCTGTCCCTCCTCTCATCAGAGGTGCAATTTTTTGATCGAGGCCTTTGCGGACATAGAGTCCTCCTGTGCCTTGAGGACCATAGAGAGATTTGTGACCGGTGAAGGCCAGAAGATCTATCGACATTTTCGTTACATCAATGGGCAAAGCTCCTGCGGTCTGGGCCGCATCCACACACAACAAAACATCTCCCCTGTCGCTGGTCATCTTCCCGATTTCGTAAACAGGCATGATGGTTCCCGTTACATTGGATGCATGGGTAAGGACAACTAGTTTTGTGTTTTTTTGAAAAGCTCTGTGAATGTCTTCCGGGTCGAGCTCGCCTTGCGGCGAGCAGGGAATCACCGACAACTCCACGCCCTGCGTCTGGAGAAAACGCAGCGGCCGCATGACGGAATTATGTTCCATACTGGTTGTAATGACATGATCGCCTCTTTTCAGCAGGCCGAGCAGGGCAATGTTGAGTGCTTCTGTTGAATTTTTTGTGAAGGCGATTCGCAGAGGATCTTCCATATTGAAGAGTCGAGCCAGTGTTTCTCTTGTTTCAAAAACAATTCGTCCCGCATCAATGGAAAGCCCGTGGCCGGAGCGCCCGGGAGAACCGCCGATGTTTTGCTGATAATTGACCATGGCCGCAAGCATCGCCTCCGGTTTGGGAAACGACGTTGCGGCGTTGTCCAGATAAAGTATTTCCATTGATACTCTTTATTTACGCTTTGGTAGTGCAAATCACTATGTCTGCACCTTTCTGTCGCGCCTCAGTTTTAAGACCGCGCTTGGTGGCAAGACGTGTAACGTTTTCACGGGCAACTTCGTTATCAACTGTAATTTCCAGATCGGTGTTGCCGCCTGCAATGGCTCGGTCAACCAAAACGACAGGCTGTGGACAGGACAGTCCTCTTGCGTCAATTTGTTTTGTGCTCATTGTCATTCTCCTTCCAATTAATCAAACAGTTATCTTGTCTCGTTGGGTAAAACCGATAATCAGGCAGAAGACGAATCCGATGATAACGGCAGCGGGGCCGAAAGCGGCAATCCCTTTCGGGGATGAAGCCGTCGCGAAGTTATGGGCAATAGCCGCGCCGACAATCATGCCTGTGGCAAAGATCGCCGCATCCATATCGCCTTCACCGGAAAGAAACAGTTGTCTACCGGGGCAACCGCCCGCTAGGACAAATGCCAAACCGGAAAGAGTCATGCCCAGGAAATTCCAGACATGATCGGTATGGGCAACGGGTTGGCCTTCAAAACCGGGCTTGAATTGACCCAGAATCAAGTTCATGACAAAGGCAAAAACCAGCAGAGCAGCCACACCGCTGATCAGATGAAAATCCTTAATCAGTATAACATCCCGAAATGCGCCCATCGTACAGAAACGGCTGCGTTGCGCCAAAGCGCCAATCAACAGACCGGCGATCAGACTGATGATAATCGGGGCATGTTGAGAACCGGGCCCTTTCAGGCTGAAGAATATGGGGCCACCTGGCGTGAAAGAGACTTGAAACACCAAAAAGAGAAAAAGTCCAACCATCAGAGCCGGGAAAATCCAGCCGCTGGCTTTCCTTTGCGCGTGTGAACGTCCCAGGCTGTAGCCGTGTTTAAGGAATTGGACACCGATAAAAATACCCGCAATCAGACCAAGCAGTCCTAAGATCGCGTTGCCGTCACCGCCCGCCAGTCTTAAAAGTGCGCGCCACGGACAACCCAGGAAGACCAGAGCGCCAAACATGGCGAAAATCCCAAGGAAAAAGCGGATGAGAGGGGCCGAACCGCCACGCGGTTTGTATTCTCCGGCAATGAGAGCCGCTACAAAAGCACCCAGAACAAACCCCATGATTTCGGGTCGAAGATACTGGACAACATCCGCACGGTGCAACCCCAGAGCGCCGGCAATGTCACGCTCAAAGCAGGCTACGCAGATCCCCATGTTGGGCGGATTACCGAAATACTGGAGCAGCGCTGCGCCAATGCCGATAACAGCCCCGACAATAATAATTCCTGTACGGGTTGAAAAAATGTTTTTCATAAAACCTCCCCTCTTTAAGATAAGTTGACAGCTTATAGCAACGGCAAACAAGGAAAGCAAATTCGTAATAGTAATATAATAATTGGTATTATAACTATAAGGAATATTAAGGTGACATCATCATCTGACGGCAAAAATAGAATTCATTGCACCAGGATATGTTTTTGCCTGATAGTGGTCTTTAAATAGATAGCCTGCCATGCCACGGCGTCAAAGCCCTGCATAGCGCCAAACTGTATATCGAAGACCTGAAGGGACAGATCAGAGATTACCGCTTCCGCTGCGACGGACCACAAGGACGCAATGACGATTAATATTTATTCAAACAACCGCAATGGGAATAAATAAGTTATGGAAACATTAATCAATGCCTGGCAGCATTTGCCATCACACATCAGCCCCACGCTTTACAGCGTCGGCTCTTTTCATCTTCGTTATTACAGCCCGATGTATCTGGTTGTTTTCGCTGGGGTAACCGCTGACTTTTGATGGTATCGTCAGCGCTCAGTCTGTTCGTACTAAAGCAATTTTGTTATATCACAGAAACGCTGTGATGAATTTGAAGTATTACCAACTTATGATTACGTCAAAGTAGCATTGATAGAGGCAATCGGTCAAATACGGGAATGCAGATTTTGTCCCAACAAAAAGATATTAGCTGCTTTTTTGATCGCTTTCCACCACAGATGTTTTCTTCTTGTCCTTGACCGGACAAGCCTGTCTCACTCAGGTGGAAACACCCATGCGCGGCAACAACCAGGCCTGCACAAAAATCCACCCGCCCAGGATCAAAAGTAAAATCAACAAATCGTTCATTTTTCATCCTCTTTATGATGCGGGGAGCCGGCAAATCCGCCTCCCCGCTTGTAGATTAGTTCAAGTTTTTATCAATCAACGCTGTCAGTTGATTTTTGGATAACAACCCGATCTGTGTTTCCTGCACTTTGCCGTTTTTAACCAAAAGCAAGGTCGGGATGCTCCTTACGCCGTATTGGCTAGCTGTTGCCGGATTATCATCCACATTCACTTTGACCACGTTGACCCGATCATTGTAATCAGCCGCAATTTCCTCCAGAATCGGGCCGATGGCCCGGCAGGGCCCGCACCAGGGAGCCCAGAAATCCACCAGGGTCGGCTTTTCTTCTTTTAAAACCAATGTGCTGAAATTACTGTCATCCGCATGTTTGACGAATTCTGAATTACTCATTTTCGCTTCTCCTTATCGATAATTTATTTTGTTTCCCTTTTACGTCTATGGTAAAAACCAATAGCTTTTAATTTCATCAATACACCCTGATATTGAATGTTTCATTGATCTAAATCAACGGGGGAGAATATTTTTTAGATATGGATATTACGAAGCAAATAAAAGACATTATTCTGTTTCAGGGCGTTTCTTCGGAAAAAATACAATGGCTGGCGGCACAGGCAACACACAAAAAATTCAAACCGGGCGAGATGGTCATAGGTGAGTCAGATCCTATAAAGTCTTTTTATGTGGTCCTTTCCGGTCAGTTAAAACTCTATAGGAGTTCAATGGACGGCAAAGAGCAGACGCTCCAACTGCTTGGTCCTGGAGACCCGTTTGGCCTTTGCACGGCGTTTGCAACGGATTCCTTTCCGGCTTCCGCCATGGCCATTGTAGAAAGCTCTGTCATTTTAATACCCGGTACAGTGATGGAGGCAGCAGCCCGACAAGAACCAGCGCTTCTGCTCAACATCATTCAAATATTATCCCAACGCCTCAAGGATTCCATGACGCTTATCGAGTCACTCGCCTTAAAAGAAATTCCAGGGAGGCTGGCATCTTTCCTATGCCATTTATTACCAAAAGATATCGCGGATAAAAAAACCAGTGTAGAATTGACGATTTCACAACGGGAGTTCGCCAAGATTCTGGGCGCCACGCCGGAAGCCCTTTCCCGCGCGCTGAGAAAAATGGCCAATGACTGTGTCCTCTCTACCGCAGGCCGTGTAATCACCATTATAAATCCTAAAGCGCTGGAACAACTGGCCGAAGGTGAGTAGCCAATAAATTATGGAATCATTAATCAACGCCTGGCAACACTTGCCATCACACATCAGCCCACTCTTTTTAGTATCGGTTCTTTTCAGTTGCGTTACTACAGTTTGATGTAACTGGTCGCCTTTGCCGTGGTCTATTTACTGTTTGCTTACCGGATTAAACGCCGCGAGATTTCATTAGACACGGATACTTTTCTGTTTTATCCGGCCTGGGCGATGATTGGCGTGATTGTCGGAGGACGGATCGGTTACGCTCTGTTCTACAATTTCAGTTACTACAGTTCCCATCCGCTGGAAATTATTTTGCCGTTTGATTTCTCCAATGGTTTTCGCTTTGTGGGTTTGAGCGGCATGTCCTATCACGGGGGCCTCATCGGTTTGGTTTTAGTCACGATTTACTTTTGTCATAGGTACAAGATCAATTTCTGGCAATTCGGCGACTGGCTGTGCACGGCAGCGCCACTGGGTTACATGTTCGGCCGGCTTGGGAATTTCATCAACGGTGAACTCTGGGGTCGCGTAACCACGGCAGCGTGGGGAATGTATTTCCCGTTGGATAAGACGCAGAGCCTGCGCCATCCTTCACAGCTCTATGAAGCCCTTTTCGAGGGGCTGTTTTTGTTTTGTGTTCTATGGTTGACGCGTAAGCGTAATCCCTTCGACGGCTTCATGATCGGCCTTTATATTTTCGGCTATGGTCTGGTGCGTTTCATCATCGAGTATTTTCGCGAACCGGACGCACAACTGGGATTTGTCCTGGGATTCAACACGATGGGACAAATCCTGTGCACGTTAATGATGCTGACGGGTATTGTCATCATTTTTTGGCGCAGGCAAGCATCAACCCGCCGGAAATAATGTGGAGATCAACTCGAGACAGGGCAGCGTGTCCTTCATTAAACTATCAGTTGTTGTAAGGAAATGAATCGTTAAGCATATCGTACAAAATTCCGGTAACATCACAGACCACCCTGCGGCAAATGATTACATGATGACTCCTTGCGGTAACATCGGCATCCGTTGCGTGCTTCTTGAGCAACTCAGAGCAAGCGCTTGTGCCATGAATATCCTCGACCATTTGATTTAACCGGCGTACCTTTTAATTTACCGCCAGTTTAGTATTCATGTCTTTGGAGTCGGTGTTGCCATAAGCTAATCCAAGCACCATAAAAGCACCGGTCACGGCGCCGCATTTTTCTCGCAGTCGCCCCATGCCGCCGCCAAAGGTGGAAGACACCCGTTGAGCGGTTTCTTTATCCATGCCGACCGGACAGAAAAACCTAGCAAAACCGATTGTGAACAAGCGTAACCCTCGTCGAACAAAGACAGGACTTTATTGATAGTTTCTTGCTTAGACATAAATTCAGTTAAATATTTATTTGCCGGAATATTGTTTCCTTGCCGCCAAAACATAGGGACGTTTCATTTGTATGTCAATTATTATTGTTCCTATCCGAATAGTTCACCTGAAAATTTTTCAAAGTAAAATATAGAAATTGGTTCTTGACAAGTTATGGGCATATGCTTATTATATCGGCAAAGGAGAGCGAAACAAATGCCCCGTCCCAAATGTCATCGTAATGTTTGCGGAATACCAGACAAAAATTATTTCAAGCCGAGGGGAATCCCTGCTGTGGAACTCGAAGAAATCGTTCTGCATCTTGATGAATTTGAAGCGATTCGTCTGGCCGATTACGAACAACTTTATCAGGAAGAGGCGGCCGCACGGATGAATATTTCCCGCCAGACGTTCGGTAGGATCATTGAGGGGGCACATAAAAAGATAGCCGACGTGCTGATTCACGGCAAGGCACTAAAAATCGAAGGCGGCGAAGTGACTTTAAGCGAAACCGAAGCTTGCGATCGCGGCAAAGGGCGCAAAACCGGTAAAAATAATTAATCATTGAAGGAGAAATTTATGAAAATCGCGTTACCATCTAATCAAAACCAGGTTGATGAACATTTCGGACACTGTGAATATTTTACCGTATTCACCATTGATGACCAAAACAAGATCCTTTCACAGGAAACCATCACCCCGCCCCCCGGATGCGGCTGCAAATCAAATATCGCTCAGACGTTGGCGCAAATGGGCGTGACGTATATGCTGGCCGGAAACATGGGACAAGGCGCGGTCAACATTCTGGGAATGAGCGGAATCCAGGTTTTGCGCGGTTGTTCCGGCGATGTGAAAGACGTTGTTCAAAGCTGGCTGGCGGGCGCCGTAAAGGATTCGGGACTGGCCTGCGCGCAGCATGAGCATGGGTGTCATGAAAATTAACTAAGGACCCGATATGAAAGTCCGACGCGAAGGTATGTCTGATCCGTTCAATCATCAGGACGGGCAAAATATCATCCTCGATTCCATCGCCGACGGCGTGTTCACGGTGAATCATGATTTGCACATCACGTCTTTCAACCGTGCGGCGGAAAAGATAACCGGCGTAACGCGCGATGAAGCCATCGGCCAATTGTGCAAAGACGTTTTGAAAGCGGATACCTGCGAGAGAAGCTGCTGTCTGCGCGCCACCATGAAAAACGGCGAGCCGATCGTCAATAAAAAAGTCTATATTATTGACGCGCAGGGCCGACGTCTTCCCATTAGCATTTCGACGGCGCTTTTGCATGATGCCAAAAGGAAACTTCTGGGAGCGGTGGAGACCTTCCGCGACATCAGCGTCGAAGAGGATTTGCGCAAAGCCATCCGCGCGAAATACTCCTTTGCGGACATTATTTCCAAGAATCACCGGATGCTTCGCCTTTTCGACATTCTACCGGACATTGCCGAAAGCGCGAGCACCGTGCTGATCGAAGGCGAAAGCGGCACGGGGAAGGAACTGGTTGCCCGTGCCATTCACAATTTGAGCGCCAGAAAACGCCAGTCCTTTGTCGCCGTCAATTGCAGCGCTCTGCCGGACACGCTTCTGGAATCCGAACTCTTTGGTTACAAGGCAGGCGCGTTCACCGACGCAAAGAAGGATAAGCCCGGCCGGTTTCAACTGGCCGAAAACGGCACGCTGTTTCTCGATGAAATCGGCGACATCACACCCGCCATGCAGGTGAAACTGCTGCGTGTTGTGCAGGAAAAAACCTACGAGCCGCTGGGCGCTACAAAAAGCGTTGAACACAATGTGCGACTGGTTGCGGCCACCAATAAGAATCTGGAGGATCTTGTCCATCAGGGACATTTCCGCGAAGATCTTTTCTACCGAATCAATGTATTTAAAGTCAGCCTACCGCCTCTG
>CAIVDK010000262.1 GCA_903904655.1 uncultured delta proteobacterium | reverse complement strand
CTTATTGAGCATCCTTTAAACAGTATGAAATAAAACCCGCGAGTTCCGGAGATTATCACGTCATTCGATTGCCAATTACCACATCCTGTGTTAGAGGTTGTAAATGTCCATCTGGAAAAAGAAAAACAGAATACTGGTAACCTGCCCGAAGGGGGTTGCGCCTTATTTGAAGGCGGAAATCGAAGCATTGGGGTTTCCGGTCCTGCATGAAATTGATACGGCCATTCAAACCGAAGGAACGCTCACGGATACCATGCAGCTCAATCTTCATTTACGAACAGCCCAGCGCGTCTTGTATCAACTGCAAATATTCAAGGTCATCTCCCCTAGTGCTCTTTATGAACACATCAACGCCATCCCCTGGGAAACGCTCCTCTCCGACTCCGGTCCCAAGGCTTATGTTTGCGTCACGTCCGTTGTTGACAATCCGCTGGTAACCGATTCCCGCTATGCCAACCTCAAGGCCAAAGACGCCATCGTCGATAGAATCCGGGACAAGAGCGGCATCCGGCCAGATTCCGGCCCGGAAAAAGATAAGGCCGTTATTCATGTTTACTGGCGCAATGATCAGGCGATGGTTTATATCGACACCTCCGGTGACCGGCTCTCCATGCGCGGGTACCGCAAGATTCCGCTGGCGGCGCCGATGCAGGAAACTCTGGCGGCGGCGCTGATTGCCGCTACGGGATGGCGGGGCCGAACGCCCTTTGTCAACCCGATGTGCGGCAGCGGCACGCTAGCCATCGAGGCGGCCCTGATAGCGCTGAATCGTGCGCCGGGGCTTGGGCGCAACAATTACGGTTTCATGTATATTAAAGATTTCCCCTACGAGTTGTGGCAGGAACTACGCAAAAAAGCCCGTAATGACTCCCGAAAAACATTACCATCAAAAATCATCGCCACGGATATTGACCCGCAAGCGGTGCAGGCGGCAGGCCAAAACGCGAAGACAGCGGGAGTGGATCACCTGATTGAATTTATGACCTGCCCTTTTGAAAAGACAGCCACGCCGGGGGGCGGCGGCATCATTATCATGAATCCCCCGTATGGCGAGCGTATGGAACCTTTAAAAATTAAGACGTCTTCGCCCATCCACAGAAAAGAGATCGCGCCGGGGCAAAAAGTTATTCTCCGCAAAGCCGCCGACATTGCTCATAAAAGCAGCAATCCTAGCACCCTGCAACGATTGGAGGCGCTTTACGAGGGCTGCGGCGATTTTTTCAAAAGCATCAGCCGGGGCTATCGCGGCTATATTTTCACCGGCAATCTGGACGTCGTTAAAAAAGTCGGCCTGCGCACGAAAAGACGGCTGACATTTTACAACGGCGAGATCGAATGCCGCCTGCTCGAATACGAACTTTACGAGGGCAGTAAGAAAATCCCCCCAACCCCCCTTTTGCCCTGAAGGGCACTCGAGAAAAGGGGGGCACTGCGCGTACCGCTCCAATCCCCCCAGCACCCCTTTAGCCCTGAAAGATTAAAATATTAAATAACGCGTGCTCCTCTCCTTACATCATCGCTGTTTTGATGTCATGGCAAAAAGTCAAAAACGCTTTCCTTTGAAAATAATACCTGATATAGATTGGTAACCTGGAGGAAATACCTATGGCGATTAATCGCGAACCTCAGGTTTTTTTGTTTCTAAGCAAAATCCTGGGAAGAAATATTGTTGGCGCCACGGGCGAAACATTGGGCCGCGTTTATGATTTAACCGCGGAGTTTGTAGAACCTTATCCCATTGTTACCGGCATCATATTCAGTTCTGCCCAGAAAAAAAATCCTGTCGTCCTCCCCTGGAATGATGTGGTGGACATGGATGAAGCCATCTCTGTTTCCGTAACATCCATCCAGGATTTATCAGCGCTTCATTTAAGAGAAGGGGAGGTGCTGCTCAAAGATGCCCTTCTGGATAAGCAGGTGGTTGATACGGATGGCGCCAAAATTAGACGGGTCAATGATCTTCAGTTTCTCAAGACGCGACATGGTCTCCATCTTGTTCATGTGGATGTGGGCTTTCGCGGTTTGATCCGCCGTATCGGTTTGATTAAAATTTTCGACGCTATTTTGCAGGGGTTGTTTGATTACAAATTACCCAATCATCTTATTCCCTGGAAATTTACCCAACCGCTCAGTTCGCCGGATCTTTTACAGTTGAATGTAGCCCAAAACCGGTTGAGTCAAATCCATCCGGCTGATCTGGCGGATATTCTCGAAGAGCTCGATATTAAGCAGCGCTCCGCAGTGTTTCAGGCGCTGGATGTCGAAACCGCAGCGGAAGCACTCGAAGAGACGGATCCCAAGATTCAAGTCAGCCTGATCAACGATCTCAACTCAGAAAAGGCGTCAGATATTATCGAGGAAATGTCTCTTTCCGAGGCGGCTGATCTCATTGGTGATCTGCCGAAAGCCAAGGCGGAAGGCATTTTGAAAGAAATGGAAAAGGATATTGCCGATGACGTCAAGGAACTCATGGCCCATCCGGAACAGGAAGCAGGCGGTATGATGACGACGTCTTACCTGAGCTTCCAACCGCAAACGACGGTCCGGGAAGCCCTGGATGAATTCCGCCGGGAGGCCGCCGATGTGGATCTGGTTTACTATGTTTATGTAACGGATGAGGAAGAACGCCTGCAAGGCGTCATCAGCCTGCGGGATTTGATTCTGGCCAGCGCAGATCAAAAGCTGGGAGACATCATGGATGAGCGCGTTGTTTCGGTAAAACTTGATGATAAAGGTGATACCATTGCCGAGCAGTTTGCCAAATATGCAGTAACGGCCATACCGGTCGTTGATGAAAATGAAAAGATGCATGGTACAATCATCTTTAAAAATCTTCTAGAAGTTGTAGCTCCGCAGCTGGGAAAGTAAGAATTGGTCTTAGACCGGTAAGAGAATATGGGAAAATTAAGAACATTTTGGAAAAAACTATTACAGACCGGCTTATGGAAAGTGGGTCTCTTTTTTGCCTTCATCGGTCCGGGGATCATTACATCCAATGTCGATAATGACGCCGGTGGCATCACCACCTATTCCTTGGCTGGCGCCCATTATGGATTAAGCCTTCTTTGGATTTTGATTCCTGTAACCATGGCTTTGATTATTATTCAGGAAATGTGCGCCCGGATGGGGGTCGTTTCCGGTAAGGGGCTTTCCGATTTAATTCGGGAGCGTTTTGGCGCAAGGATTACATTTTATCTGATGATTATTCTGCTTCTGGCCAACCTGGGAAACACAGTCTGCGAATTTGCCGGTATCGCTGCCAGTATGGAAATATTCGGCGTCAGCAAATACATTTCTGTTCCGGCAGGGGCTTTCTTTGTCTGGTGGCTGGTGGTCAAGGGAAATTATAAGTCCGTGGAAAAAGCGTTTCTTGTGGCTTGTGTCTTTTACCTTTCTTATATTGTGTCGGGATTTATGGTTAAGCCCGACTGGGCGATCATCAGCAAGGCGACACTAACACCGAATATGAATTTTGATTTGGGCATGCTGACAATGGCTGTCGGCATCATTGGAACAACAATTGCCCCCTGGATGCAGTTTTACTTACAATCATCAATCGTGGACAAAGGGTTGAAAGCGGAAAGCTACAAATATGCCCGGATGGATGTTATCTTCGGCTCCATCACCGTCAATGTTGTCGCTTTTTTTATTATCATGCTTTGCGCTGTGACCTTATTTCAAAACGGCCTCAAGATTGAAACGGCAAAAGACGCCGCGCTGGCACTGGCGCCGCTGGCAGGAACACACGCTTCGCTTTTGTTTGCCTTCGGGTTGCTCAATGCGTCTTTGTTTGCCGCCTCGATTCTGCCGCTTTCCACCGCTTACACCATTTGTGAGGCCTTTGGCTGGGAATCCAGTCTGAATACAAAATTTGTTGAAGCACCGCAGTTTTATGGTCTTTACTCACTGATGATCTTTTTAGGAGCGGGCATTATTCTTATACCGGGCGTGCCGCTTATCTCCATTATGTTTTATTCTCAGGTTATCAACGGCATTCTGCTGCCGTTTGTTCTAATTTTCATGCTGTTTCTGATTAATGACAAGCGTATCATGGGTGAGTATGTCAATAGCAAGCTGATGAATGTTATTTCCTGGGGAACCGTAATTATCTTGATCGGACTCTCTGTCGCGATGGTGGTCTCTGCTTTCTTCTGATCTGTGTACGCATTCGTTGACTTCAATGCATCGCTAGCTTCAACTTAGCGTATTCGCAATGAGAAATCGTGTAAGCTAAAAGATGAAAATTATTAATGGTTATACCGCAATGGCCATGTTAAAGAGCCTCAAACTATAAAGGACGAAAACTTTACGCGCTGCAGGCACGTTAATGCTCAAACGGGGAGAAAGAAAATGGAAGATGTATACGAAAGACTGCGACAGAAGTTAGATTCGATGACAAAGGGTTATCCTAAAACCGAAAAAGGCTCCGAGCTGGCCTTCCTGAAAAAAGTATTCACGATGGAAGATGCGGAGATTTTCATCACGTTTAAACGAGGACTGCAAACGCCCGAGCAGGCGGCCGAAGATATGGGCATGAGCGTCGAAGATGCGAAAGAGAAGCTGGAATCCATGTCGAACAAAGGTCTTATGTATTGGGAACGAAATGGTCTTGAGAAAAAATACCGAATTGTGCCCTTTATCCATGGCATTTGGGAATTCAATGTGGACAGCATCGATCAGAAAGATGCCATCAACATGGGACAGTATTACGCAGAAGCATATGGAAAAGTGCTGATGGACTATCATATTCCGATCGCGAGAGTTGTTCCGGTTCGTGCCGATATAGTAAAAGACGGAAAGTTGCTCCCGGACGATGATATTGAAGCCATCATCAAAAAGCAGAAGCTTATTGTCGCGAGCGACTGCGCCTGCAGAAAGGTCGCTACGTTTGCCAAAAGGCACTGCCAATGTACGGATGAAATGAACGTCTGTATCGCTTTCGGCCTGATGGCGGAATACCTCCTAGAGACAAAAATCGCGAACCCGCGCGTGATAACCATTGAACAGACCCTCGACATCTTGCACCATGACGAAAGCGCAGGGCTATTTGTGCAGATGGCCCATGCCAAAGACTGCTCCGGTTTTTGCAATTGCTCCAAATGCCACTGCGGTTTTCTGATGGCCGCCAAAATTCATCACGGCACGGGTTATGAGTCCTGGGGCAACTACACATGCGCCAAAGATGAGGAAAGCTGCATGGACTGCGGGAAATGTGTCGAACGCTGTCCGGTAAAGGCGATGACAGTTCATGCGGATGAAAAGACGGTCTTTAACAAGGAATATTGTGTCGGCTGCGGCCTCTGCGTGACCACCTGCCCCACCGATTCCCTGATCCTGGAGCGAAAACCCGACCACCTGCTGACCCTTCCCCAGGCAGAAAAGTTTTTTGATAATCAGGATCTCATGGGATTGGAAAAAGCGCAGATTGACAAAGCCAGACTGGCGGCAGCAAAGGCGTAAAAAATAATCAGCCATGCATGAGCTTCCTCTGACAAAAAGCATATTGGAGATGGCGGTAAAATACGCCCAGCGGACGGATTCCCGAAAGGTTGTGACCATCGTCCTTCGGCTGGGCGCGCTTCGGGACATCAAGAAAGAGTGGATTCAGCACTACTTCAATTATATCAGCAAGGGAACCATCGCTGAGGATGCCGAAATTCTGGTCATCTCCGATCCTATTATCTGCCGCTGCCGGGACTGCAACAAGGATTTTGAAATCGACCGTGATGGCTATGCCTGCGAAGAAATTCTCTGCCCAAACTGTTCCACCCGGAATTACACACTCGTTTCAGGGACAACGTTTCAAATAGAAGGCATCGAAGTCATTTAAATGTCTAGGAGGATGTTTATGTTATTCCGAAATTGGAAGAGTAATACAATGAAAAAAGCCCTGCTCGCATCATGCGTCGTTATCCTTATCGCTTTCAGCGTTTATTTCGGCCTACCATTATTTCTGAAAACAATGGGATTGCATGCGCATTACCAGGGACAGAGCTTTGGCCTGGGCGACCACAAAGCATTGATTATCACCACAAGCCGCGGTGTTCTCGGAGACACCGGCAAGAAAACCGGCGTATACGCATCTGAAATGACCGTCCCCTACTACGAATTTTTAGACGCAAAGATGCAGGTGGACGTTGCCAGCATTGATGGCAGGGAAATACCCATAGAACCAATCTCTCTTAACTGGCCGGTAGCTACGCCTTCTGATCGCAGATTTTTGACGGATTCGGATTTCCAGAAGAAAGCAAAGAATTCTCTAAAAATTGATGATGTTGATTTTACCCGATACGATCTTATTTACATGGCCGGCGGATGGGGCGCTGCTTATGACCTGGGAACTTCTGAAGTCTTAGGCCGCAAAATAAGCGAAGCGTATTCCACGAAGATTATTTTAGGTTCTGTTTGTCACGGGGCTCTGGGATTTCTCAAGGCCAAGGATGAGAATGGCAATCCTCTGGTCAAAGGCAGAAGAATGACAGCTGTTACCGATAAACAGGTAAAAGAGCTGGGCATTGAGATAACGCCGCAACACCCGGAAAGAGAACTGCGCGCCTCGGGGGCGCTTTTTGAGTCTGAGACCGCATTCCGCGATATGTTTGCCAACCATGTTGTCATTGATGGCACTATCGTCACAGGGCAGAACCAGAATGCCGGCGCTGAAACCGCCCAGAAAATGATGGATATACTGAATGCAAAGAAGACAGGTCATTCAATTGGGAAAAAATAATGCAAAGCACAACCTCAAATAAAAAACCGATGAGACGTTTACTGAAAGCTACAATTTGGGTGGCTTCTGTCGTTGTCATCATCGTCCTGACGGCTACCGTTTTCCAGAAGCAGCTCCTCACGATTGTGGCAACAAAGATAATCCAGGAACGGTTTCTTATTCAATCGCATAAAAAAGATGACGGGCTTTATGCAGGGCTCGCCGGCACAGGGGCGCCCTTCCCCGACATTAACCGCGTCGGCCCTTGTATCGTAGTGCAGGCAGGGGATCACCTGTATATCATAGATGCCGGTCAAGGGTCTGCCCGGAATATTGGACTGATGGGCTTTGACATAGGCAAGGTGGATGCGATTTTACTGACGCACTTTCATTCCGATCATATCGCTGATCTGGGGGAAATGATGCTGCAGCGCTGGGGAAGTGGCGCTCATACAAAACCCGTGGATGTCATCGGCCCCAAGGGCGTTGAAAGCGTGGTGGAAGGATTTAATCATGCCTACAACCTTGATGCGAAATACCGGGTGGCACATCATGGAGCAGCAACCCTTCCGCCATCAGGCGCAGGCGGCACTGCCCGGCCGTTTGACTTATCCGCTGAAGAAAACACGTCGGTTGTTCTTGTCGATGAAGGAGGGCTTAAGATCACTGCTTTTCAAGTGAATCATGCCCCGGTTTACCCTGCTGTTGGCTATCGTTTTAATTATCAGGGAAGGTCACTGGTTATCAGCGGGGATACAGCACCATGCCCGTCATTGAAAAAACAGTCACAGGGTGTGGACGTTCTGTTTCACGAAGCATTGCAGCCTTCCATGATCAAGATGATACACGATCAGACGGGATTATCACCCAACCCATCCCTGGCTAAAATAACGTTGGATATTTCCAGTTACCATACATCACCCGAAGAGGCTGCCAAAATAGCCCAGGAGGCGGGTATCAAGCACTTGGTGCTTTACCACATCCTGCCGCCACTGCCGCCGGTGCTCAATAATATGTTCCTTGGCGATGCAGCTAAATATTACAACGGACCCATCACGCTGGCACGGGATGGACTGCTCATCAGCCTGCCGGCAAACAGTGATAAAATAAGCATTAATCAAATGCTCAAATAAAGAAAGGGTTAACCCTTCTTTAAAAGAACGGTTAACCCTGAAAAGCTGTGGTGGAGAGCAGAATCGTCATCTCCTGAGATACAATCACTTACTCCTTTAGCCCAAACGAAATGCCTCTACTTCTTTTTTAAGCCAGGCGATCCAATCCTCAATGCCCGCTCCTGTTTTACAGGACACTTCGATAATTTTAATATTGGGATTCAAGGTAAGAACCCTTTTGCGCAGAGCGGCCATATCAAAATCACTCAGCGACAGATAATCAATCTTATTGACCAAGAGGACATCGCAGATGGTAAACATAAGCGGGTATTTAAGCGGCTTGTCGTCGCCTTCGGGAACGCTCAGGATCATCACGTTTTTGTGAGCGCCCGTATCGAACTCGGCGGGGCACACCAGGTTGCCGACATTTTCAATAATGATCAAGTCGAGCTCCTTTGCGGCCAGGGCATCAATGCCCTGCGTGACCATTGTGGCATCAAGATGACAGAATCCGCCAGTCCGGAGCTGAATTGCCGGAATTCCGCGGGCTGCCACTTTTTCCGCATCCACCGTAGAATCAATATCCGCTTCGATGACACCGAGTTTTACAGCACCTTTCAGGCCTTCGACTGTCCGGAGAATGAGGCTGGTCTTGCCCGAGCCCGGAGAGGACATCAAATTCAGAAGCATAGTCTTTGTATTGCGGAGCCGCTCTCTGACGCCTGCTGCCACCTGGTTATTGTCGGCCATGATTTCTTCTTTTACTTCGATCAATCTCACGTTTTCCACTACTGCACCTCCATGTTCTTGATATAATATTCACGTCCGGAAATCAGTTTACTGTCTTTTTGTCCGCAGGCCGGACACGCCGAGTCGCTCAAATTGGCTATTGCTACGGGGTACGATGCGGCGCAGGCATTACATTGCAGCGTAATCGGCGTCCGTTCGATTTTGAGCTCAGCACCCTGGGCGATGGTACCCTTGCTCAGGTAATCAAAATAACGTTGAATCCATTCATCTTCCAGATCGCTGAGTTTGCCAACCTGAAGATGAATCGTCATCACCCGCCGGACGTCGTTTCTTTCCGCGTGCGCGAGCACAATTTTCAAAATACTTTCGGTGATGGGCAACTCATGCATTTTTTTTATTGTTCCCTTCCAAGTAGGTACTTAGGCATCGGCGAAATGTCCGGATCGGTTCAACACTCTTGGCAACCTTCATATGCAGAATAGCGCCTTCCAGTCCATGAAAGATAAAACTTGCTGTATCCGCCGTATGGAGTCTGGCCGGCAACTGCTTACTCTTCTTTGCTTCTTTCAGACAGGCTTCAATCTGCGTGACAAAACCGTCCACAGCGGCTTGCAGGCGCTTGCGCAATTCCTCGTTGGCATCGGCAAGCTCCAGCGACAGATTGCCAATGGGGCAACCCAGTGTCGCCCCGCTCTTTTTGAAGGCCGACTCATAATAGTCCAGCAGCTTGTTCAGCCGCTCAAGAGGTGTTATGCTGGCGTCAAGCAAATGTCCAGTAAAAACATCACCAATGGTAAGTGTGAAGTGATCAATCACAGCGCAGCCGAAATCATCTTTGCTTTTAAAATAAAAATAAAATGAACCTTTGGGAATGCCCACAACACCAAGAATTTGCTGGAGACCCGTTGCCTTGTATCCCTGGGCATGGATCAACTGGGCTCCTTTACGGATGATCTCCTCGCGTGTATTAAGTTTCGTTGTTGCCATAGTAAATCCTGCCGCCGTTAACTTTGCATGACTTTCATAAAAGCTTCGAGCCTTCCCTTCTCTTGCAGAACTTTGACAGCCATATCCTGAGTCGTCGCCGGAACCGCGGGGATCTGCTTTCTTTCGATCAAGCCCATTGCCCCGGTGGCACAAGTCGAAACACACAATCCGCAGCCGATACATTTTTCTTCATGAACAAAAGCGACATCCTCCCCGACCTCGATGGCCTGCATCGGGCAGCGCTCATCTGCACAGACTCCACAGGCAACACAATCATCGCTATTGACAAGAGCTGCAAAGCGGCTGGGTTCAAAGGCATGGGGATGATTCAACTGGGTTCTGCCACGCAGGATGGTGCAGCAGCAGGGACAACAGTTGCAGATCACACTGGCCTTATCCGCACTGTTATTGCTGGTATGCACCAGCCCAGCGGCCTCCGCCTGATCCAGCACGTTGATGCCTTCTTCTTTACTGATCTTTCGTGCAAATCCCCGCTCCACGAGGAATTCGCCCACACCGTCGAAGATAAGACAGACCTCCTTCGGCTTATCGCACTTGGCGACGCTCACCCGGCAGGCACATTTTGTCAGGGCCACATAATTGGAGTTTTCAATCAGGTGCTTGACCTCTTCATAAGGATGGATTTGATCCTGCGGGGTAACGGACTTTTCCACCGCGACCACTCTCATCATCGGCGTCGGATTTCCGGCAAAAGAAGCGCCAAGGCTCTCATGGTGGTATACTTCCCATAGCCTGGCCAGGCGGTCATGCATAGGCGAGCCACCGCCCTTCATAAAGGGAAACTCAAAAACACCGGGAATAAGCGGCACCAGTCCATAGAGTTTTTTGCCATTCTTATTTTTGGAAAATATAACGCCTTTGTTGGCCATGGACTCGAGACGGTCTTCGGTCTCGTTTTCGGCAACCCCGGTTGCCTGAGCCAGACTTGCCGGGCTTTTGGGTTTGAAGTTCATTTTGACTGCTATAGCCGCCTCTTCGGGCGTAAAGAGAATGCGCAATATTTCATCGATAGCATCCCCCTTGGGCGCTGTTGAGGGGTGCGAATCCAGGATTTCTCTGAGTTGTTCATAGATATTCATGGGCGGCCTCCTTAATGATTCACTTCTTGTTTTCTTCCATAATAGACCGGTCGTCTAGTTGTCAAGCAATATT
>CAIVDK010000261.1 GCA_903904655.1 uncultured delta proteobacterium | reverse complement strand
CAGAAACTCTTTCTCTTCTCCATATTTTCCCCTATGCCTCCCTTGGCTGTTTAGTCTTTTCTCATAAGTATTTTACCAAGTCAATGTGGAATGTTATTTTCTCATCGAGCCTCCTTTCAGATTAGTTTTATCCCGCTGTTGTGGGACGAGCGTTAATTTGCTGCAACGAGCTCGCGATATAATGACGTTCATTTCATACCTTGACAGCGAGCTCGCGAGGTGGTTGATTGGGCATTGTGCATAGCCAATCCATAAGATTTTCCGCGACTAAAAATTTTTACCTGCCGATATTTCACCTTGACGTTTTTCCCTCCCGTCTATACATTCTAAAAAACTATGGTCAGGAAATAGATGATTGAAAATCTAATTAATAATTTATCCGGGTATTTACAGGGTTCGGTGTTTCTGGCGTTCATGGCAGCCTATCTTGGAGGCCTGGTGATCAGCTTTACACCCTGCACTTACCCGTTGATACCCGTGACGGTCGGATTCATCGGCGCGCAGGGGGCATCCTCGAAACTGCGCGGTTTTCTGCTGTCGTTGTTCTATGTTCTGGGACTGGCGGTGATGTACGCCGCCCTGGGAGCTGTGGCGGCTTTATCGGGAAAACTCTTCGGACAGATGCAGACGACTCCGCTGGTCTATTTTATCATGGCCAACGTTTGTCTGATTATGGGATTGTCCATGCTCGATGTTTTCAAAATTTCAATTCCGATTCCGCAAGGCATGATGAAATATTCCGCCGGTGGCAAAAAAGGGTTTATTGCCAGTTTTCTGTTGGGCGCGGCCTCCGGTTTTGTGATCGGTCCCTGCACCGCGCCTGTGTTGGGCGTGCTGCTTGGTTTTGTGGCGTTGCAGACCCATATTCTATTGGGCATCGGCCTTCTGTTTGTTTTTGCCTTCGGCATGGGGACGCTCTTGATTCTGGTCGGAACATTTGCCGGATTTATTTCGACACTCCCGCGCTCGGGGGCCTGGATGACTATAATCACAAGGGTTTTCGGCGTTATTTTGATTGGCGCGGCCGAATATTTCCTGTATACTGCAGGCACGCTTGCTTTTTAATTAAAGGAGTATCATGCGAAAAACAGTTCATGTTTTTATTGTTTTACTTTGTATATCGATCTTTGTTCCCGTCTCCGCCTCATGGGGCCAGTATGTTCCTAATGCGCCATTTAAACCGCAGTATCCCGCCGCTTCGGATTTTGCCCTCAAGGATCTGCAGGGTAAAATATTCCGTTTGAGTGCTCAGCGCGGCAAGCCGGTGCTGATTTTTTTCGGAACAACCTGGTGTCCCGGATGTCGCGCCGAAGTACCCGCTTACAAAAAGGTTTACGAAACCTACGCGCCGCGCGGCCTGGAAGTGATTTATGTTAACATTATGGAACCGGCGAAAAAAGTGCAACGATTTGCCCAGGCCAATTCTCTTCCCTACCGGACGCTGTTGGACGAAGACGGCAGCGTGGCCAATGCCTACAACGTCGTCGGCGTGCCCATGATCATGCTGGTGGACAAAGACGGCAATATTATTAAAGTCGGCCACAGCTCGTCGGAGATGCCGCTGGACAAAGTTTTGCGGGCAAAGTAAAAACGCACAAAGGCATGTCCGGACGGATAAGCCATGATGCACTCCTTAAATAAAACAGCAATAAAAGCAGATCTTCGGGAGAAGGTGGATCCATGATACAAAATGACTGGCTGCATAACTTTACAAAATCCGATACGGACCGCTGGATTAGCGGCGTCTGCGGCGGATTGGGAGAACACACGCCGGTTCCTTCCTGGGCATGGCGCTTATTGTTTACCTTGCTGGTTATTTGTTTTGGAACAGGGATTCTCCTCTATTTCCTGCTTTGGATTTTTGTCCCGCGCAAGGCGCCGGCCGGATCATCCGGACCGTGACAAAAGGAACTATTTAAAAAAGGAAAGGTTGGAGATGAAGTATCAAGACGATATTTATATTTATGAGTGGGCGAACTATTTTGACAACAACTGCAACAGTTACTATATCGGCGGAGACGTACAGGCGCTCATTGATCCGGGCCTGACGCGCTATCTACCCGATTTGCTCAATCAGATGGCCAACGACGGCATCAAAAAGAAGAACATCCGCTACGTGATCAACACGCATTCTCATCCCGATCACTTTCAGGGCTCCGAACTTTTTGATCAGGAAACGGTGAAGATCGCCCTGCACCGCAAGGAAATGGATTTCCTCAAAGGCATCGGCGGCGAACTCTACGGTCTCTTCGGCATCACCGTGCCGCAGATGCAGATCAACATGCAACTGGAAGACGGCAAGCTCGAACTGGGCGATCAGATATTCAAAGTCATTTCCATTCCCGGCCATACGCCCGGCTCCATCGGACTTTACTGGCCGGCAAAGAAAGTCCTCTTCTGCGGCGATGTCGTGTTTCAGCAGAATGTCGGCCGCACGGATTTTCCCGGAGGCAACGGCACCTTGCTGAAAAAGAGTATCGTCACGCTATCCGATCTGGACATCGAGGTGCTTTTACCCGGGCACATGGGCATTATCGAAGGCCGGGAGAAAGTACAGGACAATTTTAACATTATCATTCAAAATATTTTCCCCAACATTTAGGGACAATTTACCACTCTGGAGGTTTTGCGCTACATGGCCAATGAAGGAAACAAAGTTATTTATTCCATGATCGGAGTCAGCAAGGTTTACGAAAAAAAGCCGGTGCTCAAAGACATTTATTTGTCTTATTTCTATGGTGCGAAAATCGGTGTGATCGGTTTGAACGGTTCCGGCAAGAGCTCTCTTTTAAAGATTCTGGCAGGGGTTGACGATGAATTTCTGGGTAAGACCATTCTTTCCCCGGGCCACACTGTAGGCTACCTGGAACAGGAACCACGTCTGGACGAGTCAAAAACAGTGCGCCAGATTGTGGAACAGGGTGTGCAGGCCACGATGGATGTTATCAACGAATATAACGCCGTGAACGAAAAATTTGCCGAGTCCTTGTCGGATGACGAGATGACCAAACTCTGCGATAGACAGGCTGTCCTTCAGGAAAAGATGGATGCGCTCGATGCCTGGGATATGGATTCACGGCTGGAAATGGCGATGGACGCCCTGCGCTGCCCGCCCGGCGATACGCCAGTGAAGGTACTCTCCGGCGGTGAAAAACGCCGTGTCGCTCTTTGTCGCCTGCTTCTGCAGAAACCGGACATTTTGCTTTTGGACGAACCGACCAATCATTTGGATGCCGAATCTGTCGCCTGGCTGGAACATCACCTGCAAAAATATGAAGGCACCATTATCGCCGTAACGCATGACCGCTATTTTCTCGACAACGTTGCGGGCTGGATTCTGGAACTTGACCGCGGTCAGGGCATCCCCTGGCAGGGCAATTATTCTTCGTGGCTCGAGCAAAAGCAAAACCGCCTGAAGAATGAAGAAAAATCCGAGGGCGAAAGAATCAAGACCCTGGAGCGCGAACTGGAATGGATTCGTATGTCGCCTAAAGGACGGCATGCCAAATCCAAGGCGCGCATTAGCGCTTATGAAGAATTGCTTGGGAAAAACCAGGAAAAGGAATCCGGCACCCGCGAAATGTTTATCGCGCCGGGACCCCGTCTAGGCGATCTGGTGATTGAAGCCAAGGACGTGAACAAGGGCTATGGCGATAAGCTGCTGGTGGAAGGCATGACCTTTGCGCTGCCGCCCGGTGGCATCGTCGGTGTGATCGGTCCCAATGGCGCGGGCAAGACCACATTGTTCCGCATGATCACCGATCAGGAAACGCCGGATACCGGAACGATCCGTATCGGCGAGACCGTGAAACTGGCCTATGTTGACCAGAGCCGCGACGCGCTTGATCCTAACAAAAATATCTGGGAGATGATTTCCGACGGTCAGGACATTATTCCTATTGGATCAAGGCAGATCAATTCACGCGCGTATGTGTCGCGCTTTAATTTTTCCGGTACGGATCAGCAGAAAAAAGTGGGGACGCTCTCCGGCGGAGAGCGCAACCGCGTTCATCTGGCGCGCATGCTCAAGGAAGGCGCTAATGTGCTGTTGCTCGATGAGCCCACCAACGATCTGGATATCAACACGCTGCGTGCGCTGGAGGATTCCCTGGAAAGTTTTGCCGGCTGCGTCGTCGTCATCAGCCACGACCGCTGGTTTTTAGATAGAATCTGCACGCACATTCTGGCCTTTGAAGGTGAAAGCAAAACGCTCCTATTTGACGGCAACTATTCCGAATATGAAGAAGACCGCAAAAGCCGCCTCGGCGCCGCAGCCAGCCAGCCGCACCGCATCAAGTACCGGCAGCTGACCAGAAGATAAGATATCATTAAGGGAAAAAATGCGAACTGATGAATATGAAATTTCAATGTATAGAGAAATTGATGTGTGTAAAAGAATGATCACTGGATTAAAAAAAAACCTTGCCGTCATGGAAAAAAAACACAATAAAAGCAACAATGTTTTCATGAAAGACCTTGAAAGCGGAAAAGATTCTGACTGTAAAGAGGAATGCTTGGAGTGGAAGGGGAATTATGACGCTTTGAAGAAATGGGAAGAAAAACTGTCGCAGTATGAAGAGCTGTTCGGGTCGGGTAAAATAGATAGTTAAAACAATATCCTATATTTATAACACCATCACTTCAAGAATTAATGAATACGAAAGCCCGGTAAAAATACCGGGCTTTCTTTTAAACAAAATCTAATAAACCTTAAAGTCAATTCAAAAACATATCAATGACCGGCGGGAAAAAATGTATAGCTCACCCACACCAACCCGACAAGCAATACCACTCCAAGGATAAGACTCCAGGCTATCAATTTTTTTTCAATAGGCAATAGGGGTTCATATTCCATTTTTTCCATTTCATCTTTGATTTTTATATCAGCCATATAAAACTCCTTCCAAAAAATTATTTAACAAGCGGCGGCATAACACCATTGAAGAATATCCATGATATTGCCAGCCCGATCCATATGATGAAACCGAACAATGCTATAACATAAACCAACATCAGTTTTCCGATGCCTTCTTCCCAGAGTTTCTTGAAGTTAGATGCCAGTCCGATGGAGAAGAAAGTCATTGCGAAAAAGAGTTTTCTAAATACGTCGGTTTCTGAGCTGGAGAGTGATATTTTCGACTTCAATTCCGGCCAATGAAGCCCGATGGCGAGCATGATAAGGAACGTTAAAAAATAGCCGATGACAAATTTGGGGAAACGATCCCATATTTCTCCGGCTTGGGCTTTTTCGCCTTTTTGGGGATTGATTTTGGTTGTCCAGATTGCGGCAAGTAAGAAAGCCCATATTCCGATGAAAATATCGATAAATATTTTAACCGTCGTAGCTGTGCCTACAACCCAGCCAGGTTGATAATTTATGCCCTGTGCCGCATTCTTGGCATATATCAGAGACTCAACGATCTGACCGCTGGCTACAGCTGCTCCGTCAGTTTTAACAGCAAGACCCATCCATGCCCCTGCAACAAGCGGCTGATTTGGAAGAATCTCCGCTGCTAAAAATGGAAGGAGTATAAGCTCAACTACTGCGAAAATTACAACAAGAGAGGAAACCATGATAGGAACTATCGGACGAGCGCGGATAGCTCCACCTGTTGCAATGGCCGCGGATACGCCGCATATGGATATGCCGGAGGCAAGTGGCGCTGCCCATTCGCGGCTGAATTTAAAATATTTTCTAGCTATTAAATACACAACTGCCCAGTAGATCAGGTACGCTTCAACAATGGCGCAAAGCCCCCTGAACATCATCGATGTCGCCAGGCCCAGCTGTTCGGCAGATTTAACGCCTAGTCCTACGCCCATTATTACTATGGCTGTTTTAATAAACCATTCAGGCCGGGCTGCCTCTTTTAGTGAGTCAGCAAATTTCGGCATAAAGTTGCCAAAAAAGAGACCGACAAGCAGGGCTAGAATCAATCCTGCCTCACCGGTAAGCTTTAATGACCAGTCGAGTCCGAACTTTTTGATTTCAGCGGGCGTCTGCGCAGCAATGACTGCATAATGCCCAAGTACCGTGCACAGATATGTTACCCAGAAAATTATCGTGAAACCATAGATGAATTTTTTTAAGTCATAACCAAGCGCTTTCGCACCAACAATGAGAATACTGAGAACAGCAAAGAACGTTAAAATGATTGATGCTATTGGATTGAGTCCCGCGTAGGCCTTTGATGCGGGAGCTATGGATTTCGTAAAATCCATCCACACTTTAGGCGTTACTGCCCATCCTAAGAGATCAAGGTTTAAAAGCGATCCAAGTGAGAGTATAAAAATAAATAATCCCAACCACACTGACCACCAGTCCTCGGTCTTGAAAAGACCAAACTTGCTTCCCATAAAGACCTCCATCATTGTTGATTTTTTAAGTTATGAAAAATTATAAGTAAAAATTTCACCTCCTCCTTTCATTGATAACAAAAAACGAGCTCTCCATAATAAATTCCCAATTTTAAATAAGCACCGCATTCAAGAATCTCACGTATCGACTCTTTGTCGTTTGAACATGCAGCAGGCAGATAGGGGGTGATCGCTGAAGGCGTTCAGTACTTGAAGGACGAGATTGATTAGGATATTGCAAGAATCATGAAGGATTACTGGAAAATTATTTCTCGAAGGATCAAATTTGGATTTCCCTCTGAATACAAAACTATCAAGAAACGTCATAAAGCTCCCTTTAGGAATGTTTGAGCTTGCCTATTAGGTATCCTTGATAAGCCATTGCGTGTTTATGGCCGCACTATACGAAAACAGGTTTTGTATGTCAATAAAATATATGCCACAAAAAGTGGGGCGCGATGCTTAGTTTATTTATGAAAGAACCGAAAGAGTTTAGGGGATTTTAATTTTTCTTTTTTCCGATTGTGGATGCTGTCGGTAGAAGATGGCGATGTTACCGATGAGGCCGACCACTTCGCTTTCGGTGGCTTGGGCGATTTGCGCGGCGATTTCCTTTTTGGCTTCTTTGAATTCCCCGAATTTTACTTTGATGAGTTCATGATCCTTCAGGGCGAGATCGACGGAGCCGAGCAGTTGTTCGGTTACGCCTTTTGTGCCAATCATTACAAGTGGTTTTAAATGATGCGCCTCTCCGCGCAGATATTTTCGCTGTGAGCCTTTAAGTTGTTCCATAAAAGTGTTCTTTCCTGATTTTTTTATTCGTCTTTCATATAGCACAGATAATCATTTTTAAAAAACCATAATATTTGTGAATGTAAGATGATAAATTAAGTAGAAATGTTCTTCGAATAATGTCATGATCACTCATCCAACAGAAGGGGGCCTTTTGACTATGAAAAAAAAGATTTCTTCTTCATCACCTAAACCTCGCATGAAATTTGATCCCGATTTCGGAACAGCCATTCAGGCCGCTAAGGCGATCAAGGCCGGTGTTATCTCGTCCCGTGAATTAACGAAACATGTCTTTAACCGTATCAAGAAGCACAATAAAAAAATCAACGCCTTTGTCACGCTCAATGAGGAACAGGCATTAAAGCAGGCCCGCAAGGCGGATAACGACCTGGCGAAGGGAATTAGCCGGGGGCCGCTCCACGGGCTGCCGATTCTCATCAAAGATCAGTTTCGCACGGCAGGGTTACGCACCACATGCGGATTTCCCGATCTTGCTGATTATGTTCCCAAAGAAAACGCAGTGGCTGTGCAGAAACTCCTTAACGCCGGGGCCGTCATCATCGGCAAGACCAACACACCCATCGGCGCAAGTGATATCCAGACATACAACCCCGTGGCGGGAACGACCAACAACCCGTGGGATGTAAACAGAACCTCCGGCGGGTCTACCGGTGGAGGAGCGGCCGCACTGGCGGCAGGTTTCGGCTTTCTCGAGCTGGGCGCGGATCTTGCCGGATCGATCCGTACGCCGAGTAATTTCTGCGGTATTTACGGCCACAAATCATCGCTGAATCTTGTTTCGGCTCAGGGCGTAATCCCGCCCCTGCCGTCGCTGGTGTCGCCCGCCATTAATCTGGCCGGCTTAAACGATCTGGCGGTCATTGGTCCCATGGCGCGCTCGGCGGCGGATCTGAAGCTTGAGCTTGAAATTCTTGCGGGTCCGGCTCAGGAAGACACTGTGGCTTACAAATGGAGACTTCCAAAACCGCGCAAAACCAAGCTGAAAGATTACAAGATCGGTTACGTAATCAATGATGCTTTTTGTCCGGTGCATCCCGAAATTCAAAGTATCATCGGCAATACCGTCGACGCTTTGCGCAAGGAAGGTGTCAAGCTCAAAGAGGGATGGCCCGAGGGAATCAACTTTGCCAGCATTTTTGAAACGTATTTCAAACTGATGGCCGCCTATGTTTCTCAATCACCATTTTTCACCGACGAGCTGATCAATATGATGAAACTCCTCTACGGCATGCCCTACGGTGAAACACAGCGCCAGTACGTGGAGGGCCTGACCATTTCCCATAAAAACTGGGTCGCCCTCGGTGTGATAAGGCTTTCCTCGCGGCTGGCCTGGCAGGAGTATTTCAAAACCTTTGACGCGTTTCTGATGCCTGCAAACTGCATCCCGGCCTTTGCCCACAATCACGATCGAAACTTTTGGGGACGGGTTATGGAATCGTCGGACGGCTCGCGCTATTACGCAGAGACATTCAAGTGGATATCCATCGCGACGCTGGCCGGCTGTCCGGTAACGGTTATTCCTGTTGGGAAAACAGCAGCCAATTTGCCGGTAGGCATCCAGATTATGGGGCCTTACATGGAAGATGGTACGCCGCTGGATCTAGCCGTGAAAATGGAAGATGTTTTAGGAGGATTTACGCCACCGCCGGGATTTGAATGAGGCGGAATGCGTACCCCCCCTTCAGGGGGGCGCGAGCATATCCCGTGAAGCGTAAGTGAAGAGTAAACATGATTGAGGTTTTCTCGACATATAATCAGGGCGATATCGCGTTTATCAAGTCCGTGCTCGATGGCGAAGACATCCATTACTATTTTCAGGGCGAAAGTACGCTTATGATGGTTGCTGCCGGATCTTATGCCCGCCTGTTGGTTGAAGAAAATCAGGCCGAGCGTGTCCGCGATATTCTTCAGGAAATGGGATTCATACAGAAGTAGGGAACGGTCGCGACCGTTCCCTACTTCTGTACCTTCAGTCTTCGGTCTTCAGCCTACTCCCCTATTTTATCTCCGCATGATAACTTTGCAGGGATTTTGCCCGGCCATGGCCCTGACGGAAGGCGGCAATGCCCTTGACCGCAGCCACCGCAGCGGCAACCGTTGTAATATAAGGGATCTTGTATTTGATGGCCGCTTTGCGAATGTAAGAATCATCATATTTACTGAGGCGGCCCGCCGGTGTGTTAATCACCAGTTGAATCTCGCCGTTTTTGATCGCGTCCACGATATTGGGCCGTCCTTCGTGCATCTTTAAAATTCGTTCCGAGGCAATGCCGTGATCGGCAAAATATTTATAGGTGCCGTTGGATGCAATGATCTTAAACCCGATATTAGCAAAAGCGCGGGCGACTTCCAGGATGCCGCTCTTGTCCTTCTCGTCAACCGTGATGAGCACGGTGCCTTCCGCAGGCAGGCTCTGCCCGGTGGCTTCCTGAGCTTTGTAGTAAGCTAGGCCGAAAGAATCGGCCAGACCCAACACTTCGCCGGTGGAGCGCATTTCCGGTCCCAGGATCGGATCAACTTCCTGATACATGTTAAAGGGAAAAACGGCTTCCTTGACGCCGAAGTGGCTGAAGACTTTGTTCTTCAGATTCATGTCCTTGAGCTTTTTGCCCAGCAGAATCTGTGTTGCGATTCTCGCCATGGAAATATTGCAAATCTTGGAAACCAGCGGCACGGTGCGCGAGGCGCGGGGATTGGCTTCCAGAATGTAAACGACGTCGCCCGCGATGGCGTACTGGATATTCATCAAGCCCACCACGCCGAATTCCACGGCAATCTTTTTCGTGTATTCAATGATCGTGTCAATGTGCCGTGCCGGAATGCTGATGGGCGGAATCACGCAGGCGGAATCACCGGAATGGACACCGGCTAGCTCGATATGCTCCATCACCGCCGGGACAAAGGCATCCGTGCCGTCGGAAATCGCGTCGGCTTCGGCTTCAATGGCGTTTTCCAGAAACTTGTCGATCAAAATCGGTCGCTCCGGCGTGACGCCGACAGCGGCATTGACATAACGTTTGAGCATCTCTTCATCATAAACCACTTCCATGCCGCGTCCGCCCAGCACATAAGAGGGACGCAGCATCAGTGGGTAATCTATGCCGGAGGCAACTTTGAGCGCCTGTTCCAAGTTGCTGGCCATGCCGGATTTGGGCATGGGGATGCCTAGTTTGTCCATCATTTTGCGGAAACGGTCGCGGTCTTCGGCCAGATCGATGGTTTCCGTCGACGTGCCGATAATTTTCACACCCGCTTTGGTCAGGTCCGCTGCGATGTTTAAGGGCGTCTGACCGCCGAATTGCACAATCACACCTTCTGGTTTTTCCTTTTCGTAAATACTTAAAACATCCTCGACGGTCAGCGGCTCGAAATACAGCTTGTTGGAGGTGTCATAGTCGGTGGAGACGGTTTCCGGGTTGCAATTGACCATGATCGATTCGATGCCTTCATCGCGCAGGGCAAACGCCGCATGCACGCAGCAATAGTCAAACTCAATGCCCTGGCCGATACGATTGGGACCGCCACCCAGCACCATGATTTTGCGGTTTTTACTGACGCTGACTTTGTCCTTCGCGTTGTAGGTGGAATAGTAATAAGCCGCGTTTTCCACACCGCTCACCGGCACCGCATCCCAGGCCTCGCAAAACCCTGCGGCCAGCCTCTGTTTGCGGATGTCTTCTTCTTTTTTGTTTAGAATCTGCGCCAGATAGCGGTCGGCAAAGCCGTCTTTCTTGGCCGAAATGAGCAGGTCATCCGGCAGCTTTTTGCCTTTGTAAGAAAGAATCTTTTCTTCCAGCTCCACCAATTCCTTCATCTGCTCAATGAACCAATTTTTGATGAAAGTCTTCGCGTGCAGGGCTTCCACCGTGGCGCCCTTGCGCAGGGCTTCATACATAATGAATTGTCGTTCGCTGGACGGTTCGCTGATCATTTCCATCAGTTCGTCGAGCGATTTTGTATTGAAATCTTTGACGAAACCCAGGCCGTAACGTTTTTTCTCCAGGGAGCGGATGGCCTTTTGCAGCGCCTCCTTATAATTCTTTCCGATACTCATGACTTCGCCCACGGCGCGCATTTGCGTACCCAGCTTGTCAATTGCACCGGGGAATTTTTCAAAATCCCAGCGGGCGAATTTGACCACAACGTAATCGCCCGACGGCGTGTATTTGTCCAGTGTGCCTTCGCGCCAGTAGGGAATTTCGTCCAGGGTAATGCCCGTAGCCAGAATCGATGAAATCAAGGCAATGGGGAAACCGGTTGCCTTGGAGGCGAGCGCCGAGGAGCGCGACGTGCGCGGATTGATCTCAATGACCACGATGCGATCCGTTTTGGGATCATGCGCGAATTGAACGTTAGTTCCACCAATAACCTGAATGGCTTCTACGATGTCATAAGAATATTTTTGCAAACGTTTTTGGAGGTCTCCCGAAATGGTCAGCATCGGCGCCGTACAGTAGGAATCGCCGGTATGGACGCCCATTGCATCGACATTTTCAATAAAGCAGACCGTGATCATGTTATTTTTGGCGTCGCGGACGACTTCCAGCTCCAGCTCTTCCCAGCCGATGACGGATTCTTCAATCAGGATCTGTCCGATGAGGCTTGCCGAAATACCCCGGCTGGCGATGACACGCAGCTCTTCCAGATTATAAACAATGCCGCCGCCCGTGCCGCCCATCGTATAGGCAGGTCTGACAACCACCGGATAACTAAGTTTAGCCGCAATTTTTTCCGCCTCTTCCACGGTCAGGGCCGGTTCGCTTTTGGGCATGTCAATGCCCAGCTTGTTCATAGCTTCCTTGAAAGCGATTCTATCTTCACCGCGCTCAATGGCATCCACCTGAACACCGATCACCTCTACGTTGTGTTTCTGTAAAACACCCAGTTTGTAGAGTTCGGACGTCAGGTTCAGGCCGGTCTGGCCGCCCAGATTGGGCAAAATAGCGTCCGGTTTTTCGTTTTCAATGATTTCAGTAATCGTCTGAGCATTGAGCGGTTCAATATATGTGACATCGGCCATCCCCGGATCGGTCATAATAGTAGCCGGGTTGGAATTCACCAGCACAATTTTATAGCCGAGCTTGCGGAGCGCTTTGCATGCCTGCGTTCCCGAATAGTCAAATTCGCAGGCCTGGCCGATGATAATCGGACCGGACCCGATAATTAAAACTTTCTTAATGTCTTCACGTTTTCCCATTCTGTATCCTTTCATCTTTTCTTCAGATTTATTCTTTATGTGCTTTTTACAGTGATTCCCTGTTCCTTTTTATATTCCGCGTCCACCTGAATGGCAATACCGCCGCGCACAGCGAATTCTGCCGTGACCCTGCACCAGCTTGGCTGAAGGGCAGCCACCAGGTCGTCGAGGATGATATTGGTGACATGCTCGTGAAAGACGCCCTCGTTGCGGAACGACCAAAGATAGAGCTTCAAAGATTTTGATTCGACGATTTTTTTGCCGGGAATGTACTGAATTTTAATTTTGGCGAAATCCGGCTGGCCGGTCATCGGGCAGACACAGGTGAATTCTTCGGTGGACAATGTGACGGTGTAGTTGCGCTGGTGATGATTGGGAAATGTCTCAAGTTCGCGGACCGGCTTTGCGGTTTTACCTGAACCCAAAAGCGTGAGATCCGCCATATCCTTTGTTTTTGTGCTTTTTGCCATGAAGTCCCCTGAATCATAAGAGTGTCCCTGTTTACCGAAAGTTGTCATTTATTTCAAGTTTATTCGTTTGGCAAAATTTATTCTCATATACCATTGATTTTGTGTTAGATTTATAAAAACATTGAGGAGGAACTGACTATGGTCGAAAATAAAGCAACCCTTTCCGAAAACACATGGAAGTGCAGCCATTGCGGCAATACCATCGTGGAAATTCAACCGCCGGAAGTCTGCCCCGTCTGCAAACAGAAATGCGAGTTTCTGAATGTTACCTGTTATCAGCCGGAATGTGGGTTCACGGGGATGGACAATCGCCTGAAACCATCGAAATGAATATATTAGGGATTCATAATTCCGGCGCGCCCGATGGGATAAGGCAGGCAAAAACCAGGATTTCTTTGCCGGCATTGCGAATTTGATGCTCTTCATTGGCAGGCACGAACAAAACGGTTCCGTGATTAATAGGATGCCACTTGCCATCGCCATAGACTTCGCCCTCACCGGAATGGACAAAGATTTCATGTTCCCAGGCGTGCGTGTGCTTGGGCGAATGTCCTCCTGAAGCAATTTCAAAAATGCGCATACAAAAATGATCAGCCCCGTCCCCCTTGCCAATCACCACGCGGCCGGCAACATACTTGGCCTGTTCGTTGTCAAAATTAGTCGGTTTTACGGATGTGTAATGGATTATCTTCATGTTGTCCTCCTTAATAAACACTTTTTTTAATCAAGTACTTTTTCCTCTGAGTCAAATCAATTGTCCAGTATTGGTAAAAAAATTTCGCTGAGCGTCGGGTGCGGGATCACCCAGGCGGAGAGCTGCTTTCTCGTCAGTTCGCTGGATACCGCCAGGGCAAGCGTTGAAATGAGTTCGGCGGCGTGGTCGCCGATGATGACTGCGCCGATGATTTTGTCCTGATGGAAGATAGCCTTAACGAAACCCTGTCCCATCAACTCGGCTCGGGCGATGATGTTGGCGCCGTAGTTGGATTTAACAATTTCTATATTTAAGCCTTCGTCGTAGGCTCGCCTCTCCGAGTAGCCGACGCGCGCAATTTGTGGATGGCTGTAAACAACGGATGGAATAAAGTTTTCATTATAGGTACAATCGCCGCCTCCATACATATTTTCCACGGCGATTTTGGCCTGCCTCGCCGCGCGGTGTGCCAGCATCATGCCGCCGGTAACATCGCCTACGGCATAAATGCCTCGGACGTTGGTCTGCATGTGCTCATCCACTTTGATTCCGCCATTGACATAATCAATCCCCAGTTTATTCAACTCCTCCCGATGCAAAAGCGGTTTTCGGCCTGTGCAAAGCAAGGCGCATCCGGCGCGCATTTCCATGGTTTCGCTATTTTTTTGCACCTGCATTACAACACCGCCTATCGATTCTTTGAGGCTGATAAGCTTTGTCGATGTGTGGACGGCAATGCCCAGGCGGCTCAGCTCCTGGCTGAGAAAATCTACGGCTTCTTCATCTTCCTGAGGTAAAATACGATCCAGCAGTTCCACCAGGATAACCTTGACGCCAAGTTCGGCAAACACGGTGGCGTATTCGACGCCGATGAAACTGCCGCCGACAATGATCATGCTTGCCGGCAATGTGTTGATGTTCAGGATATCGTCTGAAGTCTGTATTCGCTCTGAGGTCTGTATCTCCATCAGAATTTGCGGTTGTGACCCCCAGGCAATGACGATGTTATCCGCCGCCATCGACTGAGCAGACCCCGATGGATCCGTATATCGCACGTCATGCGGCGAGAGAATTTCGCCAGTGCCCAGTTTTGTTTCGACCTGTGCATCGACAAGCGCCTTTTGCGCGCCAAGGGCCGCGATTTTCACAATCTGTTGTTGGTGTTTTTTCATGGCCGCGAAATCAATGGCTGCATCGGCAACGTTTACACCGACACGTTTGAGTTTTTTTAAATCCGTATAAATTTTGCTGCATGAAAGCAGCGCTTTGGTTGGAATACAGCCGCGATGCGTGCAGGTGCCACCCCAACCGTTTTTTTCGATAATGAGGACTCGTTTTTTCTTTGCCGCAGCCGTTTCCGCCGCCGCCAGGCCTCCCGGCCCGCCGCCAACGATAACCAGATCATATTTATCGGACATGCTCGCACCCTCCTTTAAAAAGCATTAACACAGGCACTCCTGCCAGGCAAATGGAAATTCTGAACAAACCGGGGATTCTGAAAGTTTCGGGACTAAGCGGCAACGTCAATACTTTTGCCTGACTCACCCAGATTTCAATCTTGTCTTACCTGCCAATATCTGGTAGTTCACAAGCTAGGTGGGGTGAATGAACGATATTCTGACCGTTTCACAACTAAACGATAATATTAAAACCTTTCTGGAGGAAGCCTTTGGTTCACTCTGGGTGGAAGGTGAAGTTTCCAATTTGCGCCGTCCCCAGTCCGGCCATGTCTATTTTACGCTGAAAGACGACAAAAGCCAGATCCGGGCGGTTTATTTTCGCCAATACGGCACCCGTGCGGTAAAGTTCGAACTGGAGGACGGCATGAAGATTCTGTGCCGGGCCCGCCTCAGCGCTTATCCGCCCCGTGGTGAATACCAGCTTATTGTGGAATCTGTCGAACCACAGGGGGTGGGCGCGCTGCAAAAAGCGTTTGAGCAGCTCAAGGCCAGACTGGCCGCCGAAGGAATATTCGACAAGTCCCACAAAAAGGCACTGCCTTTTCTGCCTCACCGCATCGGTGTCGTTACGTCGCCAACGGGCGCCGTAGTCCGGGATATTTTAAACATCACCCGCCGACGTTTTCCTTCCGTGGATATTCTGATCGCGCCCACCCGGGTGCAGGGAAACGAGGCGGCAGGTGAAATAATTTCAGCCCTGCGCAATCTCCATGCATACGGCAAGGTGGATATTATCATTATCGCGCGAGGCGGCGGCTCGCTGGAGGATCTCGCTCCTTTCAATGACGAAGCCCTGGCCAGAGAAATTTTTCGCTCATCCATTCCCATTGTCTCTGCGGTCGGTCACGAAACCGACTTCACGATTTGTGATTTTGTGGCAGACCTGCGCGCGCCCACACCTTCTGCGGCGGCGGAACTGGCGGTTCCCCAGAGAACCGAATTGCAGGAAAACCTCTATAATCTGCGGCAGCGGCTGTCGGTTGCCCAGCGCCGTCATCTTGATGATCAAAAAGGACGGCTCGCAGCCCTGCAAGCCCGCTTCAAAGATCCGCGCCGGTTTCTGGTTGATTTCTCGATTCATCTGGATGATCTGCGCGAAAGAATTCAGCGCTCGTTCGCACAAAGAACCCAGCTGATGAATAGTAAATTGCAACATCTGGAACTGGGTCTGCAAAATCAGAATCCGGGAAAGCTGGTTCGAGAAAAGAGAAGCTTCCTCAACAATATAGAGAAAGATATCATGAGCGGCTGGAATCGTTATCTCAGGGATCGCGACGTGCGGCTGAAGAAAAACGCCGCCCTGCTCGCTTCCTTAAATCCACTGGCCGTCTTGCTAAGAGGCTACAGCATCATGCGCCGGTTATCGAATGGAGAAATTGTCCGCCAGGCAAGAGAGTTAACTTTGGATGAACGAGTCAGTATTCAACTTGCCTGCGGCGGTATCCAGGCGCGGGTGGAAAAAATTCAAGAGGAGTAAAAAGCAATGGCGAAAGAAAAGTTTGAAGACGCTTTGGAAAAACTGGAAAATATAGTACGAGAAATGGAAGCAGGTGAAATGCCGCTGGATTCGGCGCTGAAATCTTTTGAAGAAGGTATTCGGCTGATCCGTTTCTGTTCCGCAAAACTTGAAGATACCCAGCGCCGCGTCGAGCAGCTTCTGGAAAAAGAAAATTCGT
>CAIVDK010000260.1 GCA_903904655.1 uncultured delta proteobacterium | reverse complement strand
GGTTGCCAATGTTATCTTCCCTCATTTAATCGCAACGCTTGTTCTTAAAAAATATGCACCAGGAACAATAACGGGAATACTGCTCAATGTTCCCATCGGCATTTACATATTGGTTAAAAGCATAAACGGAACTGAGGAGCTTTTTTTTATAATCATCTCCGGGGGAATTCTGGCAATCATTTTTCTATTGCTCATCAATTGGCTCTTTAAGCTAGGGCAGTATTTGCTCAATTAATTCCATTGCTAATTACAAAAACATACATCACCAGTTTGGTAAATTCCTGCCCTGTGGATAAACCAAAGACGAATTTTATTGACTTGCCGGAGGGCTTTTCCTATACTGACGGTCAGTAAAATGAAATAGAAGGAAGTATTTGAATGATTTCAGTAAATATTGACGGAGAAGATTTTGTGGTAATCAATGGTTTGACGATTATCGACGCTGCCCGTTCTTCGGGCATCGACATCCCCGCTCTGGGTTACGATCCGCGGGTCAGCCCCCCGAGTAATTTTGAAGCCGCATTTGTGGAAGTAATCGAAGGCATCAAAACCAGATTTGTTTCCGCGACTTCCACACCGGTTATTGACGGTATGGTCATCCGCACCCAATCCGATGCCCTTCAAAGCTACCGGCATATTTATCTCCAGTCCCTCTTGCGACATCATTACGGCGACTGCATCGCGCCCTGCGTTTTGCGCTGCCCGGCACATATCGACATCCAGAAGTATATTTATCACGTCAATTGCGGCAATTTTGGGGAAGCACTCGCCGTGATCAAGGAGAGCAACCCGCTGCCCGCGGTCTGCGGACGTGTCTGCCCGCATCCCTGCGAAACGGACTGCCGCCGCAACGCCATGGAAGGCGCGGTCAACATCAACGGCATCAAACGCTTTGTTGCCGATTGGGACACGTTCCAGTTACAGCCCTATAAACCGGCGTGTCTGCCAGACACAGGACATCAAGTTGCAATTATTGGAGCCGGGCCTGCGGGGCTTTCCGCCGCCTGGTTTTTGCGGCGACTGGGTCATGCGGTAACAATTTTTGAAATGCAGGAAGCGGCAGGAGGCATGCTGCGCTGGGGTATCCCCTACTACCGCCTGCCCGAAAAAGATCTGAACGCGGAAATTAAATCCATTCTCGATCTGGGTGTCAATATTTCCTACAACAAAAAACTGGGCCGTGATTTTACACTTGAATCACTAAAAAGAGACGGCGTTGAAGCAATTTTTCTGGGACTTGGCGCACAAAAAGCGACTGCCATGGGCGCAAAAGGCGAAGATTCCCAAGGCGTCATGACCGGTCTAGATTTTCTGGCAAAACTCGCACGTGGTGAAAGACCTGCACTTGGCAATAGAGTCATTGTTATCGGCGGCGGGAACACAGCCATGGATACGGCCCGAAGCGCTCTGCGTCTTGGTGTCAAAGACGTCGTTGTGGCCTATCGCCGCACCCGGCAGGAAATGCCTGCCCAGGATATCGAAATTGAAGAAGCAATTGAAGAAGGCGTCAACATGCAGTATCTCACCGCACCGGTTTCTATCACGCCGTCGGGTGAAACGCTGCAACTGACTTGCGTCCGGATGGTGCTTGGTGAGCAGGACAAGAGCGGCAGGCGACGCCCAGTACCCCAGGAAGGTTCAGAATTTACGCTTACAGCGACAACTATAATTTCCGCCATCGGCCAATCGGTTGACGGCTTCTGCATAGGAAATAAAACATTAATTGACAAATGGGGCAATGTCGTGGTGAATTCGCAAACCCTTCAAACAGCCCTGCCCTGGGTTTTCTCCGGCGGAGATTGTGTAACCGGACCGGACATCGCCATTGCCGCAATCGGCGCGGGCAAGCTTGCCGTGGCATCAATTGATGAATTTCTGCGTACAGGCACTGTCTCCGTAAAGGACGATCCCTACACCTGTACCAAAGGCAACTGGAAAGAATTACCGCCGGAAACCTTCAAAGGCATCAAACCGGCACATCGTCTGGAAGTTCCGGTTCTGGAGGCACTGACCAGAAAAACAAATTTTGGCGAATCATCCAAAACCTGGGATCAGGAAACTGCTATGGCGGAAGCCTCCCGTTGCATCGCCTGCGGCTGCACAGAACGCTATGACTGCGAGCTACGCAATTACGCAAGCAACTATGGCGTCTGTTATGACGCAACGCAACCAGCCAAACCACTCCCCATTGATGAAAACCACCCCACCATCACACGGGATCCCGGTAAGTGCATCTTGTGCGGTCTGTGCCTGAAAGTCTGCCGGGAAATGGAAGGCGTTTCGGCGCTGAGCTTCTATGAAACCAATGACATTCTGACCATCGGCCCCAACGACCATCGGCCGCTGGATATGACTGTCTGCGTGGCCTGCGGCCATTGTGCCATGGTCTGTCCCACCGGAGCGCTGACCATGAAGCAAACACTTCCCGATGTGTACCGGGCGTTGAAAAATCCGGAACTGACTGTCGTCGCTCAGATCGCGCCAGCCGTGCGTGCCGCTTTTGGTGAGCAATACGGCATCAATGGTACCGACGTCATGCCGATTTTAAGCGCCTGCTTGAAGCAACTTGGATTTAATTTCGTCTTTGACACTTGCTGGGCAGCCGATCTGACGATTATGGAAGAAGGTACGGAATTTCTGTCGCGTCTGGCCGAAGGCGGCATTCTGCCGCAAATTACTTCCTGCTGTCCGGCCTGGGTTAATTACTGTGAAAAAATGGCGCCGGATATTTTACCGCATCTGTCCTCCTGCAAATCGCCTCAGCAGATGTTCGGCGCAGTGATGAAGCAATATTTCGCCAAACAACTTAAAGTGCGCCCCGAATTGTTGTATTTTGTCTCCATCATGCCTTGTAACGCTAAGAAATATGAGGCCATGCGCCCAGAGTTCAAAACCGACAATATTGCGGATGTCGATCGTGTGCTGACAACTCTGGATGTCATGACTATGCTTCAGGAAATAAATATAGATCCACGTACGATTAAGCCTGTACCGGTTGATGCTTTCTTCGGCAATGTGTCCGGCGCGGGCATTATCTTTGGCGCAAGTGGCGGCGTGGCCGAAGCGGCACTTCGCCTGGCGGCGGAACGTGTCCTGGGCAAACGGATGGAAAGCTTCGCCTACGAAGGTGTACGTGGACTTCAGGGCGTGAAAGAAGCAACTATTATTCTGGGCGAATCCAAAGTACGATTAGCGGTGGTCAGCGGTCTGCAAAACGCTCAGGCCTTGATTGACCGGATGAGGGCCGGCGACGCCCCTTATGACTTAATTGAAGTCATGGCCTGTCCCGGCGGTTGTATCAACGGCTCCGGCAATCCCGCGCCACTTTTGAAAAGCGACACGGAACAGCGACTCGAAGTCCTTTACCGTCTGGATCAGGAATCGTCTATCCGCACCAGCCAGGATAATCCATCCGTTCAGGATATTTATACGAACTGGCTAGGCAAGCCGGATAGCGAAACGTCGCACCACGCCCTGCATACAACCTACAAGCGCCGCTCCATGCGTGTTGTGGACATTAAGGAAGAAGTTTTAGAATCCTTGCCTACTGTGGATGTCGGTGTCTGCATCGGAACCAACTGCTATATCAAAGGCTCCTGGAAACTGCTGGAAGGATTGGCCGCGGAATTAAGACGTCGGGGACTATCGGAACGCTTCCGCATCAGGGCGCGTTTCTGCACAGGGCAATGTGAAGGCGGACCAAATGTGGTGATCGGCAATAAAATTATTTCCGTGGAAAATGTGGATCAGGCAGGGGCTTTTGTGGATACCTATCTGATACCGGTCATCCTTACGGAGGAAGCGGGAAAGTAAAATGCTTTTAATAACAATTTGTGTCGGCAGTTCATGCAGCTTGAGAGGCACCGACGAACTGGCATCGGAATTATTCCGTCTGATTGAAAAAGAAAAGCTGGAAGGGCTGGTCGATATTGTCGGCGCTTTCTGCATGGATGCCTGTTCTAAAGGCGTTTCCGTACGCGTAGGCGATCGCCAATTCAGCGGCATTCGCCCCCAGCAAGCCGAGGAGTTTTTTTATAAAGAGATTTTCGGTAATGTGAAAAACATACTCGTGCCTAAAAAACCAGATTAACTCCTTTTTTTATAACCGCAATTAGAGGATGAGCATGAATGAACCAGTAATTATAACCAACCCTGCCCGATGCCGCGATTGCTACCGTTGCGTGCGTCATTGCGATGTCAAAGCCATTCGCGTTCAGGACGGCCAGGCCAAGGTTGTTCCTGAGTTATGCATCGTTTGCGGAACCTGCATCCGTACCTGTCCGCAAAAAGCCAAAGACGTTCACAGCGCGACACTGGATGTCAAACAGGCGCTTAAAAACGGACGAAAGCTCATCGCGTCGGTTGCCCCATCCGCACCCGCGTATTTCGGCTACCATCATTTTTCGGAAATGGATACAGCACTCAAGCAACTGGGCTTTTACGCGTCCGAAGAAACCGCCGTCGGGGCAGAAATAGTAGCCCGCGCTCACCGAGACTATATTGAGCAGATGCAGGATCAAAGACCTATGATTGCATCCTCCTGCCCGGTCATCGTCAATTTAATTGAAAAGTATCATCCCGACTTGATCCCTCATCTGGCGCCGATTGTCTCGCCGATGATTGCCCATGGCCGTCTGCTTGCCAACAAGTATCCTGACGACTATATTGTCTTCATCGGTCCGTGTATCGCCAAGAAGCTGGAAATACTTGATGCATCCGAGGCGCGCTCAGTTTCGGCAGCCATGACCTTTCGCGGTCTTGCAAACTGGTTTGAAGAAGAAGGCATTATCTTTCAGAAAACGGCCAGTATCACAAAATCATCATCGCCCATGGATGCGCGGCTGTTTCCAGTGGAAGGAGGCCTGATCGGCACGGCAGGATTGAGTACCGATATGCTCAATAACTCGCTTGTTGTCGCAAGCGGTCTGGAAACCTGCCAGGATATCTTGGGCGACATTCGCGCCGGTCAGTTAAACGCATCGCTTGTGGAACTAATGGCGTGTACCGGCGGCTGTATTAATGGCCCGGCCATGGCCGATTTGCCCGGTGGCATCTACGCGGCGCGCCAGAAAATAATCGACTACCATCGAAATCTGCCGGCCCATGAAATAGTTTCCCGCACAAGCTGGCCTTCTCTCTTGCGCTCTTATGCCGATCGAAAAGAGCCCATACCGAAATTCAGTGAAGATCAGATCAAAGAGGTTCTCAACCGCGTCAACAAATACACGCCGGATGACGAGCTAAACTGCGGCGCCTGCGGTTATTCCAGCTGTCGCGAAAAAGCCATTGCCACACTGCGCGGCATGGCGGAAGTTACTATGTGCGTACCATATATGCGCCGCCGCTCCGAATCGCTTCGTCAGGTCGTCATGGATGTTTCTCCGAATTCCATTCTTATTGTCGATGATCACCTCGTAATTCAGGACATGTCTCCCTCAGCCGAACACCTCTTTGGCTGCTTACTTGCCGATGTCAAAGGAAACCATCTGTCCTGCCTGATTCCCCTCTATGACGACTTCATCGCCGTGCGGGATACGGGAAAGCCCGTAATCGCGAGAATCCGGCGTATCAATGACCATCTTGTGGCGGAACAAAACATTGTCCGGGTCGAAGGGCAATCGCTTTTAGTCGCAATTATTCGCGACATCACGGAGCATGAAACAGAAAAACAGAAATTTCTGGAACTGCGCACGCAAACCGTTGAAAAGACGCGGGAAGTAGTAAGAAAACAAATGCGGGTAGCACATGAAATCGCGCACCTATTGGGTGAAACAACGGCTGAAAGTAAAATGATTGTCTTGCATCTGGCTAAACTGCTGGAAGAGGAAGGATCGAAGTGAGGCAGCTTGTTGAATGCAATTGGGCCAGCCTGAATAAATCCGGAGAGGAATTATGCGGCGACGCGGTTATGATCCGCACCAGCGCCGATTCTTTTGTAGCCGTTTTGTCCGACGGTCTGGGCAGCGGCGTAAAAGCCAGCATTCTGTCGTCGCTCACCGCCGAAATAGCCGCGCGGATGTTTGAAGCGGACGGCACGGTGGAAGACGTTATGCAGACGCTGGTGGAAACTCTGCCGGAATGCTCTGTGCGCAAACTGGCCTACGCCACCTTTGCCGTTTTGATAGTGTATCACGGACGCGACGCCCATCTCGTCTTGTTTGATTCCCCGCCTTTAATTCTCATTCGCGATAACGCGATCTTCACTCTGCCGATTGAAGAACGTCAGGTTGGAGACAGAATCATCAAGGAAGCACATTTCGAACTACAGGAAAACGACTACATGATTTTATGCAGCGACGGTTACGAGCACGCGGGACTGGGCGGCATTTATCGCATGGGGTGGGGGTGGAAAAATGTGGCCACCGCCGCGCAGCGTTTTGTGCAGACAGGAGTGGATACCGTAAAACTGACTGAAGCACTGTCTAAAACCTGCATGAAATTATACAGCGACAAGCCGGGTGACGACGCAACGGTCATCTGTATGAAAGTCCGTCCAGCTATTTCCGTTTGCGTGCTGACCGGACCACCCACAAATAAGGACCTGGACGATTTTGCTGTTTCACGTCTGATTGCAGCCGGCGGAGATAAAATTATCTGCGGCGGTAGCACAGCTCAAATGGCGGCACGCGTCCTTAACGAGAAACTGGATGTGGAATGGGTTCCCCCATGGAAGCGCACCAGTGATGAGCCTAAGAAAAAAGGCTCGCCACCCACCGCCTCGCTAAAAGGCATCAACCTGGTAACCGAAGGCATACTAACCATCGGCATGGCTCTGGAGATTATGCGAGATGCCAGAACAATTCATGATCTGCCCAAAGACAACGATGCCGCAACAAGGCTTGCCCGCTATTTTATGGCGGCAGATGATATTCATCTGATTGTGGGCACTGCCATTAATCCCAATCAGGTTGCCGATCTCATCCGGGGAGAACCGATGAGAATGGTCTACATTCGGGAACTGGTAAACGACCTCAATGCCAGAAATAAGATTGTTACAGTGGAGAGAGTTTAATTTATTCATCTTCATGCACAACAACCTGTACCTGTTTATCCTTTAAAAACAATCGCCTGGGCATGGATATTCTGACTGTGGTACCTGTGGGACATTTATGCGCGTCAGCATTGGATTCAATGGAAATATCGCCGCGATGGGCTTTGACTGTAGCAAAAGCCTGCGGTAATCCCAGGCCGGTTCCGTCGCCTACCTGTTTTGTGGTAAAAAAAGGCGTAAAGAGAAGTGGTATGTTTTCTTCG
>CAIVDK010000259.1 GCA_903904655.1 uncultured delta proteobacterium | reverse complement strand
CAGAACATCAGGTTTCGCAAAATGGCCCGTCTCCAGCGGGGTATCATCTTCGACAAAAATATTTATTTTGCTCAAGGGAATGACGGCATCGCCGAATGTGCGGGGAACATGCGGATTGATTACCGCAATCACGGTATCCGCTGTTTCCATGGCAGCCAGTGTTGCATCCACCGATGTCCCCAGGGACACTGTGCCTTGTTCATCCGGCGGACAGACTTGCACCATGGCCACATTGCAGGGCAGATACCCTTCGCGATAAAGACGCTGGGTTTCGCCTAAGAACACCGGAATGTAATCAGCATATCCCTGCTGGGTCGGCTTGCGAACATTCGATCCGACAAAAAAAGAATCCAGCTGGAAAACACCTTCAAACTCCGGATCGGCATAAGGCGCCGGGCCTTCCGTATGGAGATGATGAATATGAACATCGCACAATTCACCCGCGCGCCCGCGCCGGCACATGGCGGAAGCCAGGCACTGGGGGGAACTGGCCACACTGCTGAGATGGACATGATCGCCCGATTTGATGACCCCAACCGCTTCATCAGGCGTTACTGTTTTGATTTGACTCATTCCCATGATGATCCTAGCATAAGCGAGGAAACAGGTTAACCCCTCTGCATGGGGTGCAAGGCTGAAGACCGAAGGCTGAAGGTTTATTTTGGAGGCCTTCGGCCTTTTTTATTTTAACATGACCGCGCGATAGCGCCATGCATCTTAGCCTTCAGTCTTCAGCCTCGCGCCCCCTCGTGTGACCTTTAGGTCATCAGGGGGTCAGTCTAATTACCCTTTTAAAAACTCACGAATATCATGACTGAGCTGGTCTGGTTTCTCCAGCAAAATCGCGTGGCCGCAATTTTCGTAAATAATCATTTTCGCTTCCGGCAGTGTTTTTTGATAATCCTCCGCCAGCGGAATCGGAAAAATCGGGTCGTCCTTGCCTAAAATAATCAAGGTGGGCTTAGTAATATTCTGCGCCCGGCTGTTGATGTCAAAAACGCTGGCGGCTGCAGACTGCCTCAAAAAGGCATGCAGCGGCTGCGGATTCTTCATCCGTAACTGGACTGCCTGATCCAAAATATCCGGGTGCTTTTCAACAAATCCCGGCGCTGTCATCAGTGTTAAATCTATACGATATATCTGCTCGGCCGGTTTACCATAGATGGCTGCGGTCACTTTCTCCCAGAAAGGCTTGCCCAGTTCCTGAGATCGAGAACCGCCCATACCCGTCGCCACCAGAATCAAACGGTTGACTCTGTCAGGATAAGACAGAGCCATTTCCTGTGCAATAAAACCGCCCATGGAAAGCCCAGCCACATTGGATTTTTCTAGACCCAGCGCCTTTTGCAACCCCACCGCATCAGCCGCCATCATGGCAATGCTGTATTCTTCGTCGGGCTTGTCGCTCTGGCCGATCCCCCGGTTATCGAGCGCAATCACCCGGAAGTCTTTGGATAGTTCCCGTATCTGCGCGAACCATAAATCCATGGGAAAAGCCAGACCGTTAATGAGAATCAGCGGCTCGCCCTTTCCCTGCTCCTCGTAATAAATTTTGATTCCGTTGACTGTTTGATGCGGCATCAGAAACTCCAAAAAAATAGGGAACGGTCACGACCGTTCCCTAAAGTAAATGATTTAAACAGCCTCCAGCGCCAGCGCCATGCCCTGGCCGCCGCCTATGCAAAGGGATGCGAGCCCTAATTTAACATTGCGGCGCTTCATTTCATTGGCCAGCGCCAAAACAATGCGCGCCCCCGAACAGCCAACCGGATGCCCGATGGAAATGGCCGAACCGTTAACGTTGGTGATATCCCAGGGAATATTCAGCTCGCGCAGGCAGGCCATGGCCTGAGAGGCAAACGCTTCGTTGAGCTCAAACAGGCCGTAGTCTTTAATCGACGTGCCGGTAATGCGCAACAGCTTGCGAATGGCAGGAACAGGACCCAGTCCCATATAAGCAGGATCAACGCCGCCGGAGGCATAGCCTTTAATTCGCGCCAGAGGCTTCAAGCCCATCTGTTTGGCTTTGTCTTCGCTCATGATCAGCAAGGCCGCTGCCGCATCGTTGATGCCGGAGGCATTGCCGGCTGTGACCGTACCGTCCTTCTTAAAAGCCGTGCCCAGCTTGGCCAGTTTCTCCATGCTGGTATCCATCGGACGTTCGTCCGTATCGAAAATTATCGGGTTGCCCTTTTTTTGTGGGATGGTGACCGGAACAATTTCACCTTTCAGGAGGCCGCTTTTAATCGCGCTGCGGGCGCGGGTGTGGCTCTCGAGGCTCATCTTGTCCTGCTCCTCGCGGGAGATGTTGTAGCGCGCGGCGATGTTTTCGGCAGTCACGCCCATGTGGTAACCATAGAAAATTTCATACAGAGCGTCAAATACCATCAGGTCGACGGTTTTGCCGAAAGGCATATCCATCCGGTGACCCCAGCGAGCCTTGGGCAGGCCAATCGGAACATCGCTCATGTTTTCCATGCCGCCCGCGATGACAACCTCGCTGTCACCAGCCTTGATAGAGGCCGCGGCAAGCGCGATGGCCTTCATGCCGGAGGCGCAAACTTTGTTGATGGTGAAGGCCGTGGTTTCTTTGGGAAGACCGGCGCGAATCATAGCCTGGCGTCCGACATTTTGTCCCTGCCCGGCCCCGATGACGTTGCCCATGATCACTTCATCCACGGCGATATCCTTGAGATTGCCGTCCCACTTGCAATACTGCTGCTCAATGGGTGAAAGGCCTTCGTTCTTTGCGGTATCCGGCGCATCTTCTTTGGCGTAGGCCGGTAACACCGGTTTGAAGCCGGCTTTGATTAAAGTTTCGCGAATGACCAGCGCGCCCAAATCCTTGGCGGGAAAATCCTTAAGCGATCCACCAAAAGCTCCGACTGCGGTGCGCACACCGCTGACAATGACTGCATTTGACATAATACTGCTACCTCCTTAATCTCGATATATTGATAATTCTTATGTCATTTCCATGACATTTTAAAAGTCCAAAAGTCTATGACGATTGACAATGCATCAAATTTGCATGGGAGTATTTCATAATTGAGAATCTAAGGCAAGAATGATTTACCGCGACTGTCGGGCATAACAGGGATGGAAATGCGGCTATGTTACGCGCAGGTAACGCCCGGCTATTTATTTCGCCCTGGCTGCATCTCCAGTTGCATCAGCTTGCACCGCCAGATTGAAGCGCAAAACCACTGCGTCAGCCTCGGGCGTGCGGGACATTTCAATTTTTGACTTTTCAAAGACTTTCAGCATAGCCTCATTGCGCGGCAGCACATAAGCGATAAACCAACCAATCTCCCGGTCACGAGCGATCTTGATCAGGTAGTTAAACATGAAAGTCGCGACGCCTTTTCCCTGAAACTCCTCATCGACAATGAAAGCGATTTCATAAGCACCGGCTCTTTTATCGTAAGCGTAACGCGCCTCGGCGATGATTCTTTCATTGCGGCCTTTTTCCACGATGGCAACCACCGAAAGAACCTCCTCGTAATCAATGCTGACATAGGTTTGCATTTCTTTGTGCGGCATAACAGGCTTGCTGGCAAAATAGCGGAAATATTTTGCTTCGTCGGAAAAATTGTAAAACAGATGGCGCATCATGTCCTCATCGGATGATTTGATCGGACGGATTTTAATTTCCAGACCGTCTCGCAGGGATTTGCGCGTTTCCAGCCCGGACGGGTAGTTGGCGGCATGGCGGGCAACATAAATCTGATCCGCATAGACATAATTAAGCGCCTTGGCCTGGTTGAGCAAACTTTCGCGATGATCGGGATGGGCAATGTCGATCATCGCAATGGCCCGCTCCCGGATGGACTTGCCGAAAAGATTTGCCACGCCGTATTCGGTGACGATATATTTGACGACGCCCAGCGTGCTGTGAGGGTTGTCAACGTCACAGTCATGTTTGATGACGATGTTGCTTTTCCCTTGTTTATCCACGGAATTAAGCGCCACAATCGCCTTGCCTCTTTTGGAAATGGTTGCGGCCACCGCAAAGTTCAGTTTGCTTTCATAACCGGAAAGGAGATTGTCGCCGGAATGGAAAATGACCAACTCACCGGAAATATCTATTTTTTTAACGTTCATGATGCCGATAAGACTTTTGATGCGCCGCACAACAAATGGGTTGCTCAGCCGGGCAATTGGATAAAACTCAAAAACGGGATTACGGTCAACATACTCATACAAGGCACGACTTCCGTAACAATAACTCGCCGTGACGAGGCCGCCGGTATAACGGCTGCGGTCCAGCGAGATCGCGCCGGAATTGATCAGATCAATCACCCAGTCGGAAAGAACATGCGTCAGAATACCGAGATTTTTCTTATTTTTCAAATGAGCGGCCACGGCGTTGAATATCCTGCCAACGTGCAGCACCACGGTTGCGCCGTCCTCGATCAGGTTTGCGATATTCCAGCCGATGCGGTCCACGATTGCATCATAGGGCTTGTTTTCCCGCTCAATAAGCGGCAAATCGCTTTCGATAATATAGTCGATACTGCTGATATGAATGGCCGTCTCGCCGTGGGTTACCGGCATGTTTGGATTGATCTCCGCAATCGTAAGCGACGCCTGCTTAATGACGATATTGGCCACATCCACCGCCACGCCCAGAGACACAAACCCTTTGTCATCGGGAACGGAAGTCGAAATAATCGCCACATCCACCGCCACAGCGCCGCTTAAAAAAATGTAAGGCAGCTCCATCAGGTTGGCAGGAATGAAATCGACTTTGCCTTCCGCGATTTCCTTGCTGATACTCTCGCCGATATTGAATGTCTTTAACCGATATTGCCTGTATCCGTCGTGTTGAGACGGAAGGTAATTGCCCAGCGTGATGAGCTGAATGATTTCCAGATCACGGATATTGCGCGCACCGGACTTCGCAATGGCCGACAGGACTTTCCCCGGGGCTGCGACAGCGCTTGAGACAAATATTTTCTGTCCGGGTTTTAGTTTTTCCAGCGCCTGATCCGTACTGATCACCTTGGAGCTGTAGTCGATTTCGGGCATCATTGTTCTCTTGTTCATAAGCAATCCTTAATCTCTATGCAGGCCGGCTAAAAACAATGACGGCATTTTTCCAAAAGGAAGATAGCATAAACGTCTGAAAAAATCTGCCATAACTTTATGCCGGAAACAAGCCGGCGGCGCACGGGATGAAGATCATCTGAGCTTTATGGAATTTCCAATATTTATGATCGTTGAATTCTCTCTTTTAGTATCTGCTTGACAAAGATTGCATGTCACCATTATAGAACACAAAAGTGTAAGTTTGTGCCTTACCGGCATAGACCACCGAAGAAATGAAGGAAGGACAGGATTTGTGAAAAAAATTAATAAAGTGCTGGTGGCCAACCGGGGGGAAATCGCTCTTCGCATTATCCGCACTGTCAAGGAAATGGGGCTTTCTACCGCTGCGGTTTATGAAAAACCGGACAGCGAAGCGTATTTTTTGCGCTTTGCCGATCAGGCCATTCTGATTGGCGACGGGCCGCGCAAGGATTACCTTAATATTGATAAAATCATCTGGGCGGCACAAAAAACCGGGGCGGATGCCATTCATCCCGGTTACGGTTTTTTATCGGAAAACCCTGATTTGGCCGCAGCCTGTGAAGATGCGGGTATCACGTTCATCGGGCCGCCGCCCAAGGTTATTCGGGATCTGGGCAACAAGGTCGTCGCCCGTGATATCATGAAGAAAGCCGATATCCCGTTTATCCCGGGAACCGGCACACTGGCCGACGGCGAAGAAGGCATTCGAGAAGCATTGGCCTTCGCAGCTCAGCAAGGGTATCCGATCATGTTCAAGGCGCTGGCCGGCGGCGGCGGCCGCGGCATCCGCAAAATTGCCGGAGAAGAAGAACTGCGCGCGCAACTCCCGCAGGCACGCTTTGAAGCACGCTCCGCCTTCAATGACGACCGAATCTATATTGAAAAATGCGTGGAGTCGCCGCGGCATATCGAAGTGCAGATTCTGGCCGACTCTTACGGTCACATCATGCACCTGGGGACAAGGGATTGCTCCATCCAGCGCCGTCATCAAAAATTGCTGGAAATTGCACCCGCCGATCTGCCGCCTTCCGTCCTCGAGGCCGTACACCAGACGGCGATACAGGCGGCGCGCCAGGCGGGTTATGTCAACGCCGGAACGGTGGAGTTTCTGGTCGATCCCCAAACCAACCAATTCTGGTTTATGGAAGTCAACACCCGGCTTCAGGTGGAACACACCGTCACCGAAATCCTCACGGGCATCGACATTATTCGTCAGCAGATTCTGCTGGCCGAAGGCGGCCGACTTGAAATTCCGGAAGAACGAATCCATCTGGTCGGCAAAGCCATTCAAGTCCGCGTCAACGCGGAAGACCCCAAAAATAATTTCATGCCCGAAGGTGGCAAACGCGTGGACGTGTATCAGTCGCCCGGCGGTCCCGAAATCCGCCTCGACGGCATTGTCTATCAGGGCTATAAAATACCGACTGATTACGATTCGCTGCTCGTGAAGCTGACGGTGCGCGGCTATTCCTGGGAACAAACGATTCAGCGCCTGAAGCGCGCGCTGAAAGACTTTTTAATCGTCGGCCCCAAAACCACGATCCCTTTTTATCTGGCCATTTGCGATGAAAAGGATTTCCGCAACGGTCAATTTACAACCAGCTATCTTGATCTGCACCCCGAAATATTCAATTATCCCGACGCCGAACGGGAAATCGCCAAGCTGTCGAGGTTGATCGCGGAAATCCATTCCAGAAAAACCAATCCCTACGCTTATTAATGGGTTAAGCGACAAGTATCGAGGAGAACATTTGTTATGAAAAACTTACCGGAAGGTAGAGTAACACCCCAGGAACTCAAAAACGCCGGGGTCAAACATATTCTGGACAAAATGCGCGGGCAAAAAGGTTATTATGTCACCAACGCTGAAAGAGATCTGTCGCAGTCGGATTTTAAAAACCGGATCATGCCGCATACGCAGATTCTGGTGGCACAGGAACGAAATGCGGCCGGTTACTTTTCTCTGGAGATTACGGGCGGCGCGTCGGTGCATGTCGATATGCTGCGCAAGCAGATGAACCCGCTGGAAAAACTGGAGGTATTGAGCGGCTATATGCCGGATACGCTTTTCCAGACGTTGTGCCGCGGGATTAATTTGTTCGGCTACCGGCCCTATCCCGAAAACGTCATCCGCCTGACGGTAGAAGCGTTTGCCCGATATGTTCATGTCTGGCGTGTGTTTGATTTCTTAAACTACATTCCCAATATGATCCCTGTTTATGAGGAAGTTAAAAAAGCCGGAAGGATTCTGGAGGCGGCGGTCTGTTTTTCCACGGGACCGGAACACACCAATAAGTTCTACCTGAAAAAGGTCGCCGAGATTCTGGATGTGACCGGACCGGACATCATTCTGGCGATTAAAAATCACGGCGGCCTGGGGTCGCCAAGACGCATGGGCGAACTGATTCATGCAATCCGTCAGAAACATCCGGACCTTCTGATCCACTATCACGGACACAACACCGACGGCAATGAAATCAGCCGCGTGATGGCCGCCGTCCAAAACGGCGCGAATATCGTGGACGCCGGCGATCACGCCCTGACCGGTTTTTACGGCCCGCCGCCGCTCTTGACGGTGGTGAACACGCTGGAAGATTATGGCTACACGGCCATCGGCCTGGATAAACAGGCGGTGATTGACACATCCAACAAGCTCAGACATGAGCGGCGATATTATCGTGATTTTGAATCACAGTTCTTTGGGTTTGACCCGACGGTGCAGACCCATAAACTGCCCGGTGGCGCGACGGGATCGAGCTTTGAACAAGCAATCAAGGGCGGCTTTCTCGATCTGATGCCGGAAATTTTACAAAACGAACTGCCGAGAGTGCAAACCGATCTGGGCAATTTCTGGAGCGTCACGCCCGGTTCGCAGATTCTCTGGACAACCGCCGCCAATAATGTGCTCAAAAGAGAGCGCTATAAAGATGCGAGCGATGATTTGAAAAACCTGCTTCTGGAACGCTACGGCAAATTTCCATTTTACCGTCCCGCCGACGACATCTATGCAGCGGTCTTTGGTAGCGATTGGAAGAAAATTCTCAAAAGCGAGGGCGGCTACCAGAAAATTGAGGACATTGATCTGGCCATTGAAAAACGCATGCTGGAACACAGCCTGGGCAGGTCCGCTTCAGACGACGAGCTGGTATTGTATCTCCAGCACCCCCATGACGCGGTAAGTTTCTTTAAGTTTGAGGAAAAATTCGGCAAGACCTGGGCGCTGCCGCCTTCGGTCTGGCTCAGGCGCGGTGGTTTTAATATCGGCGAAAAATTTGAATTCCCCGATGCCTACGGCAAATTGCATACCATTGAAATCGGCCCTTCACGCCGCACCAAGGACGGATCTTTTATGACGACCCTGGGGGTTGATTATCATCCCGAACCGATTATCACGCTGGTTGAAAATGAAGGCGGAGAAAAACTCAAATCCAAAGTCACGCTAACACCCAATGAAATCGGGACACTGGCCAGATTGGGCGACATTCGCGCAACAATGAAAGGCGTTGTCAATCAGATTCCCGTGGCTGTGGGCGAAGCGGTAAGCGACGGAGATCCACTGGTCGTCCTGGAAGCCATGAAAATGCTGACCAATATCGTAGCCGAATTCAGCGGCAAAGTGACGGAGATTCTTGTCTCGCCCGGTGCATCCGTGGAAATCGGCGATAAGCTGATAATGATTGAGATATAGGCTATTAGACTGAAGGCTGAAGACCGAAGGCTGACCTCCCCTTGTTGACCAGAAGGTCACGCGAGGGGGCACGAGACTGTAAGGTTATGAAATAAGGGGACGGCGCCTGCCGTCCCCTTATTTTTAAACCGATAGCATTTTTATGCGGCTGCGGCCGCGCCATTCTTCCTTAATTCCTGCCATTTCTTATAGGCCAGAATAATGACGCCGATGGCCAGAATGATCAGCAGGACATCCACCAGTGCCAGCGCGATATTGTTCTTGGGAATATATTTATTGAAGAGCAGGGAAATCAGCGAATAGAGGGTGGTGACCATCATAAAGACGGCCGGCAATACGGTAAACCATGCTGTTTTCTTTCTTTTGGCCAACCACGCGGACACAGCAATCAGCGCCAGCGACGCCAGCAATTGATTGGCGGAACCGAAGATAGGCCAGATCAATGCAAACGCGTTGGTGTAAGCCAGTATATACATCAAAACCACACACAGCGAGGCGTTGAAGATATACGTTTTAAGTAGTTTCGGAACGTTTTTGAAAATCACCTGCCACAGCTCTTCAAATAAATACCGGTTCAGCCGGACAGCCGTATCCAGCGTCGTGACGACAAAACCTTCAACCAGCAAAATGCCGAAAATGGTTCCGTAAACCGGAGAAATCCCCAGAGATTTATCCAGCAGTCCGCCGACGCCGGCGGCAAATGCCAGAATCGGGTTGGCTTTTACTCCGGCTGCCGTGGGAAAGACAATGCTGACGTAATCACTAAACATGATACCACAGCCGACTGCAATCATCACGCCAATGGCCAGCAATCCCTCCAGCAGCATCCCGCCATAAGCAATTGGCTTGATATGCGATTCTTTGGATATCTGCTTGGAGGTTGTTCCACCGGCACAAAGTGAATGGAAACCGGAAATGGCGCCGCAGGCCACCGTGATGAACAGGAAAGGCCAGATGGGCCCCAATTTACTGGTTCCTTCCGCCATATTCAAAGCCGGTGCAGAAAAAGTAACCCCTTTAAACCCTGCCACAATACCGCCAACAAACAGGAACGCAACACCAATGTAGAGTAAAAAGGAATTGGTAAAATCCCGGGGCTGCAGAATAATCCAGACGGGGATTCCCGCCGCCAGAAGCGTATAAAAACAAAGAATGATCATCCAGACCTCGGGAGCGAGCGTTATCGGGAAATTCATTCCCACAAAAATGGAAACGATACAAACGATAATGGCAATGGCGGCCGCCAGATAAACATTGATGTTCTTTTTATAGACCAGCCAGCCGACAACCGGCGCAAAACACGTAATAAAAATGACGGACGTCGAGGCAATGCCGCCGATCTGCGCCTTTTCTACGCCTCCAACCATAATGGTTCTCACCACGGTCTGGCTGGGATCTAGCCTCAGGATATCCAGCGAAATTAAAGAAGTGAGAGCCGTTGCCGTCAACCCCAGAAAAGCGGAGGTTAAAAGCAGGAGCATCAGGATGGCAAAAGTGATAAATAGAAAGAATCCTGTGTTTCCCAGAGATTCTTTGGCAATCTCGGCAATGGACTTGCCCTTTTCCCGGACACTGGCAAACAAAACGGTCATATCATGGACCGCGCCGATAAAGATGGTGCCTAAAACCGCCCATAACCACAAGGGCAGAAATCCGAAAAGCAGCGCGACAGTGGGGCCGATGATGGGCCCGCCTCCGGCGATGCTTGCAAAATGATGGCCGAACAAGACAAGTGGTTTTGTTGGCACATAATCGCAGTCATCCTTCATGGAACAGGCCGGCGTCGGATTGTTGTCATTTTCTACAAAGAGTCTGCTGATAAACCGCGCATAAAAACGATAAGCCAAAAAGAATAAAACAGCTGCTATAAGCAATAATACCGCGACATTCATAGTCCCCTCCTTTTTTCCCGTATTTTGAAGAAACGTCATTGTCACATCTTAAAGTTGTATTTACTCAACGCTTAAAAACTTATCATCGCCCCCTTTCCATGTTTATTCAAAACACAGAACTTTAGATGCGCCGTCTTCATTAACGCATCACTGAAAACATTTCCCGAAATTTTTTTGAAATACTAAATATTGAATGTTCATGGGAGAATACGCCCACCGTTGAGATTTGACATAATATACAATATTTTATAGGATGCAAGACAAAAAATGATATTTGTCCCCTCTGTTTCCTCTGTTTCCTCTTGACACGCTTTCACGTTCTTTCTATACTGTCGAAGGCAAGGAAGAAAATATCGATATTCAACAAATTTACTTAAAAATTCAATATCTAAGGAGGAATAAAGATGGCTTTTAATTACGAGAAGTTAACGGTAGAACAAGACGGCATGGTTGTCGTTGCGGCAATTAATCATCCGCCGGCGAATTCGATGGGGCAGGGTGTTTTGAGAGACATCAATGACTTGCTGGATACGTGCGAAAAAGACGACAATGTGCGTGTCATCGTGATTACCGGTTCCGGCGCAAAACTGTTTTCCGCAGGCGCGGATATTACCGAATTTGCCGACCTTCAGGCGGGCAAAGTTCCTAAATACGACGGCAATGAAATTTATTTCAAAATCGAAAACTATCCCAAAGTCATCATCGCGGCCATGCAGGGTGGCGCTTACGGCGGCGGTCTGGAACTGGCCTGCTGCTGCCATTTGAGAATTATGGCTGAAGAAGCAACTCTGGGGCTGCCTGAAGTTAAACTGGGTCTCAACCCCGGTTGGGGCGGAACCCAACGCCTACCTCGTTTTATCGGCAAAACCAAGGCTCTTGAGCTTATGCTGACAGGAGATTTTATGCCGGCCAAAGATGCTCTGACGCTGGGTCTTTTAAACAAAGTTGTTCCGGCAGCTGAAGTGCTGGCGACAGCCAAAAAGCTGGCCAAGAAACTGGCCGGCGGTGCACCGGTTGCGCAACGCGAAATTATGAAGGCGGTGAGACTTGGCTTGGAAAGCAATTTGCGCGATGGCGTCACCCAAATCGAAAGAGCAGCAAGCGCGGCGTTGGTATTCACCGAAGATTTCAAAGAAGGCGCAAAGGCCTTCCTGGAGAAAAGAGCGCCCAATTTCAAAGGCCGCTAATACCCCTTCAGGGCTTAAGAAAGACACAAAAGGGGCGGCATTCTTTCGAATGCCGCCCCTTTTTCTTTAGCCTTTAGACTCGCGCCCCCAGCAAGGGGGTCGGCCTAACAACCTTTTTTACTTCCTCAATTCCGCCGGTTTTTTGTAGCGTTTCGGATCAACCCATTTGGCTACATGTGCTTCATTTTCCGGTGCGGACTCATGCAGATAGGCAACCTTACCGAGTTGCTGGAACTGGGCGATCAACTGATAAAAATAACCGGGATAAGTTTTGTAAGGATTGTTCGGATCAACTCTTACACGGGAGTGATAAAAAGGAGACACTTTCTTGGTTTCATATTTCACCTTACCCAGGGAATAGACGGTTTCCACATCTTCCATTGCTTTGATCAGTTTTTTAATGTCACCGGTTCCCTTAGCCTTTTCGATGGCTGCCTTGAAATGATAAATATCGGCATAAGCAATGTGAACGTGAATCTGCATGGGAATTTTACGCGCTTGCGCTTTTTTCACCAGCGGAATGGTCTTGTCAGTCAGGGGAACGTCATCAAGATCCGTGAAGGAGCAGATAACGCTTAAGCCTTTACCACCCGTCATCCTCCAGAAATCCTTGGTCTGGGCAACGCCACCGTACAGCATAACCTGAATGTCCTTTGCCGCCGAATCGTTCCACTGTTTGGTAAAAGATTCTACATCGGTAAACCAGGAGCTGACGAAAAAAATAAGATCGGCATCGGCTTTCTTGATGTCCTGAAGAATTGGCAGAAACATGGTGCCGCGGGGTTTCACCAACTTGCTGTATACAATTTCCAGACCGCAATCTTTGGCCATTTTCTCCCAGGTCGGCAAATTGAGTTCAGGCATGCCTTTGCGCCATTCCTGCGTCCAGGTCAGATCTTCCCACAGAATTGCGAGCTTACGTGCTTTTATATATTCGGGTATCGTCTTGCAGAAGAAATATTTCTGCTGGGCGTAATGAGCCGGTTCCGGATCCCAGTCGCGGAAGTTATGGTCATATTTCGGCGCTTCTTTGAGGATGCGCGCCGTCAGTTCTGATCCCATCGGCCCGTTGAAAACCAGAATATGAGGATATTCCTTGGCCATCTGTCCGGAGGCTTCCTGCACAGCCAGACAGATTTCCGTACGGCCTTCCACTGAAATAAACTTGGCCTTGTCATCGATGACTAATTTACGAAACGCCTCTACAGATAGAGACGTATCGCCCTTGTTATCCATGACCACATACTTGACCGGCCGTCCCAGAATGCCGCCGGCAGCATTGACTTCCTCTACCGCCATTTTCTGGATGTCCATACACGGCCTGGTACCGGGTGACGCCACCATGCCGATGTAGCCGATCACAAACGGCTCGCCTTTCGGCTGCGCCATTGAGACGGACGGTGCACTGATTGCAATGGCAACCAGTAGCATCAAAGCTGTAAAAACGACAACCCCTCTTGATCGCTTCATCATGTTACCCCTCCTCCTCATAAAAAAAGCTTAAAAAATTAATGATCAAACTTATGCTGAATATTTGATCCTTCCAGTTACTAATCGTTCAGATACTTTTTGCTGATATACTCATTGTCCTTACCGATCTCACTTGAGACCCATTTGACCCGGGGAGGCGACTCGGACATTTTCACAAAATTGGCGCTGATAGTGTATTTCCCCAGTTTTTCATCCTCGACTTCCTGAAAGGCCTTACGGATCTTCCACTGCTTGTTTTCCATCGCCTCTTCCGGTGTCATGAGCTTCATGACAATCGGCACACCGCCGCCCCGCCACTTGGACCGTGCGGATCTTTTGCTGTAATTCAAAGCCATTTTAACCAGCTCATCGCTGGTGAATTGAAGCGTTTTTTCCTCGATAATCTTATGCAGGTGCAGTGCCTGTTCCAGAATATCAGGAATGCGGTCCGACGAATAGCGCCAATCGTCTTCCTGTTCCCAGAGACCGAGAATTTTAAGCAGTGCGCGAAAATCATGATCACGGGGCGCGGCGATCGCTACAAAGCCGTCCTTGCATTTCCAGTGTCCATAAGGATACAAAATGAAATCCAGAACGCCGATACGCGGGCGCGCTTTTTCCCAGGTATAACCGATGGTGGCCGGCATGCCGACCATAGAAGAATAGGCATCCATACCGGCGACGTCCACCATCTGGCCCTGGCCGGTGTTTTGCCGGTGAATCAGGGCGACCGTTCCGCCGAGGGCTGCTGAAAGCCCGGAGACATACCAGCCCGCCCACATGCCGCCGCGCAAAGGCCAGTTATTGGGTTCGGGTTCATTGGGCGTCCCGCCCATTTGCGCGGGTAGTCCGGAACCCGCCTGTGATGTAATATCCGCATCCGGCATATTAGCGGATTCTTTGGCCTTATCCGTGTATTGTCCGTATGCGGAAAGCGCGATATAAACCAATCCCGGATTATCCGCGCTTAGTTGACGGTAGCCGATTCCCCACCCGTCCATCTCGCCGGGCGCGAAGCTTTCGATGACCACCGCCGCTTTTTTGGCGAGTTTTGCGAAATTTTTCCTGTCTTCGGAATTGTTTTTAATATCGAGCGTCATGTATCGTTTGTTGCGTCCCTCGAACATAAACGGAATTCCCACCCCTTGAACCGTGACGCCGAAGGGTGTAATCTGGCGCGCCGGATCGCCATCCGCCGGCTCAATTTTGATGACCTCCGCTCCAAACTCGGCCAGAAAACTTGCGCAGATAATGCCTGCGAAGTTGGCCGAACTGACATCGAGCACCAAAATGTCATCGAGCACTTCCGGTTTTCCTTCGGCGTTCATCATTTCGGCCAGGATTTTCCCCCGGTCACTGCCCTTGGCCGCGTGTCGAGTATAAATTTCTTCCTTCGGGCTCATTTTCCAACCTCTTTTCCGTAGTTATAGATGGGGTCCTCGCTCAGGTTATAATAGACGGGCGGTTTCAGTCCCGGCCTGTCGTCAAATGTTCCGATGACTTTTTTCTTTTCCAAGTCCAGAATTTCCTCTTCCGACAGCCCCAAAAACTTCTTGAGCACAAGCCGGTTATGATAACCGAGCGGTCGCGCCAGCCACTTGGTTCGCGAGGGCGTGCCGGAGAGCTGAGCCGATGGGCCGGCAATCACCAGATTGCCGTAAACATCGTCCTTGAAAAGAACGACACTGCCCCGCTTACGTCGCCACTCGTCATAAGCGATGGAATAGTCATCCGCCACTTCAGCCGCCGGGAATCCTTTTTCATCGGCCAATTTAACGATATCGGCGCAGGATTGCGACTTGATCCAATCAACCGCCATTGCGGTCAGCGCTTTGGCGTTTTCAGGCTTTAATCTTTCCAGCGTACTGGCAAAACGCGGATCCGTGGCCCATTCCGCCTTGCCTATGGCACCGGCAAAGTTTTTGAACTGCTCAGCCGTCGCGCAGGCCAATGCCAGAAACTTGTCGTCGGCTGTTTTAAAGATGGATGCCGGCATCATGGTAGGATCTGTGTTTCCCGTGCGCCCAATCGCTTCTTTTGTCACCGAATGATACGTGTAATGATACAGAAGACGCATCAGACCCTCGGTTTGGGCCATATCAATATATTGCCCCTTGCCGGTTTTCTTGCGGTGATAAAGGGCCATTAAGATCGCCAGAGCGCCGAAATTGCCGGGAACGAAATCACCGACGTAGTCCGGCAGCTTGTAATAAACATCCGTATCCGGATAGCCGTTTAAGGTCAGCACACCGCTGGCGCCCTGGGCCAGAAGATCCCAGCCGGGGAAATAGCGCATCGGACCAAACTGGCCGTAAGTGGAACAGCTTAAGAAGACGATTTTGGGATTAATCTGTGATATCTTTTCATAACCGATGCCCCACGCATCCGCCGTGCCGGGCGCGAAGTTTTCAATGACTACGTCCGCTTCTTCGGCCATTTTATAGATAAGCTCCTTGGACTGTTTCAACTGGAGATTAACCGAAAGAAAATACTTATTTTTTGTGATATTATGCCAGATCGGATTCGAGTGCTTCCAGTATTTCCCCCAGTAGGTCGCCGGCCGCCAGAGATCACCGTAAAAAGGCAACTCCAGTTTAATGACCTCTGCGCCGTAATCCGCAAGCAGCCTTGCGGCAATCGGTCCGAAGATCACGTGAGAGAAATCCAACACCCGAATGCCTTTGAGCGCTTCGGGCTTTTGGCTTGCCTCGTCGGGATTGAAAAGTTTTGCCGTATAAGAAAAATAATCTTCCATTGCTATCTCCCTAAATATGCCTTTTTCACCAGATTGTTCTTCATCAGATCCTTACCGCTTCCCTCCAGCACAATTCTTCCTTCCTGAATAATGTAGCCGCGATCAGCCAGCTGCAGGGCACGCAGTACATTTTGTTCGGTGAGTAAAATCGTCAGCCCCGTTTCCCTGAGTTTACCAAGGGTTTCGTAAACACTATCGACGATCAGCGGAGCCAGACCAATCGAGGGTTCATCGACCATTAAAAGATGCGGCATGGCCATCAGTCCCCGGCCAATTTTCAGCATCTGCTGCTCGCCTCCGGAAAGCAGACGCGCGGCCATGTTGCATCGCTCCTTGAGAATCGGAAACAGGCTATAGACATATTCCATGGTTTTTTTTCTTTTGGACCAGGCTGTTTTCCGATAAGCACCCAGCAGAAGATTTTCCCTGACGGTCATAAAAGGAAAGCTTTTCATGCCTTCCGGAACCTGCACAATGCCTCGATCCACAATTTTATGCGATGGCAAACCCTGAATGGCTTCATCACGAAAAATTACTCTGCCGCTGGTCGGCTTCATCATACCCTGAATCACATTCAGAATCGTACTTTTCCCGGTGCCGTTGGAACCCAGGATGGTCACAATTTCCGATTGCCGGACAGTGAAACTAACGCCATGCAAAGCCGGAATGACACCGAAAGACGCGCTTATTTCATTAACTTCAAGCATATTCCCTCCACCCTTTACCCAGGTACGCTTCGATCACATCATCATTACTGACCACCTCATCCGGCGTGCCTTCCGCTAATTTGGCGCCGTAATTGATGGCGACAATCCGGTCGGCTGCTTCCATCAAAACCGCCATAACATGCTCAATCCAGAAGATGGTGACGCCGAATTGCTCTTTGGCCCGGGCGATCATATGGATGGCATTTTTGGCTTCGCCGGGGTTGAGGCCGGCCATGACCTCGTCGATAAACAGCAGCTGGGGCGTGGTAGCCAGAGCGCGCGCCAGTTCCAGCATTCTCAGTTCGTAGAAGGTCAGGTCGCGTGCCAGGATATTGCGTTTGCTGAAGAGGCCGACAAATTCCAGATAATGCGTTGCATCGAACATGGCGTCCTGAAAACTCTGATTGACCCTTTTTTTGCCGGCAATGGAACTGGCCAGAACGCTGGTCAGCGCGGTCAATTCCGGGAAGGGACGCGGAATCTGATAGGTTCGGGCAAGCCCCATATACGCTCTTTGATGAGGCTGCATATGCGTGATATCCACGCCGTTCATTTCAATTTTACCGGACGTAACGGGAAGATAACCCGTCAGACAATTGACCACTGTGGATTTACCAGCGCCGTTAGGACCGATAAATCCCAGCGTTTCTCCTTTGTGAATTTCAAAGGAGACATCGTTCACCGCAACGATCCCTCCGAAACGCTTGACCAGATTGCTCACTTTAATTAATGGAGTCATGGTTACCTCCGCACATGAATGGTTGGCAAATATTCGCGATAACGGCGCTTTCGATAAAGGCCAAATAAACCTTCCGGAAGAGCAAACAAAAGAGCCAGCAGAATAATAGGGAACAACACCGGCTGGATCGGCCCCATATATCGAATCAGCAGCATCTCCAGGAAAGAGACAAAATAGCCGCCGACCACGCAGCCGAAAATCTGGGCGCGCCCGCCGATCATCAGCACCAGCAGAATCTTCAGCATAAACGTCAGCGGCAGATAAGTAATACCGGCAAACGAACTGAAGTAATGGGCGTAAAACCATCCCATGATACCGACCATGGTCGAGGCGGCAACAAACGCGATAATTTTAACCTTGTTAATATTGATGCCAATGGAATGGGCGACGTCCTCATCATCATTGATGGCCGCCATGAGCAAGCCGTAGCGCGACTTAAGCACTTTGTTGATAACCCACAAATAGGCAAACATGATGACCGTGGAAAGATAACCGATGATCAGAAAATTGTTTTTGGCGTTGCCGGTGTCCAGGAGCGGCACGATGCCGAAGAGACCGGTATCGCCTTTGAAAAGATCGGTATAGATGAAGGTCACTTCCAGGAAAACCAAGGGCAATAGCAGCGTCAGGAGGACATAGTAAAGACCCCGCGCCATAATGACCAGCGGGCTGAATAAAAAAGCCGCGATCATCGTCATCAGAATGGCAAACGGCAGGGTGGTCAGCGGTCCCCAGCCGTAAGCGATGCTGAGTAGAGCAGCCGTATAGCCTCCCACGCCGATGTAAAATTGAGGGCCGAAGTTCATGCGTCCCGTACCGATGGTCATCAGCGCCAGGGGCATCGCAATGGCGGCGTAGATATTGGCCGAAATCATCGTATTGATCAGGCCGGGGCTGACAAAGTAGCATACCGTTGGGGCAATAAAAAGGAGGGCGACCCAGATCAGTGTGTTGCGCCAATAGCGCGGCTCCAGAACCCATTCCCATTTTTTCGTTCCAAGCCGGATAACAATGCGGTCTCTCTTTAATTCCATTTCTACCATAACGACTCACTCCTTGCTAAGCCTTGGGGTCGAATAACCAAAATAACCATGACAAGAATCAATGCCGACAAATTCATGAAGCGCGGCTCTCCAATAACAAAACAGACGATGGCGTGGGTAAATCCGATTAAAAAACTGGCCATGATCGTGCCTTTAATGTTACCCAAACCGCCTAAAACTGCGATGAGGATCGCGGTAACCATATACATCCCGCCCATACCCGGTTCGATCGACCAGACCGGCGAGACAATGAGCATCCCGATAATGACGGGCAAAAGGACGATCATCATCGTAAACATATAGAGCGTTTCAACATTGATGCCGACAATTTTTGACGAGTAAATGTCCTGAGACAAAGCCCGGATGGCCATACCGGTTTTAGTTTTAACAAAGAAGAAAACGAACGCACCGGTTAGCGCGAGAGCGATCACGGCGCCGACCATCAGCTGCTTGGGCACCACCACGTCCCAAAATTGAAACGTGCCGGCCATCAGCGTTGTTTCCAGATAAACACCCGCCTGAACCGGATAAAAATAATTGCACGCCTGCTCAACAATCAGCCCCACCAGGAGCAGCGCCGTCAGAAGAACATCTTCGGTTGTGAGATATTTTTTAATCATGCCTTTGTAAATGAGGATGGAGACAATAAATTGAACCACGACCATGCCTAAAATGGAGGGGATCAGCGGCCAATCGAGCGCCGACATAAACATCCAGGTGCCGTAAATCGTGAGAGGAAAGATATAGGCGTATCCGAGATGAAAAATCCGCAGCACCCCGCAGATCAGAGAAAAACCAAGGGCAATCAGAAGATAAATTGAACCCAGCACAAAAGTAAAAACGACAACACTCTGAATATAAGTCCACATGCCTTTTCATCCTCTATGAATAGATCTAAAATTTTTCCATAACAACGATCATGAAAAGTTCCCGAAATTCCCGGAAACCACTTCTTGCGCTTCGATCAGCGCTGGATAATCTCGAATCCAGCACGCCGGGTAAAGACACAAAAAACAATCGTAACCGAACGGAGCCGGTGCAATTGTTGTCGAAAAAATTGTAACAATGATCTTTGATGCTTGTTGAAAGATTGAAAATGTTGGAAAATATATTTGGCTGGCGTTAATCCCTGGCGGGAATCACACGGATTGATTTCGGCTTTGACAATACTCGGTTGAGGCGAAAAATACATAGCGAACACAAGGCTTCCAAAGTTTTCAGATTTTGAATCTGTTCCATTT
>CAIVDK010000258.1 GCA_903904655.1 uncultured delta proteobacterium | reverse complement strand
CTTGACGGCTCAAGAATTTCCCATTTCCGTCCGTTTGTTGATTTTGTACGCAACTCCAAAACGTTTACCCGTCTGATTTTTACCCGGATATTCTGCAGGCACTGAGCTTAACGTTGCAGCTTGTATTTATAATGGTTTTAATTGAAGGCCTTACATGTCATCAGAAAAACACTCCATAAAATGGCCGATTGTTATCATTGCTGCTTTGTTGGTTGGGCTGCTCTTTTTCTGGGAAGCCAAACACTTAAAAATTGAAACGGATATTCTGGAATCCATGCCGCACAACGATCCGGTGCTGGCGTCGGCACGCCAGGTGATCAGCCATCTGCCCATCCAGGACAAACTATTTATTGATCTGGAACAGCTATCCACTGATCGAGATAAGCTGGTCCGCGCGGCGTCTATTCTTACAGACAAATTGAACAAGAGCGGTTTGTTTACCAAAGTTGGTGTCAGTGATGAAGCCAATCATGTCCCGAAACTGATCACGCATGTCACCGACAATCTGCCGTCGCTTTTGAGCGCGCCGGATTTGGAGAAAAGAATTCAGCCGCTTCTCACGCCTGCAAAAATTATCGAAGCGATGGCACAAAACCGGCAGAGTCTGGGTGAGCTCGCAGGCATTGGCCGGGCCGACATGATGTCCAAAGACCCGCTGGGTTTCGCAGGCGTTATTCTGGGGCAAATGTCTGCTCTTTTCCCGGCAAATAAAGCTCAGTTTTATTCGGGGCAACTTCTTTCTGCTGACAGCCGGCACGCACTGATCATTGCCCGCATTGCCGGCTCGGGAACGGATACGTCCAAGGCGGCCCAGATCAAAAAACTTCTTGAAGAAGGCCAACGCGACCTTGCGGCCAATCCGGATTTAAAAGATCAATATATTCTGACGCCGGTGGGCGCATACCGCGCGGCGCTGGATAACGAAACCATCGCCAAACGCGACATGCGACTGGCCATTATTCTGACGACGCTGGGCATCGCGCTCTTGCTTCTTTTCGCTTTCCCCCGTCCGCTTATCGGCCTGCTGGCGCTGTTGCCCTCCACCGTGGGGGCGATTGCCTCGTTGTTTGTCTGCTCTTTTTTGTTTACGTCCATGTCCATGCTGGCAGTGGGTTTCGGCGGCGCGATCATGGCTTTCACCGTCGATTTGGGTCTGACTTATCTTCTGTTTCTGGACCAGCCCCATACGACCCATGGAAAGCAGGTGGCGCGAGAAGTTTGGTCGGCGGAATTGCTGGCGGTGCTGACAACCGTTGGCGCGTTCCTGCTGCTTTTAATCAGCGACTTTAGAATTCTGGCTGAAATCGGCGTTTTTTCAGCGCTGGGCGTGACCTTTGCCCTGCTTTTTGTCCATTTTATTTTTCCAAAAATATTTCCGGCCATGCCCCCTTCCAAACGTCGGACCAACCGCTTTTTGCAGACTGCGGTGAATAAAATTGCCGCCCCGGCAAAATGGAAGATAGCCGCCGCCGTTATCTTTGCTTTGATCATGCTGTTTTTTGCCAAGCCGATTTTTAATGTCGATCTTCAGGCGATGAATTCCTTAAGCAAGGATACGATGAATGCTGAAAAAATAATGCAGGAAACCTGGGGAAATCTATCCGGCAAATGTTACGTTTTATTAGAATCGTCAAGCATTGGAGAATTGCAGAAAAAAAATGAGCGGTTGATGGCGAAGCTGGCCGCTGATGTGGAGAAGGAAAAACTTGCCCCGGTATTTCTGCCTTCCGTTTTATTCCCGTCTTCGCCATTGGCGCAAAGCAATTTTGCGGCCTGGCGAAATTTCTGGAACCCAGACCGCGTGGCGGCCTTGAAACGAAACCTTGATGCGGCAGCGCAGGAAAATGGTTTTGCGCCCGATGCTTTTGAACCCTTCTGGAAAATTGTTCATGAAAGCAATCCGGGCGTTTTCGCGATACCTGAACAATATTTTGAAATGCTGGGCATCGCCAAAACCACCCGGGGATACACGCAATTGAGTCTGTTTTCTGCCGGGAAAAATTATAATGCCGAAGAATTCTTTAGCGGGCTTTCTTCCACAGGATTGGCCCAGCTCTTTGACGCTGATTTATTCAATAAAAGACTGGGCGAATTCCTGAAAGATTTATTCATCGAAATTGCCCTGATTGTCAGCATCGGTCTGGTTCTGGTGATATTTCTTTTTTTTCTGGACTGGCGTTTGTCTTTTGCGGTTTTGACCCCGGTTGTTTTTGCGCTTTGCGCCACGTTGGGCACACTCAAGATGATCGGCCATCCGCTGGATATTCCCGGCATTATGCTGTGGATTGTCATTATGGGCATGGGCGTTGACTATGCCATTTATTATGTCTGCATGTATCAGCGCTATCCCGACGAGCATCATCCGGCGATGGATACGGTTAGGTTGTCAATTTTTCTATCTGCGGCAACAACCTTCATCGGCTTTGGTGTGCTGGCTTTTGCCAGTCATTCGCTGTTGCGCAGTATTGGTCTTGTCTCTCTTTTGGGTATCGGCTATTCCCTGATCGGCTCCTATTTTATCCTGCCGTCATTGATGAAAAACATCTTTACGCCGTTTGCGTTTCCCACAAGCGAAGTTGCGGTTGGTTCCAAAGAACATCTGCGCCGGACGGTCTTGCGCTACCGTCATCTGCCGGGATATCCGCGGATCTTTGCCCGGTTTAAAATAATGATGGACCCGATGTTTCAGGAATTGAATCGGTATGTTCAGAATCCCCGCCGGATCATGGATATCGGCTGCGGCTACGGCGTTCCGGCCACCTGGCTTCTGGAAATTTATCCTGAGGCGCAGGTGTTCGCCCTGGAGCCGGATGGAGAAAGGGTTCTGATTGCCAATCGTGCTATTGGTGAGCGCGGCCAGGTGCAGGTCGGGCTTGCTCCCGACTTGCCTCAAGTTGATGGCTTGGTTGATCATGTTATCATGCTGGACATGCTGCATCTGATTACCGATGAAGAATTACAACTTGTTTTGCAGCGGATTTACGATAAGCTGGAAACAGGTGGCACGCTGCTCATTCGTGCGACCGTTCCTTCGACAAGAAAGGTTCCGTGGAAGAGATGGATTGAAGCGACCCGCTTGAAAATTACGGGCATGCAGGAACGTTTCCGTCAGGAGAAAGAAATGGCCGGTTTTATGGCCACAGCCGGATTTACTGTCCAGGTTCATACGTCACCGACGGCCGGTGTGGAAGAAAAGTGGTTTGTAGGGAAAAAGTCGTGAAGCGTGAGCGGTAATGGGCTGGGGCGATAGCTGATAGGCAAGGAAAAACGGTATAATGTCCCCCGCTGGCGGGCGCAGGGGGTGGAAAAT
>CAIVDK010000257.1 GCA_903904655.1 uncultured delta proteobacterium | reverse complement strand
GATGAGGATATCGAAAAGATGTGTTTGGTACTCCGATATACAGATTTCTACAGGATGAAATAATGGGTATGGAAAAGAAAACATTTGAAGTGAAAATGAGCGTGCCTTTTTTTGATCTGGACCCCATGCAGATCGTCTGGCACGGCAATTACCTGAATTACTTTGAGCTCGCCCGCGCGGCGCTTTTTGAACATTATCGCGTCGATCTTTACTCTTATTATGAAAGGGAACAAATTATTTTCCCTATCATTCGGACGTCGACCAAACACATTTTCCCGCTGCGCCACCGCGATGAAGTGATCATCAAGGCGACCCTTGTGGATGCCAACATTAAACTGGTGGTGGACTTTGAAATTCGCAAAGTGGTGGACGGCAGCGTTTGCGCACGCGGCCGCACGGAACAAGTGGCGGTCAAAACGCCGGGAATGGAAACCCTGTTCAGTATTCCGCAGGATATTCGAAATGGGTTGGGAGTTTAATGATGGATGATCTTCTGAAAAAATCTTTTGTTGCCGGTGTGGAACGTGTCACGGCCTGGTCGGATTTGCTCGACGCGATTAATGTGTTTCCTATAGCGGATGGCGATACAGGCAGGAATCTGTCCATCAGTCTTTCTCCGCTGCGTGTTCCTGATCGGGACACAGACCCTGTGGTGAGAAAACTTCTGCTTTCGGCACGCGGCAATTCCGGTAATATCGCGTCCCGCTATTTTTCGACATTTTATGCCGTTGATTCCTTGGCCAATCTGACAACGGCCGCACAAGAGGGAAATGCCAGGGCCTGGAAAGCGGTGAGTGATCCTCGTCGGGGAACCATGCTTTCCGTCTTTGATGCCTTGGAGGAAATCCTCTGCCGGCAGGGTTTTTACACCAGATCAAAAAAGCGCGGATCAGATCATTTTACGCCTGGAACAGGCCGTGCACGAGACGCATGACCTATTACCGAAATTAAAGGAGGCAGGCGTTGTTGATGCAGGGGCTCTGGGTATGTATATTTTTTTCGAGGGTTTTTTCTATACCCTGGCCGGCTCTACCCATCATTATCGTCCCGTGACGGACGTATTTCGAGACCGTCTCATGATTTCATCGGCCTTTAAGGAAATTTCAGGGGCCGGCTACTGTGTTGACTTTGTGGTTAAAACAAATACGTCATTCCCCGATGATCTGACAAAAATTGCACGCCAGCAGGAAAGCGCTGTTATCATCAATGAAGGCGATCTTTATAAAATTCACCTGCATACGGGCGACAAGGAAAAAATTAAAGCTCAAATGGCGGCGCTGGGCAGCGTGGTCCATTGGGAAGAAGATAATCTGGCAGCACAGATTAATGAGTTTATGAACGCGCCCGCCGATTCCAAGCTGCATGTCATGACCGATGCTGCCGGTTCGCTGACGCGTCAGGATGCCAAAAAATACGGATTTACCCTTTTGAATAGTTATCTCAATATCGGTGAAAAATCTCTGCCGGAGACCTTTTTTCATCCCGATGAACTTTACAGCGCCATGCGTGCGGGGATGAAGGTATCCACGTCGCAATCCTCCGTTTTTGAAAGACATCAGTATTACGAAGCCTCGCTGGCGCGGTTTGAGAAAGTTCTGTATTTGTGTGTCGGTTCCATTTATACCGGCAACTATCATGTGGCCCTCGATTGGAAAAAGGCGCATGATTCGCAAAACCGTTTGCTGGTGGTCGATACGGGCGCTGCCTCGGGCAGGCTGGGAACGATTGTTCTGTCAACAGTCAGCTATCTGGCGAAAACAGGAGATATGGAAAAAGCTTATGCGTTTGCTCAAAAAGCCGTAGAAACCTGTGAAGAGTACGTTTTCTTGGAAAAGCTGCAATATCTGGCCGCCGGCGGCAGGCTTTCCAAAACCAGCGCTTTTTTCGGTGATATGCTAAAAATGAAACCGGTGATTTCGCCGCAGCCGGAAGGTGCCAAGAAAGTCGGTGTGGTGAGAAACCGCAAAGACCAGATCACGATGGCGCAAGAAAAGCTGGCGGCGACGCTCAATAAAGACTCTCGCGCGCTGATCATGCTGGAATATTCGGACAATGTCGAACAGGTGTCTGAAATTCGAGAAAAAGTTTGCGGACTCTATCCGCAGGCGGAAATTATCTTGCAGCCCATTTCTTTGACATCCGGCGCGCATTTCGGCCCGGGGACGTGGGGCGTGGCCTTCTTAAAAATGTAGGCGATAGAATCAGAGAACAGTGCGCATGAGTATGGAAATACGAGATACGAACGACGAGGTACGAACGACGAGAAATGCCACCCGCTTTGCTTTTATTATTCCGGTTTACAATCATGCTGCGACTGTGGCGCAGGTGGCCAAACAGGCGCTGGCTTTGAACTATCCCGTCTTTGTTGTGGATGACGGATCGACCGATGAAACGCCTCAGCGTCTCGCCCAAATCAAAGGAATCACTCTCTTGCATCATTCGAAAAATGAAGGCAAGGGCGCGGCGATTTTGACCGGTTTTATGGCCGCGTCCCATGTGGCTGATTATGCCATTACGCTCGATGCGGACGGACAGCACTATCCTGAAGACGCTTTGACGTTGATTGACGCTATCCCCGCAAAAAAGCGTCCCATCGTTGTCGGGGCGCGCGAAGGCATGACCGCGAGCCTTGGCGCTCATATTCCATGGACCAGCCGGTTTGGCCGGAAATTTTCCAATTTCTGGGTTTGGATATCCGGCGGACCAAAGCTTTCGGATTCCCAAAGCGGTATGAGAATTTATCCGTTGCCGGAAGTCTTGAGCCTCAATACGCGGGCGCGGCGTTTTCAATTCGAGGTGGAAATTCTGGTGCAGGCCAAAAGAAAAGGCATACCGGTGCTGGAAGCGCCGATACGCGTGTTTTATAATCTTGATGGTTCAAGAATTTCCCATTTCCGTCCGTTTGTTGATTTTGTGCGCAACTCCAAAACGTTTACCCGTCTTATTTTTACCCGGATATTCTGCAGGCACTGAGCTTAAAGTTGCAGTTTGTATTTATAATGGTTTTAATTGAAGGCCTTACATGTCATCAGAAAAACACTCCATAAAATGGCCGATTGTTATTATTGCTGCTTTGATAGTTGGGCTGCTCTTTGTCTGGGAAACCAACCACTTAAAAATTGAAACCGACATTCTGGAATCCATGCCGCAAAGCGATCCGGTGCTGAATTCCGCCCGTCAGGTCATCAGCCATCTACCCATCCAGGACAAACTATTTATTGATCTGGAACAGCCATCCGCTGATCGAGATACGCTGGTCCGTGCGGCTTCTATTCTTACAGACAAATTGAATAAGAGCGGTTTGTTTAGCAAAGTTGGTGTCAGTGATGAAGCCAAGCATGTCCCGGAACTAATCGCGCATGTCACCGACAATCTGCCGTCGCTTTTGAGCGCGTCGGATTTGGAGAAAAGAATTCAGCCGCTTCTCACGCCTGCAAAAATTATCGAAGCGATGGCGCAAAACCGGCAGAGCCTGGAACAACTCGAAGGCATCGGCCGATCCGACATGATGTCCAAAGACCCGCTGGGTTTTGCAGGCGTTATTCTGGGACAGATGTCTGCTCTTCTCCCGGCAAATAAAGCTCAGTATTATTCGGGGCAACTTCTTTCTGCTGACAGCCGGCACGCACTGATCATTGCCCGCATTGCCGGTTCGGGAACGGACACGTCCAAGGCGGCCCAGATCAAAAAACTTCTTGAAGAAAGCCAACGGGAACTTGCGGCCAATCCGGAGTTGAAAAATAAATATATTCTGACATCGGTGGGCGCTTATCGCGCGGCGCTGGATAACGAAACCATTGCCAAACGCGACATGCGGCTGGCCATTATTCTGACGACGCTGGGAATCGCGCTCTTGCTTCTTTTTGCTTTCCCCCGTCCGCTTATCGGCCTGCTGGCGCTGTTGCCCTCCACCGTGGGGGCGATTGCCGCGTTGTTTGTCTGCTCTTTTTTATTTACGTCCATGTCCATGCTGGCAGTGGGTTTCGGCGGCGCGATCATGGCTTTCACCGTTGATTTGGGTCTGACTTATCTTCTGTTTCTGGACCAGCCCCATACGACCCATGGAAAGCAGGTGGCGCGAGAAGTTTGGTCGGCGGAATTGTTGGCGGTGCTGACCACCGTAGGCGCGTTTCTGTTGCTTTTAATCAGCGACTTTAGAATTCTGGCTGAAATCGGCGTTTTTTCAGCTCTGGGCGTGGCCTTTGCCCTGCTTTTTGTCCATTTTGTTTTTCCAAAAATATTTCCGGCCATGTCGCCTTCCAAGCGTCGGACCAACCGCTTGTTGCAGACTGCGGTGAATAAAACTGCGGCCCCAGCAAAATGGAAGATAGCCGCCGCCGTTATCTTTGCTTTGATCATGCTGTTTTTTGCCAAGCCGGTTTTTAATGTCGATCTTCAGGCGATGAATTCCTTAAGCAAGGATACGATGCATGCTGAAAAAATAATGCAGGAAACCTGGGGAAATCTGTCCGGTAAATGTTACGTTTTATTGGAATCGTCAAGCATTGGAGAATTGCAGAATAAAAATGAGTGGTTGATGACGAAGTTAGCCGCTGATGTGGAGAAAGAAAGACTTGCCCCGGTATTTCTGCCTTCCGTTTTATTCCCGTCTTCGACATCGGCGCAAAGCAATTATGCAGCCTGGCGGAGTTTCTGGAACGAAGACCGTGTGGCGGCTTTGAAATGCAACCTTGATGCGGCGGCGCGGGAAAATGGTTTTACGCCCGATGCTTTTGAGCCCTTCTGGAAAATCAGTCATGAAGGCAAGCCGGGCGTTTTCGCAATACCTGAACAATATTTTGAATTGCTGGGCATCACCAAAACCACCCGGGGATACACGCAATTGAGTCTGTTTTCAGCCGGGAAAAATTATAATGCCGAAGAATTCTTTAGCGGGCTTTCCTCCACAGGATTGGCCCAACTCTTTGACGCTGATTTATTCAATAAAAGACTAGGCGAATTCCTAAAAGAATTATTCATCGAAATTGCCCTGATTGTCAGCATCGGTCTGGTTCTGGTGGTATTTCTTTTTTTTCTGGACTGGCGTTTATCTTTTGCGGTCTTGGCTCCGGTTGTCTTTGCGCTTTGCGCCACATTGGGCACGCTCAAGATGATCGGGCATCCGCTGGATATTCCCGGTATCATGCTGTGGATTGTCATTATGGGCATGGGCGTTGACTATGCCATTTATTATGTCTGCATGTATCAGCGCTATCCCGACGAGCATCATCAGGCGATGGATACGATTAGGTTGTCGATTTTTCTGTCTGCGGCAACCACCTTCATCGGCTTTGGCGTGCTGGCTTTTGCCAGTCATTCGCTGTTGCGCAGTATTGGTCTTGTCTCTCTTTTGGGCATTGGCTATTCCCTGATCGGTACTTATTGTATCCTGCCGTCGTTGATGAAAAATATATTTACTCCGTTTGCGTTTCCTACGGGCGAATTGGTGGTTGGTTCGCAAGAACACCTGCGCCGGACGGTCTTGCGCTACCGTCATCTGCCGGGATATCCGCGGATTTTTGCCCGGTTTAAAATAATGATGGATCCGATGTTTCAGGAATTGAATCGGTATATTCAGAATCCCCGCCGGATTATTGATATCGGCTGCGGCTACGGCGTTCCGGCCACCTGGCTTCTGGAAATTTATCCTGAGGCAAAAGTGTTCGGCCTGGAGCCGGATGAAGAAAGGGTTCTGATTGCCAATCGTGCTATCGGTGAGCGCGGCCAGGTGCAGGTGGGTCTTGCTCCTGATCTGCCGGAAGTCGACGACCCTGTGGATTATGTGATGATTCTGGACATGCTGCATCTGATTACCGATGAAGAATTACAGCTTGTTTTGCAGAGGATTTACGATAAACTGGAAACAGGCGGTACGCTGCTCATTCGTGCGACCGTTCCTTCGGCAAGAAAGGTTCCGTGGAAGAGGTGGATTGAAGCGACCCGCTTAAAAATCACGGGCATGCAGGAACGTTTCCGTCAGGAAAAAGAAATGGCCGGTTTTATGGCCACCGCCGGATTTACTGTCCAAGTTCATACATCACCGACGGCCGGTGTGGAAGAAAAGTGGTTTGTAGGGAAAAAGTCGTGAAGCGTGAGCGGTAATGGGCTGGGGCGATAGCTGATAGGCAAGGAAAAACGGTATAATGTCCCCCGCTGGCGGGCGCAGGGGGTGGAAAAT
>CAIVDK010000256.1 GCA_903904655.1 uncultured delta proteobacterium | reverse complement strand
GCAATGAACGACAGCCTGAAGAAGCTAGGTGTCGATCTGAACAAGACCGATATTTTTATTACCCACCTCCATGTTGATCACATAGGGCTCGCCGGCACACTCGCCCAGAGCAGCACCAAAGTCTACTTCAACGAGGAAGAATCACGGCAGATAAGTTCTGTGCATGACAATTGGAACCAGTATTGGCAAAAAATTGTCGATGTTTATGTGGCCAATGGTTTTACTGCCGATGGCGCTCAGATGTCTATGAAGACTCATCCGGCGCATCGGGATGGATTAAGACAAAAGATCGATTTTACCATTCTTAAAGAAGGCGACATGATAGATATAGGGGATTTTCACTTCAGATGCGTGGCTACCCCGGGGCATTCGCCAGGTCATATGAGTCTATATGAAGCAAACAATAAGATACTGGTTGCCGGCGATCATATTCTATTTGATATAACTCCCAATATCGCCTACTGGATGCAGATGGAAGACGCCCTCGGACAATACCTGGCTAGTCTTGAAAAAGTCAACGCCCTTGACGTGAAACTGGTGCTGCCGGGACACCGCCGCCTGGTGCATGACCTGCAAAGAAGAGTCAAGGAGTTGCAGGAGCACCACAGCGCCCGATTGAATGAAGTGTTAACGGCTTTCGGCGACGGGGAAAAGAATGTCCTTCAGATAGTTCCCCATATAAAATGGGACATAACGGCTAAGACCTGGGAAGAGTTTCCGCCGATGCAGAAGTGGTTTGCCTTCGGGGAAGCTCTGGCGCATGTCAGGCATCTGGAAGTCACAGGCAAGGTTCGTCGCGTAAGCCAAAATAACAAGATAAAATACAGGCTGGTTTGAGTGCAAAGATCGACCTTCTGATTTAAACGTATTTGGCGATCTTTTGTTTAAATGTCATATAGGAAGCGCATACTGGTTTCTATCCCAACGTCAACGCAAACAAGGTTTAAGGAGAAGAAGAATGGTGTACGAACTCAGGATTTACCACTGCATGCCGGGCCGTCTGCCGGACCTCAACAAACGCTTCGAGAATACGACCCTCAGGCTGTGGGATAAGCATGGCATTCACTCGGTGGGATTTTGGACTGAGCTCATCGGTAACAGCAACCAAAAACTCACGTATATGCTGGAATGGAATAGCCTTGCCGAACGTGAACAAAAATGGGGTGCTTTTACGACCGATCCGGAGTGGCTCGCTGCCCGGGCAGAAACTGAGAAAAACGGTCAAATCATCGCCCGTATCGAGAACTCGATCCTTGCGCCAACGGCCTACTCGAAGATGAAATAATATTGACCGGTAAAGCGGCCATACTCAAGGGGATCTCTATGCCTGCAGGCGGAGGCGCACGCTGCGGAAGCCTTGTCATGCGGCACAACATTGTTGGTTTTATGTGGTTGTGCAAAGCCGTCTCTTTATGTCTGGAAACCCGGCAGGATTAATCGCTTTTCCAGTCTTCGCGCCGCGAGGACAATGATCGAAACCAGCACCAGATAAACCAGTCCGGCTGTCATATAAGCCTTGAAGAATTGGAAGTTTGTCGACGCTATCTCCTGAACCTGGGCAAAAAAATCCGGGTACTGAATGAGAAAGGCTACGGACGTATCTTTCAGATTTTGGATGACCTGGTTGGTCAATGATGGGACGGACAGTCGTATCACCTGGGGCAGAATAATCAAACGGAATATTTCAGGAGGCGTAAAGCCCTGGGCCTGGGCGGCTTCCAGTTCCGTCTTGTCCAAACCGTGATAAGCGGTCATCAGGTACCGGGCGTTATAGGCGGAAACATTCAGGGTAAAGCCGATGATGCAAACGGTGAACGCCGACAAATGAACCCCGAGCTGGGGCAATCCGTAATACATCAGAAAAAGATGAACAAGCAGAGGCGTCCCGATAAAGAATGATATGTAGCGTTCCACCCATGTCCGCACAGCATTCGCCCTGCTGAGGGTCAGGTAAAAAACAGCGACCCCGCCGATAAGTCCGGTGACCGACATAATGACCATGAGGAGAACCGTATTTTTCAAGCCGGCCATTATCTGAGGCGAATAAGCGATCAGGTCATTGATGAAAGCATCCATACCGGTCACCTGTGGTCGATCACGCTCAGGAAAAAATGCCTGACGCGTGGATCCGGATGATCATAAAAGAGCCGCTCGGCAATATCCTCCGCCACAACAACCCCTTTATCCAAAAAAACGATGCTGTCCGAAATGTATTTCGCCAGAAAGGGATCGTGGGTGACGCAGAGCATGGTGATGTTGTCCAGGAAGAGCTTGTTGATGACCGTGACCACTTCCCTGGTCATTTGCGGATCGAGGGCGGAAGTCGGTTCATCCAGAAAAAGCACCGCAGGGTCCATGGCCAGCGCCCGGACAATGGCTACCCGCTGCTTCTGTCCGCCGGAAAGCTGCGCGGGATATTTGTGTCGATGTTCGACCATGTCGACCCGTTCCAACTCATATAAGGCTTTTTCAGTGGCATCATTCGCTGACATTTTCTTGAGCTTGCGAAGCCCCAAGGTGACGTTGTCCTGCACCGTCAGATGCCGGTAGAGGGCAAAGTGCTGAAACACAAATCCGATGTCCTGGCGCAGTTTGCGGACGTCCACCCCCGGACGGGTAATGTCTTCTCCTTTGAAGATAATTTCTCCTGAGGTGGGTTGGATGAGAAGATTCAGACATCGAAGCATGGTGGATTTCCCGCATCCCGAACCGCCCATCACCACCTTGGACTGACCTTCACTAAGCTCTACGTTGATCCCTTTGAGGACATCCTTATCATCAAATTTCTTTACAAGATTTTTAACTTCAAGCAAGGCCATTGTTATTCCTTCTCACTCATGAGCCAAACCGGGAACCCGGAATTTTTTCTCGAAAACCATAAAAAGCATCACAAACAACTTGTAGATGGCAAAGTAGATAATCCCGACAGCCAGATAGATTTCAACCCCCCGCAAGGTCAGGGCGGCAAGGCTCATGGCCTCTTTCATGATCTCGGGTATCCCCACGGTATAGGCGAAAGGGGTATACTTCAAAATGGAGGTAAACTCATTGATCATGCCCGGGATGGACATTCTGAACATTTGCGGCAGAATGATATAGAGAAAGCTCTGCATCCGGCTCATTCCCATGGCTTCGGCAGCCAGGATTTCATCCCGGTCAACGGCGGACATGGCGCCACGGAATATTTCCGCGAGGTAGGCTCCGGAAATGAGCCCCAGGGTCAACACCATCGCCGTGAACGGTGGAATCCGGATGCCCATGCTCGGCAGGCCGAAAAAGACGATAAAGAGGAGAACCAGAACGGGTATCGAGCGAAATACATAGAGATAAGCGGCAAGGAAAAGTGAGAGCGGCTTCCATTGCAATCTGCTCAAAACAGCCATTAATAATCCTATGGCCAGGCCGGCACAAACACTGGCTATCGTCACCAGGATCGTATATCCCGCGCCTTTGGCCAGAGCCATAAGAATGTTCCAGAATGTCATTGGTCCGGTTTGCGCCCTTCTATTTCATCCACTTGTCGATGATGGCCTTGATTTTTTCCGGGCCCAGTTCGGTCAGATAACGGTCGAAGTCATCGCGCAGAGGAGACCCCTTGGAGAAAGCGAAACCAAAGACATCGAACCCTGTAAAAATGTAGCTGTCCTGAATGTCCATTTTTTTCTTGTAAACCAGGGAGACCCCGCCTTCCACAAAAGCCAGATCAAGGTTCCCGTTTTTCAGGTCGGCCAGAACCTCGTTGTAGGTCGGATACAACTTGACATCGCTTAGCTTATAAACGCCCTGCGGTTCGAGTTTGTCCTTGATGTATCCGCTGTAGGCCATGCCACGGGGGTAGCCGATGGTGAATTTCTTCAATTCGGCAAGGTCTTTGATCTTGATATTCCTGCTCTTCAAACTGACCAGATTCCAGGTATTATCCATATACGGTTTGGAAAAATCCATGACCTCTTTCCGTTTGTCGGTAATCGAAATTGCCGAAAACGCCACGTCGGCCTGTTTTCCAATAACCGCTCCGAGCATGCCCTGCCAATCGTAAGAGGTGATCTTGTACTTAAGCCCCCGGGCCTTGCAGAAACCTTCAAATAATTCCAGGTCCAGACCCTGGTACTTGCCGTTTTCCTCGAACATATTCGGTGGCGACGTCGGACACACGGCCACCTGGATCACGGAGGCTTCTTCTTTTTTGCTGCAACCGAAAATCACCAGGGACAGAAGACAAAACAAGCAACACAACAGTATGATTTTTTTCATGTAACATCCCTTCCTTTCAATATTTCATAAATTCCCGTCTTAATGCGGCGTGATTATAGGGAGATCGATATAATGTGTCAATGTTTTTATAAGGGAGCTTCCCGTAATGTTGTTTTCTGGATTATTTCATCTCTTCCACATTTCAGTTGTAAATCATTAAAGATCCCGCTGACAGGGCAGTTCTTCCCTACATCGCAGGAAATGATTCCATGGTTACTGTTCCCTAATCCCTTCCGAGAGCGCTGAGCGCACCACCTTTCCTTCAGTATTACTTTATCAATTCAGTATATTACAGTCACTGTTTTTATCTTGCCTGGTGGCATAGTTCTTGTAAATACAGGCTGTGGGCCTT
>CAIVDK010000255.1 GCA_903904655.1 uncultured delta proteobacterium | reverse complement strand
GTAACGGGGATCATGAACCCCCGGTAAAGATTTTGCCAAACAATGGTCCAGGGATTGTGACGCCCGAAAGACATATACAGCCGTCGTGCATGGAACGAAATCCGGGCAGCCATGTAAATGAGATCCTGCATCACCGTGCGCAGGCGGCGGCGTTGCGCCTTCTTCCGATGAAGCGCCCGGTTTTCCAGATTGCCATTGTCCTCCCGGAGACTCTCCTGTCCGCAGAGACGCAACAGATTGTAGGCCATCAGGGCCAGGACCATGATGCCGGAATTGGTGGAAAAATGCTCACTCGGCAGTCTCTCAAGATCCATATCCGACTTGATTTCCGAATGAAACTGTTCGCAGGTCCCGTGGTCATGGTACAACAAGATCACTTGGTAGGGATCGTCCGTAAGAGAAGTCCAATAGGTATCAACTTCAACCTCTGGAACCAGCAGCCACTGACCATCTTTTATCGTCCGCTCGGTCACATCGAAGACAATCCGCAGGGGTGCGGCGAAACCATCCAGAGTGCGGTGCGTCTCCCCGCGCCAGACGGATTTCCCATCGCGGGATGCTGCCTTTATCCCTTTTTCCTGAGCAATTTTAAGCCACTCCTGAATGTTCTCCCTACGGAGGTTGCGCTTGATCAGCCAGTCAGCTCCTTCTTCTGTGCAAATCCCGATGTTATCCAAGCTGTCGTTCCCCGCATCCAGGCGAACCAGAATCCTCTTGTCCGTGATCATCTTCGCATACCGGATCGATTCTCTCAGAAACGACGGCGTTTCCTTCTGGGAATGCTGGCTCCCCTCACGCAACTCGACATTGACCTGGTATCCTTCTTGGCCAAGGTAAGCAAAAATCGGGGCATATCCGTCAACACCCTTGTATGTCCTCGATACTCCTTCCTTTTGCGTCTTGGAATTATCGAAGGGACTAACGTCGATGTCCAGGGGCGCCAACCCACCCTTGCAAGTGGATACCGTTCCAATGACTGGGGCCGTTTTGTGAATCAATCGCGCCGACTCTTCCTTGACAATCTGATCAAATGCCCCGTCCATTACATCCAGCCGCTGTCTGAGGGTCGAACTGGCAGGACATTGATCAATACCCAGACTGTGGCGAAAAAACGGAACTTCTCGAAATTGTTCGATAGCTTCGTAGTCGGGCTTTGCCAGACACAACAATCCGATCATCGATTTCGCAATATCGCCGTGGACTATCTTGGGCTCCTGGCATCCCGGCAGCGTCACGCCGCTTACCCGCGATCCCAATTCAGTTCGGCCCATCAGCGCCCCGACCAAGGCCAGTCCCGAGTGACTGGTCAAATGCTCATCACCCTCTTTAATGATAAATTCCACCGGCTTCATATTCACCTCCCAGGTGTTATTTTCTGGGACAGTAATTATCATAAATATCGAATAATGTCAAGTATTTATATGAAATTAAGCGAGTTTCGTGCCACTATTTCGGGATAATGCCAACAAAGGAACAAATTCACGTCTGACAACAAAAGTGAACTCCGCAAGCAGACCGAATAAATCGCCAGCGAAAGTCGG
>CAIVDK010000254.1 GCA_903904655.1 uncultured delta proteobacterium | reverse complement strand
GCTACCCAAGGTTCTGATCCGACATATGCCCTGGAATATAGGGAACAGCATAGCCACACAAAATAGGTGGACAGGATACACCCTTTTCCACTTGACATTTAACAACCATATCAGGTTATTAGGTTATCCCCGAACAGTCCTTAAAACCTAAAACCTAAAACTTAAAACTTAAAACTTTGTTATAGGGACCGCGCCCTACAGTAGCCCCATCAGCCTTTTGCTGGTTCAATCAGCATGATTGAACCAGCAGGGAAATTGTCATAACCTTTCAGGTCACGCGTTTCGACCGAAGGGAGAAATCTTATAAGGCATTAATATTCAATAAAGATTTCTCGTCGCTTTGCTCCTCGAAATGACATGATCAAGCATTATGCAAAGGCTTCCTTGTTTTGCACTCAGTCCTCAGCACTATGTTTTATTGCAAAACGCTAAATTTAAAGACCCCCAATGTGACTGACCCAAAAAGTGAGGTAAGCATATGAGAACACAAACTAAATACGAAGAAATCATTCTTAAAGAGATTAGAACTCTGCCACCGCCGGTTCTGCCGCAGGCGATCAAGATGTTGCGGTCATTGAAAGAAGGCGTCAAGAGTGTTGCCGGGCGTGCTGGGCGCAAGTCTGCCGCCGATACCGAAAGAACAGGCTTCTGCGGCGTCTGGAAAGACAATCGTCCGGCAGATGAGATCATTGCGGATATTACCGCTCACCGCAGCGGATATGGCAGAAGAAAGGTCGAACGGTGAAGTACATCTTGGACACCGACATCTGCATCTATTGGCTGAAGGGAAACGAACATATCGAGCATAAGATCTTGTCTGGCGGAATTGATAACATTTTCGTGTCCTTCATTACTGTCAGTGAACTGTACTATGGAGCCTATAAGTCTGAACGGGTTGACGAAAATCTCACCATGATGCGAAAGCTCACCGATCGCATCAACGTCATCGAATCGGATGATGCGATTAGCGAGGCATTCGGGAAACTGAAGGCCTCGCTTGAAAACGATGGGCTGATCATCGATGACGCAGATATGTTTATTGCCGCTTGCGCACTTGTCCATAGGTTGACGATGGTGACGAACAATACGAAACATTTCAAGCGTATTAAAGGGTTAAAACTTGATAACTGGATGTAAATCGTGGGCGCCGACCGGCAAAAGAGTGCCGCAAAGACCTGACCCCCGAAACTATGAGTTCAAAGTGCTGAGGACTGAGTAAAAGCAATGATCATCAAATATGAAGCCCTAAGCCCTATGTTTTCCTCAGTCCTCAGCACTCAGCACTATGTTTTACTCAGCACTTTGTTTTAAATGATCAGTAAATTTGAAGAGTTAATTACCTGGCAGAAGTCGAGAGAATTGGTGACGGCTATCTATAAAGTGACAAATGGAAAGGAATTCAGCAGAGATTTTGGATTAAGAGATCAGATTCAACGGGCGGCTGTTTCAATAATGTCCAATATAGCCGAAGGATTTGAACGAGCAGGCAGAGCTGAATTTCACCAGTTTCTGGTCATAGCAAAAGGTTCGTGCGCGGAAGTCCGATCACAGCTATATGTTGCATTAGACATAGGTTACATATCCAAAACTGAATTTGACAGCATACACGCGATGGCCGTAGAGACCGGCAGAATAATCGGCGGCCTCCGAGCATCCCTAAAAAAAAGGACTGAGTTCAAAGTGCTGAGGACTGAGTAAATAGCAATGATCATCAAGTATGAAGCCCTAAGCCCAATGTTTTACTCAGTCCTCAGCACTTGTTTTAAGCACTCAGCACTATGTTTTACTCAGCACTTGTTTTTAAGCAAGACCCCCGAACCACAAGAAGAGAGGTGTAATCATGACGATAGCAGAAAGATTTTATAAGGTGACCAAAGAACTGCCGGCACCGCTGCTGGAAGAACTATTGGACTTTGCCGAATTTTTAAGACAAAGAAAAACGCCGGGGAGGCAAGCTGAGAATATCGCACAACGTATTCACCAGCGTTTCGCAAACTTAGAGGGGGAAGGATTGCCCATTCCTACACGCCAGTTATCGCGTATGCCTCCCCAGTGGGATCGCTGATGGCACAAGCAATATTGTTGGATACAAACGTTTTGTCCGAGTTAATGCGCCCTCAACCGGATGTTCAGGTATTAGCGTGGTTTGATTTAAACAATGAAGCTGGGTATTACACTTCTGCTGTTACACAAGCTGAAATCCTGTTAGGTATTTCGCTACTTCCGCCAGGTAAACGTCAAACCGGATTGGCGGATGCCGCTGCTGAAATGTTTTCGAAAGAATTTTCGGGGCGTTGCCTACCATTTGATGAACAGTCTGCGGAAATTTATGCAGAACTGGTGGCAGCAAGAACACGTGCCGGGCAGCCTATTAGCACGGAGGATGCGCAGATTGCAGCTATCACACTGTCCAACCATCTTTGCCTGGCGACTCGTAACATGAAGGATTTCAGTGGAATTGCAGAATTAGTACTGGTTAATCCATGGGGCACACCATGATTGTGGTGATATAAAGCCTAAACATTGCATTTCTTTCACCCAGCACTCAGTCCTCAGCACTTGTTCCTACTCAGCACTTGTTTTTAAAGGAGGTTAAAAAATGAATACCTTGAAGCAGGAAGCATTGACTGCGATCACACAACTTCCGGAGACAGCCGATGTAGATACGATTATGTACAGGCTCTATGTGATAGATAAGGTTATGAAAGGAAGGGAAGCCGTTGGAAAGGGCGAGACGATATCCGCGGAAGATCTGAAGCGGGAAATCGAATCATGGTAATCTGGGCCGACCCTGCAAAGTCCGATTTGAGGGCGATTCACGACTTTATTGCGTCCGACTCCAAGTATTACGCGAAAAAAGTGGTCCAGGATATCATGGATACAACAAACATCCTGGAAGAATACCCAAGGAGCGGCAGGAAGGCGCCGTAGATAGACGATGAAAACATACGGGAAATTTTCGTGTATTCATAGCGGATTCTCTACGAGATCAAATCGGAGAAGGTATACATCATCGGGATCATTCATGGCAGACGGGATTTTACATCTACCCATGTCTACAGAGTCAAAGAACCCTAAAACTAATTTGTTTTCCTCAGACCTTGCTTTTCCTCAGCACTCAGTCCTCAGCACGCAGCACTTTTATGCACTTGTGTTTCAGTCCTCAGCACACAGCACTTGCTTTGAGTTCCCTGGCCTAAGTAAATGGAGGTAAGAAAATGAGAGACAGCGCCTTACCTAAAACCTAAAATTTAATACGTAAAACTTTTTGTGTTTCGTTAATTAACAAATAATATCAAATGTATGCGAATGCCGGTTGACCGGCATAGAGTTTTTACTCAGCTCATTTTCATGTCAAACCTTTCATGTCATTTCGACCGATTCATGTCATTTCGACCGAAGGGAGAAATCTTACTAGTCTGAAATCGTTAAGATTTCTCGTCGCTACCGCTTCTCGAAACGCGTGACCTTTAGGTTATGACAAAATTCAAAGGTCTCAACCTTTCATGTCATTTCGACCGAAGGGAGAAATCTCATGCCTGGGGAGAAACTGTACTACGTTTACCTATTGACGAACAAGAATGATAAGGTCATGTACGTGGGTGTAACCAACGATCTTGAGCGGCGTCTCTATGAGCACAAAACTAAGATGATTCTCGGTTTTACGGAAAAGTACAACGTGAACAAACTGGTCTATTTCGAGGAAACAAGCGATGTCCACACCGCGATAGCAAGGGAGAAGGAAATCAAAAAATGGCGACGAGAGAAGAAGAACAATCTGGTTGTCGCCGTTAATCCTGAGTGGAAGGATCTGAGTGATGGGTGGTTTGAGATCTCTCCCTGCGGTCGAGATGACAACAGGGATGAGGGTCGGAATGACAACAGGGATGACCTTCGAGATGACAACAGAAAAAACGGATGAGACGACAAAGGAAATGACGCTAGTGTAGTGTTACCGTAATACCTTTACAATATTGTCATTTCGAAGCAAAGCGAGAAATCTTGTTTTTACTAAATTCAAGGTATTAAGATTCCTCAGATACAATCATTATAATTACGACACAGTCTCTTAAAGGGGGATTTTCATATAAACGAAATGGAAAACATGTCTCTCATTAATAAAATAACCGACAAAACGGCACAAATCGCGGTTATTGGTCTTGGTTATGTCGGCCTGCCACTCGTTATCGAATTCTGCCGGGCTGGGTTTCACGTCACAGGCTTTGACGTGGATACCGAAAAAGTAACTATGCTCAAGCAGGGGAAAAGCTACATCAAACATATCGACCCATCGTCTTTCGCCCCTTTCATACATCACTCATGTCCCCCGCTGGCGGGGGTGCAGGGGGTGGTTGCCCATAGCCCATCGCCCACAGCCGACGCATCGCATATCCACCATTCACCATCAACTATCCATCAACCACCATCCACCATCCACGGTCAGGGTTTTTTGAAGTTAACTCAAAACTCAAAACTTTTCAAAGCCTCTTCTGATTTTTCGTTGCTTCGAGAAATGGACTGCATCATCATTTGCGTTCCCACACCGCTTAACAGGAACCGCGAACCCGACATGCAGTATGTTTTCAACACCACGCAAACCATCGCCGACAATTTACAGAAGGGCCAGCTAATCATTCTGGAATCCACCACCTATCCGGGGACAACAGATGGCGATATGCGCAAAATCCTGGAGAAAACAGGTTTAAAGGCGGGTATTGATTTCCATCTTGCTTTTTCCCCTGAACGTGAAGACCCCAATAATCGGGATTTCAGCGTCAGGACCATACCCAAGGTAGTAGGCGGCTATACGGAAGGCTGTCTGAAGGCGGCAACGGCCCTTTACAACTGCATTGTTGAGCGAACCGTTCCCGTATCCTCCACCAAAGTGGCCGAAGCGGCAAAGCTTCTGGAAAAT
>CAIVDK010000253.1 GCA_903904655.1 uncultured delta proteobacterium | reverse complement strand
CCTGAAGGTGGCATGCGGACCAGATAACCGGTATATCCATGACCGGGACATGGCCTGGCTTACAGCCTGTGATCTTGTGATAGCTGAAGTTACGACGCCCTCCCTTGGTGTGGGTTATGAACTGGGATGGGCCACGGTATTAGAGAAGCCCGTATTGTGCCTCTATCGTATCATAGCGGGGAGGCCGCTTTCCGCCATGATTGGTGGCAGTCCCGGAATACAGGCAGCTGAATACTCTTCTATGGATGAGGCTAAAAGAATCATGGAAGAATTTATCCAAAAGACCGCTGAAGGGATTATTTAGGAAAGAAACACACTTGCTGTCATTGCGAGGGAGAGTATCGACCGAAGCAATCTCATAAGTTGCCGAACATATGAGATTACCACGACGCCTGAGAGGCGTCTCGTAATGACAAAATGTATGTTTCCCAAAGGCGGGGAAGCTTAAAGAGGAAAGTATTTCAGGAGAAGCAAATGCCCACATCACTGGAACTTTTATCACCGGCAGGCAGCGCTGATATTGGGATTGCCGCTATCGATCACGGCGCGGATGCCGTGTATATCGGCGCGCCAAAATTTTCCGCCAGGGCCGACGCTGGGGTGAGCGTTTCCGACATTACCCGCCTGGTCAGGCATGCGCATCTTTATTACGCCAAAGTCTATGTGGCGCTCAATACTATCCTGACAGATCGGGAGCTTGCCGAGTCCATCGATATCATTCGGGAAATCTATCAGTTGGGCGCCGATGCTCTGATTATCCAGGATGTAGGCTTGCTGGAGCTTCCTCTCCCCCCGATTCCTCTTATTGCCAGCACTCAGATGCACAACAACACTGCCGAGAAGGTCAAGTTCCTGGAGGCCGTGGGATTTAAACGGGTGATCCTGGCCAGAGAGCTAACCCTTTCCGAGATTGCCGATATTCGCCATCAAACAAGCAGTATAGAGCTGGAAGCCTTTGTACACGGGGCATTGTGCGTTTCTTACAGTGGGCAATGTTACATGAGTCAGGCCGTGGCGGGCCGGAGTGGCAATCGAGGTGTCTGCGCCCAGCCATGCAGGTCTCATTACAACTTGATTGATGGCGACGGAAACGTTATCCAAAAAAACAAATATCTACTCTCCCTTAAAGACCTGAATCTGATGAACAGGATACCGGAGCTGATTGCGGCAGGCGTTACCTCATTTAAAATCGAAGGAAGATACAAGGGCATTGAGTATGTAAAGAATGTAACGGCCGCCTACCGGCAGGCCATCGACCGATTTATCAGCGGGCATGCCGATTACCGCGAGAGCAGTTCCGGTGCAAGCTCACTCACCTTTACGCCTGACCCGGAAAGGACATTCAACCGCGGCTATACCCAATACTTTATTGCGGGCCGAGGCGAAAAGGTTGCCTCCATTGACACGCAGAAAGCCATAGGGCAATATTTAGGTGAAATAAGCGAAGCGGGTACAGATTATTTTCGCATAGCCCGTAGTGATCTGCAAAACGGTGACGGGCTTTGCTTTTTCACAAAGAAAAACGATTTGGCCGGATTTCGTGTCGACCGGGTGGATAAAGAAAAAATCTACCCTAACAGTATGAATGGGCTTTCGACCGGCACCCCCCTCTATCGCAACCATGACATGGCCTTAACCCGGATTCTCAATAAAGCATCAGCTAAGCGCCGCATAGCCGTGGAAATCGATTTTGTGCAGGAGGATACTTTAATTCGTCTGACGGTGCGAGACGTTGATGGCAATGAGGCCGAGGGGGTCAAGGATATTTTGTTTGAACCTCCCCGCGATCCGGCCAGAGCGAGGGAGCAGATTGAGAAACACCTGACTAGCACAGGCCTTACTCCCTACAAGGTGTCAAGTTTGACTATTCAACCTCAGCAGCCTGGCTTTCTTCCCGCAAGCCTGCTAAACGGCATTAGGCGAGATGTTCTGGAGGCGCTCACTCAAATCAGGTTTGGAGCATACCCCAGCCAAAGCATTGAGTTTACGCCCAACGATGCCCCGTACCCGGAAAAAAAGCTCGACTTTCACGCCAATGTTTTCAACGCCCATGCAAGGTTTTTCTATAAACGCCATGGTGCGGAAGTCACAGAGCCTGCCTTTGAAGCCCTTGCCGAAACAACGGGAAAACCACTCATGACCACCCGCTACTGCATCCGGCATCAATTGGATCTGTGCCCCAAGGAACAGCGCTCGGGTCAAAAAATTAAAGAGCCTCTCCGGCTTCGGGATGCTCATTATACATATCGTCTTGAATTTGACTGCGAGCAGTGCAGAATGTTTTTGATCATGGAGGGTAAGTAAAATTTTTTGACAATTGTCACGCAACTCGTTGCCGATGGCCAGAAATACAAGGAATCTGTCGCGACCTTTGTTATCAGGGAAACAACACTTAAT
>CAIVDK010000252.1 GCA_903904655.1 uncultured delta proteobacterium | reverse complement strand
CTGTTGCGTGGATGACTCAAACAGGAGCCCCACGTCAGCAGGGTAATTCACGGCGATGTTAATTGATCTTTTGCAGCCTATCACAGGTGAACCATTATCCGATATTTCCTGCGCCATCTTCATGGCCTCTTCCATCAACTGTGCCTTGGGGTAAACATGTTCCACCAAGCCGATCCGCAGCGCTTCCTGAGCATCAATTCTCCGTCCGGTGTAGATCAGCTCTTTGGCTTTTCCGACTCCCACGATTTTGGGAAGCCGCTGTGTCCCGCCTCCGTCAGGAATAATCCCAAGTTGAACCTCGGGGATTGAGAATAATGCCGTTTCATCTGCCAATCGAATATCACAACCGAGAGCCAGTTCCAAACCTGCGCCAAAACAAAACCCGTTAATGGCTGCGATAACCGGGACGGGAAGCTTCTCATAGGCTGTAAAACAGTCTCTGTAGATCTGAATGTGTCCGAAGCTGTCATGCCGTTTGGCGCCGCCTGTCATATCTTCCCCTGCCGAAATCATTTTCAGGTCTATGCCGGCGCAAAAGGCCTGGTCGCCTGAGCCGGTGAGGATCACCACGTCGATTGACGGTTCGGTCAGGATATGGTTTGCGGCCTCATACAATCCCTGGAGGATTCCCCGGTTGAATGCATTTCTTGCCTTCGGGCGATTGAGCGTGACGATTGCTATTTTTTCCTTCATTTCCAATAAAACATCGTGAAAAGAAACCATGATAACACCTCCTTGTGATATATTATTATTATCAACCTTCAGCCTTCAGCCTTCAACCTTCAACCTTCAGCCTTCGGTCTTCAGCCTTCAACCTTCAGCCTTCAGTCCTTACCCTTTCCGCGAAACGGCCGTAATATTTCTGAAAACGGGCGAGAGCGCCGATGGCCCTTTCAAAAGAAGGAAACGCGGGTATCCCCGCTTCACAGAAATAGCTCCTAAGCCCAGACCCCTTCCGGATGAGATCGGGATCGCCGCCGTCATAATCTATCGTAAAAACAGTTGGCTTCGCCTGCCTGTGCGTTTTTATGAAATCGACGATCTCGGAGACGGAATCGGGAAGTTCCGGGCTGTGAAAAGCAATGCGTGGAATCAAGCGGTCAACGATAACCATTTGAATGTTTGGATCCGCATAGGCTATGTCAAGAATTTCGAAAAGACGTTGCACATTAAGAAAAGCCTCCCAGAAATCAAGGGGGTTCCCGGCAATACTACCGGCTATGGGAACGAAAGGACGGATTCTTGCCATGCTTTCCCTAGAGAGGGATGGAACGTCCAGGCCCGCCCTGATGCACGAGTCGGAAAAAATCACACTGTTTCCGCCGCCACCGCCAACAATGAATACCCCTTTCCCCTGTGCTTTCGGCAGCAAGGAAAATGTCAGGCAGGCGTCAACCCATTCATTCATATTGGAAACGGGGACAACACCGGTCTGCTCAAAAAAGGCCCTCCACATTTTCTGATCACCCGCCATCCTTCCCGTATGCGACGCTACCGTGGCTGCTCCCTGTTCCGATTCGCCGCCTTTTAACATAATGATGGGTTTCCGGGACGATACATCGCGGGCCAGCTCAAAGAAACGCCGTCCGTCCCGGATGCTTTCCAGGTATACGGCGATGATGCGGATAGCTTCATCGCCGGCCATGAATTCCAGAAAATCCGGGTTGTCCAGCACGGCGGCATTGCCGATGCTGGCCGCCTTACTTACCCCGACGCCAAGAGAACAAATATATTCCGTGAACCGCTGTGTCACACCGCCGCTCTGAGAGATAATCCCCAGGTTCCCATCACGTCCCGGAACAGCGCCCCAGGCCGTCAAGCGAACAGACGGACAGTAAGGGCCCATGCAATTCGGCCCCATGATCAGCAGATTATGTTCTTCGGCAATGGCCGCAAGGCGCCTTTCCAGTTGCCTGCCTTCTGCGGTTCCTATTTCGCTGAATCCTGCAGTAAGGACATGAACATAACGAACACCCTGGCTCGCACATTCCTCAAGCGCGGCGGGAACCAGGTCGGCCCGAACCGCAATCATAACCAGATCCGGCACCTCCGGAAGGGACGAAAGCGACGGGTAGGCTTTCAAGCCCAGCACCTCTGAAGCTTTTGGATTGATCGGATAGAGGCGCCCGGGATATCCCGCCTGCTGGTAATGATGAAGGAAACTGGTTCCTCCAAAGCTCATGGATTCCCGGGATACGCCGATAATGGCAATGCTTTCAGGTTTGAAAAACCCGTCTAATTCATGGGCGACACGACGATTCATATTCTTGCCCCTATTCAGTTTCGTAACAGGCCAGTATCTCGCCAAAATAAAGTGTGTGGTAATCTTTTTGCGGATACATGGCCTGATCATAACTTGTATCCAGGAAAGCCGGATTCATGGCGGATTTGTAAACGATTTTACATTCATAGTGAATCCCCGCGACTTTAATGATCGGTGATGCGACATGCTGTCCGCTGGCTGTTTCCAGATTACACATCTTGAATTTATCCACATCCCGGCCCGATTTCGTTCCGCAAAAAGCAATTGCTTTGCTCATATCGCCAAAAGGTATGGTGACTGTAAAGTCAAAAGCCTTTTCTATGATACCAAATGTGTGACGGGAATCGCGAACCGCCACCATCATGATCGGCTTTTGCCAGATGAATCCGAATGTAGCCCAGCCGATGGTCATGGTGTTTTGCGCATCCGCGGCCTTAACGGTTAAGAAAGCTCCTTTTCTAATTTTGCTCATGGCATCCTCGGCAATGCTCATATATTTTAAATCTTTCATGGTCATCTCCTTTTTAGCTTAATCCCGCTGTTGCGGGACGAGTGTCAATTCTCCGCAGCGAGCTCGCGATATAATGACATTCATTTCATACCTCGACAGCGAGCTCGCGAGGTGGTTGATTTACTTTTTACCACAGCACAGGCAGGACTGATAAGGAATTTTAATAGAACCGTCCTCTGAAAATCGTTAACCGTTGTCCATAAACTTACGGCAAAACCGGTTTGCTTCCTCAAATATTTGTGTCACCCTAGGGCTTGAAAAGCTTTTTCGCTAAACCGGCCCTCCCTGATTTAACCTTTTGGCCAGGTTGGCGCCAGCCAATTCATACGCCAGTTTCTTTCCCAGAGATTCCGCAGGAAAGAAGCGCCGGATGAAGTCGATTTCATAATCCGTAG
>CAIVDK010000251.1 GCA_903904655.1 uncultured delta proteobacterium | reverse complement strand
TATGGTCATGACTAAATACGAAAGCTATAAGAAGGAAGTGCTGGAAGCGAGTCTCTGGCTTTCAGCTCAGGGTTATTTCGGGTCGCTCAGGGGTAGCGGAGGCAATGTTTCGGTAAGGATTAATGAAACCGACATGGCCATTACTCCTTCAGGTGTGAGGTATCAGGAGATTTTCGCAACCGACATTTGTGTTGTTGGTTCTGACCTCTCTGTAATTGAGGGCAATGATAAATTGAAACCGTCTGTGGAAGCGGGGATGCATAACATAATTTATCAGCGGCGTCCCGATGTTCACGCTATTGTTCATACTCATCAGACATACGGCAGCGTTTTTGCCCTTATCAATACACCGATACCGGCTCTTTTTGATGAGGTCTCTTTTGCACTGGGCCAAATGGTGGAGATTATTCCCTACGCTCTTTCCGGAAGCCCGGAGCTTGTCAATAACGTCGCTGGTAAGTTATCCAACAATGCCAACGCCTATATCATCCAGAATCATGGCATATTGGCGCTGGGTAAGAACCTCGATAAGGCGATCCTCAACGCGGAGCTTTTGGAAAAAGTCGCTCATATATATTATTTAGCTCTGTCCACAGGCAAGCCGGTTGATACTCTTCCCGAATCAATTACTGATTTTGTGGCAATGCTAAGAAATCAAGAAGTAAAAGAAGCTATGCAAAAAAAGCAGGAGAAAAAATAAGGTATAGGAGGTTGGTATGAATATCAAAGATAAATTGATCAACATTAAAAACTGGTTGGAAAGTCTGTCTCAAACAAGTCATTCCAGAAGAAGATTTTTAAGCTTTGCCGGAAAAACTCTTGCCCTCTTTTCCGCTTTACCCCTTCTGCTAAAATCAATGGGCAGGAGCGCAAGCGCCGCCGCAGTCTCACCCAATACGGCAAAGAGCGCAGCCACTATGCCGGGCGGAAAATACATCCTGCTAAAAAACGGTTTTATCGTTGATGGCTCAGGAAAAAAGGGATTTAACGGTAATCTTCTTATCCATGACAACAAGATTGAAAAAGTCTCTGCAAGGGAAATTCCCGCTGCCGCTCAGGTCATTGACTGCGCGGGATTAGTCATCATGCCGGGGATTATCGACGCTCATTCTCACATGGACTGGTATATGCCCATCAAAGGACATGATGAGCTGAAGCTTCCCTTCACCGCTCAGGGAGTCACCACTTTTATGGCCGGTCAATGCGGCTATGGGGTGGCGGGATTTCGCAAGAAGTCCCCCTTTAAGAATATGATTGATGTCAGAACAAGGGGCCTCTTCAACATGGAATGGGACACCATGGCGCAGTATTTTGATCGCATGAAGCAAAACGGCATGCCCCACAACATGATGACGCTGGCGGGGCACGGCACCACTCGAACCTCAATTCGAGGATTCAACGCCGCTCCCATGAGCCGCGATGAAATGAAGGAGATGCTTGCGCTTTTAGAGCAGGCGATGGATGAAGGCGCGGCAGGCGTTTCTCTGGGCTTGCAGTATGAGCCGGGGATTTTCACTACCGGCGAAGAACTGCGGGAGATAGCGAAGCTTGTTAAAAAGAAAAACAAGTTGCTGACGGTGCACCTGAGGGCTTATTCAGCGCTTGCGCCGGGATACCCGATGAGTACCCCGAAGATCCTGCTGGATTACGTTTCGCCTTTCGACGGCTATGAGCCCCATAATCTGCTGGCCATAGACGAGATGCTGAAAATTGCCAGGGAAACGGGAGTACGGCTTCAGATTTCCCATCTGATATTTGTGGGGTCAAGAACATTCAAGACCTGCGAAGACGGTCTTAAACGTATCGACAAGGCAATTCAGCAGGGAGTGGATGTTAAATTTGATACATACGCCTATCACTGTGGCCAGTCAATCATCAACGTGATACTGCCGGCGTGGTTTCTGGCTAAGGTTCCTGGCGCATTTAATGATAAAAAAATGCTCTCCAAACTCAAAAGTGAGCTTGGCCTTATTCAGAGGTTCCTCGGCTTCGGAACTAAAGATATCCAGATCACTTACGCTAATTCTGAAGAACTCAATCAGTACAACGGCATGTTCCTCGAGCAAATCGCGCAAAAACGGGGGATGGACTGGTTCGACAACGCTATGGATGTCGCGCGGAAGAGCAAAGGTGTTGCCCAAGTACTTAACCACTCGTACAGTAATTTGCCGATCGTCGAATCATTGATGCGGCATCCGGCTTCCCTCTTTATGACCGACGCGCTTCCCGCGACAAAGGGTGTGCAGAACCCGGCAATCTCCGGTAATTTCCCGCGATTTTTACAGCTTGCTCGTGAAAAAAATATCATTAGTCTGGAGGAGGCTGTCTATAAAATGTCCGGTGCCACGGCCGAGAGGTACAGCATCAAGGATCGCGGCTTCCTTCGGGAGGGTTTCGCGGCAGACATAACTGTTTTTGATTGGAAAAATGTTCGCGACAACAATACTCTTACCGAAACAAGCAATGTTCCCACGGGAATACAGGCAGTCTTTATCAATGGTAAGCAGGTTGTAAAAAATGGAAAAGTAGATAATACCATTAAAGCCGGCAAGATAATCGTGTAAGGTATCAGTAGAATCAGTCAGGCAGCAAACGGAGAAAACAAACATCAACCTAAATAGAG
>CAIVDK010000250.1 GCA_903904655.1 uncultured delta proteobacterium | reverse complement strand
TCCCGTATCATATCGTTTCGCTTTTGCTTGACATCCGTGACCGGAATCTGATCCGCCGCCATTTTTTTAATGGCTTTTTCCTTGAGTTCCAAAATTAAGCGCTCAGCCATTTTCTTGCCAATCCCGGGAATGGTGATCAATTTAGCCAGATTGCCCCCACAGATTGCCTCGAGCAGTTCCGCGGATGAAATGCCCGAAAGAATATTCATGGCCACTTTCGGACCGATGCCGCTGACGGAAATCATCAATTGAAAAAGCTCGCGTTCCTGCAGCGTGTAAAAGCCGAATAAGTGAATCGCATCCTCTTTGACCGAGGTATGAATATGCAAGGTCACCGATTCCCCCGCCTCAGGAAGCTCATAAAAAGTTGTTAGCGGAATAAAGACGCGATAGCCGACACCTTGTGTATCCACCACAATGTGAGAAATTCCCTTATAAGCAATTTTACCGGATAGTAGGGCGATCATATCAGAGGGGCTGCTCCTTTAAAAAATTAGCCTGGCAGATTGCAGCAGCCAGCGCATCCGCTGCGTCCGCGGGCGGCAGGGCATCAAGCTTCAAGATAGCCTTCACCATCATCTGCACCTGGCGTTTTTCCGCCCGGCCATAACCGACAACCGCCTTTTTAACTTCCAGCGGCGAATATTCAAAAACGGGAATACCATGGTCTGCGCAAGTAAAAATCACCACGCCCCGGACCTGGGCTTGCCTGATCAAACTGCGGACATTTTTCCCATAGAAAATATTTTCCAAAGCGACCGCCTGCGGATTTGTTTCAACGATGACCGCACAGAGTTGTGAATAGATATGCGTTAATACTTCAGACAAGAGTGAATCTTTACGGGGTTTAATTTCACCATGACCGACATGACGCAGATAATTACCACTTTTATCAATCACGCCATAACCTGTCACATGGCTTCCGGGATCGATGCCTAAGATTCGCAAAATATCAGCTTTCGTTAAAAAATCAGTGTTGTTTCCTAACTCAACTTTTCCATGACATCTTCATCGATGTCAAAATTGGAGTAAACATTCTGCACATCATCGTTGTCTTCCAGCTTCTCCATCAATTTCAGCATGGACTCCGCCTTGCCGGCGTCCAGTTTCACAGTATTGGAAGGAATCATACTGATGCGAGCTTCCAGATGTTTGATGCCTTTGGCATCGATGGCCTTCTTCACCGTTTCAAAAGCCGCTGTTTCCGTGATGACCTCATATTCATCGTCTTCCACCTTGACATCTTCCGCTCCGGCTTCCAGGGCCAGTTCCATCAAAGTGTCTTCATCAATTACTTTTTTATCGATCACGATACTGCCTTTTTTCGCAAACATCCAGCCCACGCATCCGTTTTCACCCAGATTGCCGCCGTGCTTGGATAATATATGCCGAATCTCCGCCACGGTTCGATTTTTATTGTCCGTCATGACTTCAACGATGACCGCAGCGCCGCCCGGTCCGTAACCTTCGTAAGTTAATTCTTCAAAATTTGCTGCGCCCTCGCCGCCGCCGATGCCCTTTTTGATCGCCCTGTCGATATTATCCTTGGGCATATTTTCGTCTTTGGCCACCATGACCGCCTGCCTTAGACGAGAATTGCCTTCAACATCGCCGCCGCCCAGACGCGCCGCCAAAGTGATTTCCTTAATAATTTTAGTAAATATTTTACCGCGTTTGGCGTCAATCGCCCCTTTTTTCCGTTTGATGGTGCTCCATTTGGAATGGCCGGACATATTGTCTCTCTCCTGAAAAAAGATAATCTTGCATATTTTTTTGCCTCATAGCATAAGGCGATAAGCTTGTAAAGTTAATTACATTTTTGCCGGGAGGTTTCATCGTCGGCAGAAAGAAAAGAGTGCTCGCCAAAATCATCGAGGGATGAAGAAAGAACGTGGATCGTGAAGCATCGTTCGTGACCAATCTATAGGGAACAGACACCCGAGCACCCGTGACATCGTGCCACCTCGCGTGACCTTCAGGTCATAGGTGGTCAGGTGATTCACCGTAAAGTCTGACCGTTCCCTGTGCTTCCCGCTTCACAAATGACGAGATCAAGGTTGATCCGCTTTGATCACGTTGGGAATATCCTTTCCGCCGGTATAAAAAACAACGAGCTTGACCGGAATCTTGCCATTATTAGTCCCGTTGTGACGGGTGTTAACGACCTCAATGATGACATCGCCTTCCTTGAAAGCAGCCGGTTTTCCGCCCTCTATTTCCACCGTCAGATGACCGGACATCACATAAGCATATACCGGTACAGAGTGGCTATGCCAACCCGTTTTAGCGCCCGGCGCGATATCCACGGTCATGACCGTTATTTTGGGATGGTCTGTTTTCAGATAAGTAATGGGATCGCCGTTGCTCGTCATCTCCGCTTGAAGGATGACCTTTCCCTGTACACCCGCATCATACTCTGCTGCCCCGGCCGGAAAAGGCATCAGCAGGAAGACTATCCATACCCACATGCGACTTTTTATCAATACCATACATATCCCCTCAGCAGACAGATTCATTTACTCCTTTAGCCTGGAAGCCTGATGCCACCATTGTCACTAACATATAGGTTAATGATCCCGTTTTCAAGACATAATAGGGCACAAAGCTGTTTTGACGCACATTCTTTTCGGGCGTAGAGGGTTGACGCAAGACATGAATATGTTGCCAAACTGCACACAAGGAAATACTCGATAGCTTCGAGAAAGACGAATGGATGCCCGTTAAAAACCTTGCAAAAAGAAAGAAAGAGCTGATTGCATACGCCCACAATACCCTGCGAAAAGACAAGAGACTGAACATACGGATTTCTGAAAGAGACCTCCTTGAGCTTCAAAAAAAAGCGGTTAAAGAAGGCCTACCCTATCAGACTTATGTATCAAGCATCATCCATAAATTCATCAATGGGTCTCTGATCGAAGCGAGAAAATAAAACGGCCAACACGTTGTGCCTTTTTAGCGTTTCGCAAACAAGGCGGCTAAACTCAGAGAAACCGATGGACGTTCCAGCTGTCTGAAGCCGGCCTTTTGCGCCGTGCCTATCGCAGCGTCGAATTGCGGTCTGGAAACATGCAGTTTGGGTTCCGCCAGAAGAAATTTGCCGTCATTTTTCAAGACAGCGTACAATTGCGCAAAGAATCTCTCCTGATCCGGCACCTCGTGCGCCATCCAGAAGGCCAGAACAAAATCGGCCGGGACCGTGACATTTAGAGAAACCGGACTGGCCAGTTGCGGAGTAATCCGGTGCGCAACACCAGCGCCCAAGGCCCGCTTTGATATAGCCGCAAGCATTTCTTCCTGAATGTCCACCGCGATGACCCGTCCGCTATCCCCCACCAGGCGGGCCATGGGAATGGTAAAAAAACCGATGCCGGGACCGACGTCCACGACGGTGTCGCCCGCCCTGACATAGGGTCTGATGATTGGATCGGGATTTTGGATCCTTCGTCGAACCCAGTTATCAAAGGTAAAGCACAACCAGCGAGGACAAACATGGTGCTTTCTGAAAAAAAAGAGGTCGCCTATTCTGCTCATGTTATTTTCCTCTGACAGCACAAATCATATTGAAAATTTGAGACAAGTGGCTTCTGACCCATCAAGCAACAGTAAGCCCTTTCCCCCTCAGATAATCCTTGACGTCCTGAATCTTGAGCATCCGGAAATGAAAGACTGAAGCGGCCAGCAAAACAGATGCGCCGCCTTCGACAACGGCCTCGTAGAAGTCTTCCAGTTTGCCCGCACCGCCGGAGGCCACCACCGGCAACGTGACAACGGAAGAGATGGCCTTGGTAAAGGGGATGTCATAGCCCGCCTTGGTGCCGTCTCCATCCATGCTGGTAGGCAAAATCACACCCGCGCCGAGTTCCTGGCACTGCTTGGCCCAGGCTACTGCGTCTTTGGCGATGGGCAGTGTGCCACCGGAGACGACCAGTTCAAAACCGGAAGGCATCGCCGCGTTTCTTTTCGCGTCAATGGCTACAGTGATTTTATCCGACCCGTATTTCTTAGCCGCCTGTCTCACCAAATCTGGATTTTTCACCGCCGCACTGTTCATGGAAACCTTATTCGCTCCGGCGCCCAACACCATTTCGATATCTTCAATCGAGGAAATGCCGCCGCCGACCGTCAGGGGAATACTCAATACAGCCGAAACCTTCTTGACCCATTCCAGACGTGTTTTGCGGTTTTCCAGCGTGGCTGCAATATCCAGCATGGCCAGTTCATCCGCACCTTCGACCTGATAAAACGCGGCGTTCTCCACCGGATCACCCGCTTCTTTTATATTGACAAAATGAACGCCCTTAACAACCCGTCCGTTTTTCATATCCAGACATGGCATGATTTTGATCGGTTCCATAAAAATCTCCTTTCAGAATAAATAAGTAATTTTACCGGTTTCGCCACGGCACTGCGGATTTCTAAACCGAACTCGTCAAATTTACAACTAAAATGTTCAAAAACACGCCATCTGGGCAACCATTTTGTCCTTTTCTTCTTTAATACTTGAAACGCAAAGCAATTTCGTTTAAACAATTTTGCAAAATATTCCATTTATAAAAGGAGTCACCATGATTAAGACGAAAGAAATCAAAGCAAGCAACATGAATGTGGAAAAATTTATTGACGATAAAGTTCGCGCTATCCGGGAAGCCGTCGGCGATGGATTGGCCATCAACGCCTTATCGGGCGGCGTGGATTCGTCGGTCGTCACCGCGCTGGGACACAGGGCGCTGGGCAACAGACTCAAAACCTATTTTATCGACAATGGGATTATGCGGGAAGGAGAACCGGCCAAAGTGACGGCCGCTTTTAAAAAGCTGGGCATAAAAGTGGAAGTGTTGGACGCGTCCAAGGCGTTTTTTGTCGCTCTTAAAGGACTCACGGATCCCGAAGAAAAAAGAGAAGCCATCACGCAAACTTTCTATAAAAACGTTTTCGGCAAGCTGGTCGTCAAGAGTAAAGCCAACTACCTTCTCCAAGGCACCATTCTGACGGATGTGGATGAAACCGTCGCGGGAATTAAACGGCAGCACAATGTATTTGAACAACTGGGCATCGATCCGCAAAAAGCGTTCGGTTATAAAATTCTGGAACCGCTCATCGAGTTGCGCAAGGACGGCGTGCGCAAAGTCGGAGCTGGACTGGGACTACCGGCCGGCATGTTTGACCGGATACCCTTTCCCGGACCGGCGCTGGCCGCCCGCGTGATCGGCGAAGTCACGCCCGCCAAAATCGCCCTGGTCAAAAAAGCAACCGCCATTACCGAAGCAGCGCTCAAAAACGTGAAGGCATTTCAGTATCTGGCCATTCTGCATGAAGATCGCGTAACCGGCATGAGAAATAACAAGCGGGCTTTCGGCAATCAGATTGAAATCCGCTGCTGGAACAGCATAGATGCGCGCACCGCCAGACCCACCCGGCTTTCTTTTGATGTGCTGGAAAAGATCGCCGCGAAAATAACCAAAGACATACCGGAAGTCGTTAGTGTCACCTACAACATCACGTCTAAACCGACATCCACAATCGAGGCGATTTAAGCCGGAAAGCTGTGACGGGAATTTTCTCCAACTGGAACTTCCCGCCACGGCCGGAGAAATCGAACCATGGAAAGAAAGCCTCAAAGCGGTCCTTTGCAGGGCATTCGCATTCTTGATCTTACCCGGCTTTATCCCGGGCCTCTGGGTACGATGATGCTGGCCGACATGGGGGCCGATGTCATTAAGATTGAGGACATGAACGCGCCGGACTATATGCGATACTATCCCCCCTATCTGGAATCGGAATCCGCAGGCTTTATCGCCGTTAACCGCTCTAAGCGCAGTCTGGCACTGAATCTAAAAACAAAAGAGGGCGTTGATATTTTCTTCTCTCTTTTGAAAACGGCGGACATTGTCATCGAACAGTTCCGACCCGGCGTGCTGGATGAACAAGGCATTGGCTATGAAGCAGCAAAGCGGTTGAAGCCTGATATTATCTATATTTCGCTCACCGGATACGGCCAGAACGGGCCTTACGCCAGGGATGCCGGACACGATATCAATTTTATCGGATACGCGGGAATCCTGTCGGCAACCGGCTTAGCCCAAACAGGCCCCGTTCTCCCCGGCCCTCAACTCGGTGATGTGGCGGGGGGCGCCTATATGTCCATGATTGGCTGCCTCACAGCCCTCTGGACGAGAGAAAAAACCGGCCAAGGCCAAAGAGTCGATGTCGCCATGCTGGATGCCGTCCTTCCGCTGATGACCCTGCAGATGGCGCATTATCAGGCGACCAAAATAACCTTTGCGCCGGGAGAGCCGCCCCTTTCCGGAGGGCTGGCCTGTTATGGCGTTTATCCCTGCGCCGACGGAAAATATATTGCTTTGGGTCTGCTGGAGGCCAAATTCTGGAAAATATTTTGCGAAATGGCCGGTCATCCTGAGTGGCTGGAGAAGCATCTGGTGATGGGAGAAGAGGCTGATCACCTGCGCGAAGAGATCGCCGCTCTTTTCCGAATCAAGACAAGGGATGAATGGATGGTCGCAACGAAAAACCTGGATATTTGCCTGACACCCGTACTGGATATTTCAGAAGTTGAGAAAGACCCGCAAACGCAGGCGCGGCAGATGATTTACGAACAAGCTCATCCGATCTGCGGCAAGATCAAGGGCATTGGCGTTCCCTTGAAATTCTCAGCAACACCGGCCCAGCCCTCCGGACCATCGCCCGCTCTGGGAGAAGACACAAAATCCATTCTGGAAGAAATCGGCTACAGACAGGAAGAAATTGAAGCGCTCCGCAAAGAAGGCGTGATCCTGGTTCCCGATCCGACTTAATCAAGTGGGGCTTTGTCCGGAACCTTCGGCTCTTCTGCCGAATCCTGATTCAAATTAGGAAGGGACCGGTTTCCCTGTCCCTTCCTAAAGTATTCCTGGCTATTCACAAATTCCCCATTATCTTTTCAACCATAGTACTTCATTCTGCGGCGTCCCGCCGATAGTTTTGACTGTTTCAAAGTCTTTCTGGGTTTCCGGCCACCAGGCATAAAGCACGGAAGGATCAAACTTTGCATTAGTAATGGTTTGCACGGATGCCAAAATAAGCATCCGACCGGAATTTGTCACACCGAATATCCCATTGGGAAATTTGTCTCCCGCCATCGGGGGAACCAAAGCCTTGGGAAAAGCGGCTCGAATTTTATATACATCATCAACCGTTCCAGCAGCAACAATCGCCCGGGCAAGCGCGTGGGTGGCTGTATAATTGAGGGCACACTCCCAAGTGACCATTCGTTTGTACACTGGAACGTATTTCTTACTAAATGTCGTCGCACCTTCAAAAGGGATACTCACCACACCCGCAGTTCCAATCAGAGGGCTCATCACTTTTGTTCCTTTGAGCAGGATAGCGATGTAATCCTGCTTGGCCTGATCGACCATAATAAAACCACCTTTGAAACCCATGCTTCTGGCCTGTTCAATCACCAGTGCCGTTGTGGCTGAAGGTCCGCCGATCAGCATGACATCCGGTTTGGTGGCGATGGCGGCAGCGAGCGGAGCGGAAAAATCTGTTTCCGTGTAATAATTAGCCGGTTTATCGGCTGTAATGGTACCACCATTTTTTACCCAATATTCTTTAAATCCGTTTCTCCACTCATCGCCGTAGGCACCC
>CAIVDK010000249.1 GCA_903904655.1 uncultured delta proteobacterium | reverse complement strand
TTTCAAGTCGTGCCGTTCTGCATCTACCGGATGGCCTCCTCCAGCCACTCCCGGATTTTTTTCTTATCCGGCGTCGTTCCGACGGAAACGACCTTTTTGTTGATCACCAGCGCCGGCACGCCCATGACGTTATACTTGCCTATTTCACGAGCGTCGGAGATATGGAGCAGTTCTCCCGGCATATTCATTTGAGCCATAACGTCCCGGACATCCATTTCGAGACGGTTGCACTGGGCACAACCCGGCCCCAAAATGAGAACCCTGAGCGCTGACGCAGTTTCTTCCTCTACCGGTTGTCCCAGGAATTTTCTGAATTCACGAGCCAAAGCCCGTGCATAATGGTTCCGGGCGCCGCCGGGTATGTAATTCTTTACGGCAAGCCGCCTGACCATTTCCGCCCCGATTACCTCATCGGACTGTTGGCTGTAATCAGACGCCATGGCTACCATCATATTTTGCAGCCCGATGATGCCGACCAAACTGCCGTTGACACTGATTTGCGTTACATCGTTTTCCGGCATGGTTGCCTATCTTTCATTATTTTGCTCCTTGATAAAATCCTTTGCTCTGTCCCCTCGCAAATAGTTAGCCAGCCCAAGAAGTCCATCCGTCAGGTATTTTGACTGATAACCATTCAAAGTTAAAAAGGTGCGGGCAATTTCAGCCCGGTCATAGTGCGGACATACGGTGACGATAATCTTCGTTTTGTCCAGCTCTTTGATCCTGTTCGGCAGTTCGTTGAGCGGAATGTTCTTTATGAAACTGAAACTATAAGCCTGATGCTCTTCCGGAAAGCGCACATCAATGATCTGCACTCTGCCCTGCTTGTAAAGTTGCAGCATCTCAGGAATGCCTATTTTCATATCTTTGCGTTCCTGATAGTCAAAAGCCTTCAGGTAATTTTCAAAAGTAACAGTTTCCACTGCGTATGCCGCCGGCGCCATGAAAACCAGAACCATCATTGTCCCTATTGCCCGCCTAATCCTCACAGGTCCCCTCCTCTGTTCTTCACAACCTTGACAGCGGCCACATTACATATTTGGCCATATTTTCCCGTCTCGCGAATTACTGTTTCACCGCTGTCAAATGCGCTTTTAACTTTGTCAATCCGACCCATATTTCCTCCGTGCCGACGTATTTTTTAATATCCGTCAAGGAATATTTGATGACACAGCTTGGTGTTTCATCAACTTTATTCTCTTTTATCACAGCGCTCAGCAGCGGATAAACGGATTTTTCATTCATGGCCTTCCAGGAAATCTTCCGTTCTTTCAGGTAAGCTTGCAGATCTTCCTCCATCTTGATATTTTTACCCTGCGCCGCATCGAAAAGGACTCTGCGGATATGCAGAATGCCATGTTCATTGGCGCCGGCATTTACCGAGTAGAGATAATACTTGGCATACATGGGCGTGACAGCGGAAAAGGGAACATCAACAAATGTGATCTTTACTTTCCCCGATGCCAGCAATTCCTTGAAAAGCGGCTCAGTTTTCGAATCAATCTGTCGACAGGGCGGACAGAGATAGTCGGCAAACATAATAATTTCGTAGGGGCCTTTGCCAAGAGACGGAACCGCGCGGACGGCCTCTTGTCCATAAGCCGGCGTGACGGAACCGGAAAAGGTCAACAGGATAGCAAGGTACCCCAAAATACTGACAACGAGTAACGGCAACTTTTTTATTTTAAGCATAGGAATACTCACCTCCCCGAGAAAAATCTATTGCTAAAAGTATTTCTCTTTGAATTTTAAGGCCACGGTAACCAGGCTGATCATCACCGGCACTTCCACCAGCGGGCCGATAACGGCAGCAAAGGCAGCGCCGGAATTGATACCGAAAACGGCAATTGCCACGGCAATCGCCAATTCAAAATTATTACTGGCTGCCGTGAAAGCCAGGGTGGTTGTTTTGGAGTAATCCGCGCCCAGCTTTTTGCCCATATAAAACGAAACCAGAAACATGACCACAAAATAGATCAGCAGCGGGATGGCAATTCGGACGACATCCAGTGGCAGCGTTATGATCAGATTGCCCTTCAGGCTGAACATCACCACAATGGTGAAGAGCAGCGCGATCAGCGTCAGAGGACTGATCAGCGGGACAAAGCGCGAATGATACTTACCTTTCCCCATGAGTTTCACGCCGATGAGGCGGGTCAGCGCCCCGGCGATACAGGGAATGCCCAGATAGATAAATACGCTTTCGGCAATCTGCCGGATGCTGACGTCCACGACGGAGCCTGCCAGGCCGAAGTATGGCGGCAGCACGGTGATGAAAAACCATGCAAACACACTGTAAAACAAAACCTGAAAAATGGTATTAAAAGCGACCAGTCCCGCCGCGTATTCGGTGTTTCCTTTGGCCAGTTCGTTCCATACGATGACCATCGCAATGCAGCGCGCCAGGCCGATCATAATCAGCCCCACCATATAGTCCGGCTTGTCAGGTAGAAAAATAATGGCCAGCGCAAACATCAGAATCGGCCCGATAATCCAGTTTTGCACCAGCGACAGGCTCAGGATTTTCACATTGCGGAACACCTGCGGCAGTTCCTCATACTTCACCTTGGCAAACGGCGGATACATCATCAAAATAAGTCCCACTGCAATGGGAATGTTGGTGGTGCCCACCTGAAATGAATTAATGAAGGCCTCGACGCCGGGCATAAAATAGCCAAGCCCCACACCCAGAATCATAGCCGCAAAAATCCACAGAGTCAGATACCGATCCAAAAATGATAATTTGCTGCCTATGTGTTCCGACATAAATTCCTCCTCAATTAATGATTTTCTCTGCCTGAAAAAAGGCAGTTAGTTTGTCTTTAATCTCATCGCGCACGCGGCGAAATTCGCACAAGACTTCTTCTTTTGTCCCATGTGCTTTCGCCGGGTCGTCAAAGCCGATATGCGTTTTTCTTGTGTCGCCGATATAAAGCGGGCAGGTTTCATTGGCGCTGCCGCAAAGCGTGATAACATAGTCAAACCTCTGTCCGTCAAATGCCGTTAAATTTTTGGATTGATGTTTTGAAATATCGATGCCGATTTCTTGCAGCACATCAATCGCCGTCGGATTGATATAAGTTGCTTCCGTTCCCGCCGAAAATGCTGCGATCTTATCGCCCAGAAAATAATTCATGATGCCTTCCGCCATCTGAGAGCGGCAGGAATTGGCTGTGCATACAAACAGAACTCTTTTTTTCATGAATCACCCTTAAATAAAATTTAGTAGAATTAAATAGACGCCACCTAATATCACAAGCACACCGCAAATCTTTTTTAGGATCACCGCGCCTTTCGACTTTTCCGTCCAGTGGAGGTAGTGTTGAACAACTTCCGTGAAGGTGCCCGCAAAAACAAGAACCGCGCAGTGTCCGATGCCATAAGCCAGAAGCAGGGAAAGGGCAAAAACGATTTGAGTGGAAGCAATGCTGAAAACAACACCCAGCATAGTGGCCATGTAAGCGAAAGTGCATGGCCCAAGGGCAATACCGAACAAAAGCCCCAACACGAAAGCGGCAAGCAATCCTTTGCGCTGATATTTCGGATTCGCGCCGCCTTCCATAAAAGGCAGCGGCAGAATGCCCAGCAAATTTAGACCGATCGCAAAAAAAATAATTGCTACAAAATAGTTGCCGTAGCCGCCGATATCTCCCATCATTCGACCCAATAGTCCGGTAATGAGCCCGATAACCCCAATCGTGATCAGAATGCCCAGTCCGAAGAGCAACGAAAGACCAAAGGCACGCCGCGCGGTGATATTTCCCTGACCGTCGATAAAACCGACAATCAGGGGAATACACGCTATATGACAGGGTGACAGAATGACCGAAAGCACGCCCCAGATAAAAGCGGCCAGGATGGCGATTTCTGAGGATTGCGTAAGAGCCTGCGAAAGCCAGGTAAAGAGGTCAACCATCATTTACTTGACCCCCTGCATTTTTAGAACCTTGACGACATCCTCTTTCGGAAAGTATCCTTCATGACGAAAATATTCCTTTCCATCTTTATCCAGAAACACCTGTGTGGGAATTACTCGGATATTATATTTCATCGCGTCATCTTTTCCCTTGGGCGTCCACACATCATGAAATACAACCTTCACCTGCCCTTTATATTCTTCTTCCACGGCCTTCATGATCGGTTGCATCATTTTGCAGGGAATACAACTGGCTGCACCGATTTCCACAAACGTAACCAACGGCTTGAAAACTGATGGCCTTTGGGCCGTAGACTTGCTTGTTTTATCCTGAGCGAGAACTTTGCCGCAATCCGCTGAAAAAAAGATAAGTGTAAAAACTGCCAATAAAGCTAAAACCCCCATTGTTTTTGAACGCAAAGCCATGCAATAATCTCCTTAAGTTATGTTTTTAGTTTATCCGTTTTTATATCGGTTCAGCATTTACCGCCGCAAGAGCAGCCGCCGGTTCCCATGGGCACAGCGATGGATGGACTACTGCTGGCCTTTTTGATTTTTTCGCACATCTGCATAATGATTTCTTCCGTGACCGGCGTTTCACCTTTGACAAGTCCCATGTCCGTCAAAATATATGCGTTTGGGTTAACCCCTGTCTTTTCCACCGTCTTTTTCGCGCAGGCCCCCTGGCATCCGTCAATGATAACATTTTCATCAGCGCCCTTTGCCGATTGGACATATCCTGACAATCCTGCGCCAATACCGGCAAGGCAGGTCATTTTTGTGAATCCTTCCCTGCGCAGTCTCCTGACCACGCGATCGGCAATCTCGCCGACATCGGCAGCACCGGAACAGGCGTATATTAATTTTGTTCCTGCCTTACAACAATCGGCCATAATAGGTCTCTTTTTTATTTGGCAAATTTTAATAGATTAAATTAAACAGAAATCCCACAATCATAATGCCTGTGGCAACAATACTGACAAATATTATGATGAGCGGCACCTTGATCACTTTTTTCAGAATGATCATTTCGGGTAGTGATAGCCCGATGACCGACATCATAAAGGCCAGGGCAGTGCCCAACGATGCGCCTTTCTCAAGCAGCGCCTGAAGAATCGGTATGATGCCTGCCGCGTTGGAATAGAGCGGCACACCGATCAGGACAGCTAGCGGAACCGACCACCACGCCTCCTTACCCATAATGGAGGCCATAAAGTTTTCCGGCACATAACCGTGAACAGCAGCGCCCACCGCAATGCCTGCCACAACATAAATCCAGACCTTGGAAACGATGTCCACTACAGCCGTATAACCCGCTTGGATTCTATCGTTAAAAGTGACTTTTACTTCTTCCATTTGAAAATCACCGGTTTTGATTTCATAAACCCATTCTTCCACAAAACGCTCTACTTTAAGTTTGCCGATCACCCAGCCGGAAACGATAGCGATGAGCAATCCCGTGCCTGCATAAAGCAGGGCAGTCTTCCAACCAAAAAGGCCAAACAGCAAGACCAGCGCAACTTCGTTGATCATGGGAGCGGCGACAAG
>CAIVDK010000248.1 GCA_903904655.1 uncultured delta proteobacterium | reverse complement strand
CACCTGGCCGACAAAGAATCCGAAGAGCTTTTCCTTGCCGCTCCGGTAATCTTTGAGTTGATTGGGACTGGCTTCGATGATCGCACTGATGGTCAAGATAAGTTCGCCTTCATCGGTGATCTGCACCAAGCCTTTTTCCTTGATGATCTCCTGCGGGGGCTTGCCTGTTTTATACATATCATCAATAACGTCTTTGGCCATTTTGCCGCTGATCGCGCCTTCTTCAATCAACGTGATCATGTCGGCAAGCGATTTGGCAGAAATCGGGCATTGGCGGATATCGCGTTTTTCCTCGTTGAGAAAACGCAGCACATCGCCCATCACCCAGTTGCTGACCTGTTTTGGTTTGCCGCAAAGCTTGACTACATCTTCATAATACAGGGCCAGCGCTTTATCAGCAGTGAGCACGCCCGCGTCGTAAGCGGGAATCTGATACTCTCTCACAAATCGTTCGCGTTTAACCAGCGGCAACTCCGGCAGTTCTTCACGGATTCGGGCAATCCAGATCTCATCCACCATCACCGGCACCAGGTCGGGATCGGGAAAATAGCGGTAGTCGTGCGCTTCTTCCTTACTGCGCATGGGATTGGTCACGCCCTGCGCGTCATCCCACAATCGCGTTTCCTGAACAATTTTCTGGCCGTTTTCCACCAGATACTGCTGGCGCTTAACTTCATATTCCAGGGCACGCTGCACGTTGCGGAAGGAGTTCATGTTCTTGAGTTCCGCCCGTGTACCAAATTCCTTCTGACCCTTGGGCCGGATCGACACGTTGGCATCGCAGCGGAAAGAACCTTCTTCCATGTTGCCATCACAGATTTCGAGATACACCAAAATTTCGTGCAGGCGCTTGAGATAATCCGCCGCCTCTTCCGGCGAGCGCATATCCGGCTCACTGACGATTTCAATGAGCGGCACACCGGTGCGGTTCAAATCCACGTAACTGACAGGATTCTTTTCATCATGCATCAGCTTGCCCGCGTCTTCTTCCATGTGTATCCTGGTGATACCGATCTTTTTTTGCTCTCCGTTTATCTCAAGCAATATATAGCCGTGTTCAGCCAGCGGATAAGCAAATTGTGAAATCTGATAGCCCTTGGGCAGATCGGGATAAAAATAGTTTTTCCGGGCAAAGCTGTTGGATGGATTAATGGTGCAATTGGTCGCGAGCGCCATCTTCATGCCGTATTCGACCACTTTTTTATTGAGCACCGGCAAAACGCCGGGCATGCCGAGGCAGACCGGGCAGGCATGGCTGTTGGGCGCTCCGCCGAATTTTGTGGAGCAATTGCAGAATATTTTGGTGTCCGTGAGCATTTGGGCATGCACTTCCAGCCCGATGACTGTTTCAAATTCCATTATAACGTCGGCCTCCTTTTTTCTATGGCTGCGTTTTTCTCGTAAGCCGAGGCGATTTGTAATAGTTTTCCTTCCTCGAAATGACCGGCCAGAAACTGCACACCGATCGGCAAGCCAGTGGCAGTGAACCCGCACGGCACGGAAATGCCCGGAATGCCGGCTAAGTTTGTCGATATCGTGAAGATATCGGACAGATACATTTGCAGCGGATCGTCCGTTTTCTCGCCTATTTTAAACGCGGGTGTCGGCGTGGTGGGTGTGAGAATCACATCGCATTGCTGGAAGGCTTCGTCAAAATCGCGGCGAATGAGCGCCCGCACCTGCGAGGCTTTGCCGTAGTAAGCATCGTAATAACCGGCAGACAAGGCATAGGTGCCGATCATAATGCGGCGTTTGACTTCCGCGCCAAATCCCTGCCGACGTGTCTTGGTATACATCTCCATCAGGTCGCGGGCATCCGTTGTTCGTAAACCATACTTCACGCCGTCATAACGCGCCAGATTGGAAGACGCCTCGGCCGGAGCTATGATGTAATAAACCGCCAGACAATACTGCGTGTGCGGAAGCGTTATATCCACAATCTTCCCGCCGCACTTTTCCACAACAGCTATCGCTTTTTTAACGGCGGCGGCAACTTCCGGGTCAATGCCTTCAACAAAATATTCCTTGGGAATGCCGACTTTCCAACCCTTGATGTCGCCGCCGATAAACCGGCGGTAGTCGGGCACTTCCGTTTTTACCGATGTTGACTCTTTCGGATCGTAACCAGCCAAAACATTCATCATGATGGCACAGTCTTCTACATCTTTGGTAAAGGGACCGATCTGATCCAGCGAGGACGCAAACGCAATCAACCCGAAACGCGAAACCCGTCCATAGGTGGGTTTCATACCCACTACGCCGCAAAGCGCCGCCGGTTGGCGGATCGATCCGCCGGTATCGGAGCCGATCGACGCGATGCACTCATCCGCGGCAACGGCTGTGGCCGACCCGCCGCTGGAACCGCCGGGAATGCGCTCCAAATCCCATGGGTTGCGCGTCGGACCGAAGTACGACGTTTCAGTGGACGACCCCATCGCGAATTCGTCCATATTGGCCTTGCCCACAAACACGGCCCCCGCGGCGGAGAGCTTTTCCACAACCGTCGCGTTGTATGGCGGAACAAAGTTATGCAGGATGTGCGATCCACACGTGGTCGTAATACCTTTTGTACAGACAATATCTTTAAGAGCGACAGGAATGCCCGTCAAAGGTTGAATGTAGCCTTTCTTAATATTCTCATCAGCTTTGGCCGCGGCCGCCAGGGCTTCTTCCTTCATTAGGCGGATGTAAGAATGCACCCGTTCCTCCACCGCATCGATTCGCGAAAAAACGGATTCGGTAAGCTGCACGGCCGACACATCACCGTTTTTAATTTTTTCCTGCAATTCATGAATGGTTAATGAATATAACTCCATAAACTCCTCTTATCTTTTCAATCTATTACTTTGGGAACTCTAAAAAACTCTCCGCGCGTGTCCGGCGCATTAGCCAGCGCCCTTTCCGTTCCGAGAGATTCCGATACCTTGTCTTCACGAAAAGCATTGGTGACGGCAATGGCATGGCTCATCGACGCGACACCCGTTGTATCCAGCTCATTGAGCTTATCGATATAAAGCAAAATATCGTTGAGCTGAGCGGTAAACTTTTCCTTTTCCTGATTCGTAACGTCCAAACGCGCTAGTTTAGCGACGTATTCAACATCCTGCGTAGTGAGTTTCAAAATCCCCTCCATCAACCACCTCGCAGCAAGCTGTCGAGGTATGAAATGAACGTCATTATATCGCAGCAAGCTGCGGAGAATTAACGCTCGTCCCGCCAAAGCGGGATTAAAATACATTCCAATAGGGCCGCATACCGGCAATCACCGATTTTATGACCGGTTTATTTTCATCATCGGCTTCCTGTTCCATGGCGTCAAGCTTT
>CAIVDK010000247.1 GCA_903904655.1 uncultured delta proteobacterium | reverse complement strand
CCGACAAAGACAATACTGGCGCCTTGTCTCCACAAGTTGTGCCGTAAATGATGCTTGATTCGTCCCGCGTTGCACATGCCGCTTGCGGAAATCACGATGGCCGCCTCCCGCGTTTCGTTAATCCGGATGGATTCTTCGGTGGTGGTGGACAATTTCAGGTTGGGGAGGCCTAGCGGATCTTCGCCGTTTTTCAGCAGAATCTGGGTTTCGCCATCCAGGTAGGACGCATAGCGGCGGAAGATTTCCGTCGCCTTGATGGCCAGCGGGCTGTCCAGATAAACCGGCATGTCCTTGGGCAATTTCCCGTCGCGCAAAAGAAGATGAAGCGAATAAAGAATTTCCTGCGTTCTTTCCACGGCAAAAGCGGGAATGACCACCTTCTCTCCATTACGGTAACTGTAGCGAATGGCAAAAGCCAGTTCATCAAGGCTTTCCTGTTCGCCTTTGTGGTTGCGGTTTCCATAGGTCGATTCCATAAACAGAAAATCCGCCTCACGCACCGGGCTGGGATCTTTCATTAAAAGTTGATGGGGACGTCCGATATCGCCTGAAAAAACAAGTTTCGTGGTTGCCCCTTTTTCTTCTATAAACAATTCCACTATGGCTGCGCCCAGAATATGGCCGGCGTCCTGAAACCGGACGCTGATGCCGGGGCCCGGATTGAAGGTTTCATCATACTTCCGGGTTTTAATAAACGGCATCACCGCTTCGGCGTCCTTTGTCGTGTAGAGAGGGACAGCATCCGTTTTCATGCCTGTGCGCTGCAATCTTTTGTTTTTTCCGGCGGCTTCCACCTCCTGAATATGCGCGCTGTCCAGAAGAAGTATCTTGAGCAGATCGCCGGTTGGTTCGGTGGCGTAAATGGGCCCCCGGAAACCCTGCGGCGCCATGCGGGGCAGCAGCCCAGAATGGTCGATATGCGCATGGGTGATGATGAAGAAATCAATCCGGGCCGGGTCATAAGGAGCAACGTCCAGGTTGCGCCTTTCAATGGCATCGGAACCCTGATGCATGCCGCAATCAACGGCAAATCGCGCTTGATCCGTTTCAATAACATAGCACGAGCCGGTGACTGTTCTTGCGGCCCCGAGGAATTTAATTTTCATGATCCATCCTGATCCACTTGACGTTATAAGGCCATAGGCTATGAGCTGCTATTAAGTTTTAAGTATTAAGTTTTAAGTATTAAGTTTTAAGTATTAAGTATTAAACCTTAAATCTTAAACCTTAAATCTTAACCCTTTTTCTTCTTTCACTCTTTTCCCGATTTCTTCTGCTTTTTGGCCTCTTTCTTTTCCTTGGCTGATTTCACCGGTTTTTTCTTGGTGTCTTTTTTCGCATCTTTGGATTTCGACATAATTTCAACCTCCATTTTTCCCTAAGGGGGATATTAATGAATCAACTAATACCAGAATATTGGTGGAATGACTAGATGAAAAATGGCGAAAAGGCTAATAGGCTGAAGACTGAAGGCCGAAGACCGAAGGCTGAAGACTGAAGGCTGAAGGTTAAAGAGGAAGGGCACGAAACGTGCCGTTATGCCGGCGGAAGCCGGCATCGAAAAAAACGCCGGAGGCCTCCAAATAAACCTTCGGTCTTCAGCCTTCAGCCTTCAGCCTGCTGTTGCTTTTTATTGGAGGTGTGTTAAAAACAACACTCAAGTGTGTTTGGATGTATCTTTTAGGGCCGAATGGTGACGGCTAATACAATGTTTGTGGTAAAAATAGACACATATCGGATGAAAGGCAGATGGTCGGAATCGCAGGCACTTTATCCTTATATACTCAATTATTTCAAATAGAAGCATAAATCAAGGCGCTTTGCCGCAGGCCATTGTATGGTGTTTGATGAAAGGTGAATCCACATTATTTTACTCTTTTGGATGTGGTTTTTAACTATGGCATTGAAGTTGCTAAATAAGTGAAACATAACGAAACGTGCTCGGGTCGTCAGAAAAAAATATTGACAAGTCTGATGGACCGGTGCTAGGTTCGCGCTGTATATTTTGCGGATAGACATTGAGACGTAAAATATGGAGAAGAGGTTAGGTGGCCTTTTTCAAGAAATGCCCGTTTCGAGAGAAAGGCGGAAGATTTTTGACTCTATTAATACTTAGGAGGAAGAAAAATGAAGAGATTTTGGTTAGTTTTGCTGTCACTGGGGATGGTCGTAGCCTTCAGCGCGTCAGCGATGGCCGTTGATGTAAAATTCAGCGGTGAGTATTATGCGGCAGGTTTATACCTGGATAAAACAAAGCTTGTAAAAGACACGGGAACCGATGGAGGCAGCACAGCCTTCTTTTACCAGAGACTGCGCGTGAATATGGATTTTGTTGTTTCTCCGGGCCTGACCTTGGTCACCCGCGCTGACATCATGAAAAGAGCATGGGGCGCCCAGAGATCAGATGTGCCTTTGGTAACAACCAATGATCAATTCTCCTCCGGCACCAGAGCTGAAAATGAAAACATCGCTTTTGATCTGGCATTTGTCCGGTACATTTCACCGATCGGTATTTTCCAGGTCGGTTACCAGATCGATGGACAGTATGGTACCATGTTCGGTGACAATCCGAACCCGACCCCTAGAATTGCGTATTTCCTGCCATTCAAAGGCTTCACGCTCGGCCTTTTAATGGGTAAAAATGCCCCCGCCATCTCTGAGTTGAGCAAAACGGCAATTCTTGCTACCACCGCTACCGACAGGGATAGTGACTTCTACACCGCTTTCATTAACTATGCGTGGAAAACCGGTTCGGCTGGTTTTCTGGCTAAGTACGTCCGCAGCGCGCAGAACAGAGCGGTTCTGGGTGGTGACAACGGTTTCCTCACGAATCAGTACATAGCAACGCCTTTCGTTAAAGCGACACTCGGTCCTGTGTTTGTGCAGGCTCAGTTGTATCACATT
>CAIVDK010000246.1 GCA_903904655.1 uncultured delta proteobacterium | reverse complement strand
TGCGCTCAATGCAAATCTGATTGCGGCATCCTACACCTATTGCATGGGCAGTCTGGAGGGCGAGTTTGATCTGTACCCGTATGACGGCGGCGATCCTCTCACGTATCTGGCGAGAATACAGAACTTTTCCATCTGCCCGCATGGACTGGAACTTCGCTATCAGGCGATGCAAAGAGCCATTGAAATCCTGGGGATAGACGGTGTTATTTTTGCCAGCAATAGAAGCTGCAAAGTGTATTCACTCATGCAGATGGATATGTTGAAACGTCTAACTGAGCGGCTCGGAATCCCCAGCGTGATGATCGATGTTGATCACGCCGATATACGCAAGTATAGTGAGGAATCGGTTTTCACGCGCATCGAAGCATTGTTGGAAGTCATCGACGCTAAGAGGGGAGCACAGACAACTCATTAAGATTCTGATCAATCCTGAGGTATTCTTCCCGGCAAACTGGGTGGGAGACAGTGGTATAGTCATTTCTGATCAGAACTTGCTTTTAACGGCACGGCCTGATAAAGGATGTTTTATTTCATGCGAAAATAATCGGAAATGCAGCAAGTGAATCCATGAAGCAAATAAAAGACATCGGCGATCACGACAAAAGCAATGTGATAAAATCCCAGAGTATCAAGCAGGATAATCGTAACAAGAGACAGATTCATATCGTCAAAAAGGCTTCAAAGCTGTTCATAAAAAAAGGATATGCCAAGACCACCATGCGCGATATATCCAAGGCCACAGACATTAATCTTGGAAATTTGTATAACTTCATTAACAGCAAAGAAGATATCCTCTGCCTCGCTTTTGAGACTTATCATGATCCCGCGATGGAATGGTTTAAGCATGAAGGCGTGTTGGATATAGAGGACCCAAAAGAGCAACTAAGAGTCGCTGTTCGTCAAATGCTCGAAATGATTCATCACGCCATGAATGATGTCCTGATGATGCATCGGGAGACAAGGGTCCTGCCTCCAAAATTCCGGAAAATTGTTTTGAGCAAGGAAAGCGATCTCATCCGGATATTTGAAGACATCATCACCAGGGGCATGGAAAAAAAGATTTTCACAGTCAAGGATCCTTTTTTTGCAGCCAACGTGCTTGTCTTTCAACTTTCTCTTTACCCTTTGAGAAGCTGGAACTTAAAAAAATACACCCGAGAAGAGTTCTTGGACTTGGCGGAAGAATCTATGCTAAAAGCGATCATCCCGGAACCGATGTAAAACACCAATGCGGGACAAAGGGAGATCGTCTTTTTCGTTTGCAACAAAAACCCTCAGTCGCTGAATGCTCCTCCTTTCCCTTAATTCCCATCCGCCAAGAATTCTCAGTTTCTCATAATCAACGCAACAGCCAGGGCGCTCCATTCATATTGCTAAAGAGGTAACAATAAAACAATCGTTTTCATTTAAGCTATTATTTAAATTTATATTCTTGCTACTAATATTTTATTTTCTTGACATTTAAAAATCATTTTTTTATAATCCGCCGAACGAGAATAAAACTCGACGGAATGCATCATGTCTGTAAATTCTTGCTTTAAGAAGGGAGGCCTTGATACCCAGGGCATAACACTTCTTTCTGTCGATATTGGACAAGACTTGTAAATCAAATTTCAATAAGAGGTGAGAATATGATCAAAACAGTAGAACAGTATCTTGAAAGCTTAAATGACGGCAGGGAAGTCTGGTGCATGGGCGAAAAGGTCGCCGATGTCCGGACCCATCCAACGATCAGCACCATTATCAAAATGGCCAGCATGGACTACGTCCTGCCGAACCATCCCGATTATCGGGATCTTTTCGTCACTAAGGACAAGGATGGTGAGGACATAAACTTCTTACTCACCTCTCCGAAAACAACAGCAGACATGCTCAGAAGGCGGGAGTGCTACATGACCGGGATGCGGGCAGGAGGCGGAGTTCTCGTGCACTGTATGGGTGCCGATGCCCTGGCCTCCTTCAGCGTTGCCGCCCAGGTCATGGACAATAAACTAGGGACCGGGTATGTAGAGCGAGTCGAGAATTACCGCCGATACCTGCAAAAGAATGACCTGGCCCTGACCGGTGCCATTACGGATGTGAAGGGGGATCGAAGTCTCCATCCCTCAAAGCAGAAGCAGCACCAGGACTTTTACCTGAGGATCGTGGACCGGCAGAAGGACGGCATTGTAGTCCGGGGCGCCAAAGTGCATATCAGCGCCTCTCCCTGTGCCAATGAGCTCTTGTGCCTGCCCTGTCGAACCCATGGCGAAGCGGACAAGGATTATGCCCTGGGCTTTGCCATACCCGTAAACGCGCCTGGCGTGAAGCTCCTGGGCGTCGAGCCAAATTCACGACTCTACGGCGAAGAAGGCGCCTTCGATTATCCCTGCTCGAACCATATGCAGCCCTCGGAGTCGCTGATCATCTTCGACGATGTTTTTGTGCCCTGGGACCGTGTCTTCATGTGCGGCGAGTGGCAATACTCCCAGGTCTTGGCTTATGCCTTCGCCAGTTATCACCGCCTCTTCGGCACCTGCAAGATGACGGGAACCCTCGAAATGATGACCGGAGCCGCCAGCCTGATCGCCGAATATAACGGTGTCCAGAATGTTCCCCACGTCCGTAAAAAGCTGGCCTGGATGGCCTATATTACGGAGACGGTGCAGCTCTTGGCCAAACAGGCCTGCCTCGATCCGATGACGGAATTCGGCATGGATGTGTTGATGCCCAACCGGATGGCCATCAATGCGTCCAAGTTTACCTACGCGAGCAATTTCCACACGATGTGCCAGCACATGCAGGATATCGGCGGCGGCTTATCCACCACTGTCCCGGCTTACCGGGATTGGAAGAATCCCGATATCCAGCCCTTCATCGAAAAATATTTAGCTGCAAAAGACGGCGTCCCGACGGAGACCCGCCTGCGCATTTTGCGGCTCATCAAAGACATAACAGGAAATCACTGGCAGACAGACACCATTCACGGTGAAGGCTCTATGGCCGCTCAGGAGATGTTCCTCTATACCAGTGCCAACTGGAAGAAACTCCAATCAGCGGCGCTGCGGGCGGCCGATGTCGACGGGTGGCAGGATGATTCCATTTATGGAAAACTTCCGTTGCAGAAGGATTTTGTCAGAATGCCGGCTTATGATGAATCTTATAAAAGCATCGCGTTGACGGCAAAGAAATAGCACACACAATGCCCGGGGATGCGTTCTCCGGGCATTGTCTCTAAAAGACCAGATTCAAGCGAAGCTAATCCCCCGTAATGATTACGCAATCGGCCCATGCTGCCGGTGTTGTTTCTCTTATCAATGACCTCAGCATAATTGTTGTTTGCATCTGAATCAATTCCCGTGTAATATTTCATGACATGACACATCCATTTTTCTTTGTTGTTGCTGAGGCAGACTGAAACATTTAAAAATCAAAGGTGCTTTATGGATGACCACCGGAACCACTCAATTGATCAGAGCCTGTTGGACGATTTGGGTAAAGGTAATGTCGAGTCCCGACACCCGACCATTCCTAAAGACGCACCCGACGATGACCGGTTGATCCACGAACTGGAAACTAAACAAGAATCTTCTCTACTACATGCTCTGAGAAAATATGAAATACTGATTGATGAGGTTGAGGATTCTATTGGTGAGGTCGATCTGCAGGGCAAAATTCGTTTTGTCAATAATGCTTCATGCAAAATTTGGGGGCGCACAAAAGAGCAACTCATTGGATTGACCTGTAAATCATATGCTGATCCGTTGAATCAAAAAATTATTATTGAAGCATTCACAGCGGTATTTAAAACAGGGATTCCGAGACAGGTGACTTACGAAATCATTCGCATGGATGGCAGTCGCAGGATCATTGAAGATTCAGTCAGTCCATTGCGCAACCAAAATGATGCAATTGTAGGGTTTCGCGCTGTTGGAAGAGATATCACCCATCGTAAAATGGTTGAAAAAGAATTAACGGAACATCGCACCCGCTTGGAAGCGATTTTCAGCAGCGTAAAAGAAGCCATTATTACCGTGGATGTGGCTTTTAACGTGACGGAAGCCAATCAAGCGACAGAATCCATCTGCAGCGTCACTGCGCAGGAAATGGTTGGCAAAGCGTTTATGGATTGTCCGATGCAATGCAGCAAATTCTGTGGCGACGTGTTAAGACAAACCCTTGACAAAAAATCACACATTAAGGAGTACCGGATCGAATGCGGCCATACGCAACATGAGGAGCAACTGGTCAGTGTCACAAGCGCTCCCTTACGGGATGAAAATGGCGAGTACCGGGGAGCCGTCCTGGTGATTCGGGACATTTCTCTCATTAGGAACCTGGAAAGGGAATTAAGGGAACGTCATCAATTTCATAACATGATCGGACGCAGCAAAAAGATGCAGGATATTTACCGGATGATGAATGACCTAGCGAGTCTTGAGACGACCGTGCTCATTACCGGGGAAAGCGGGACGGGCAAGGAACTTGTTGCTCGGGCGCTGCATTACAGTGGTCAACGTGCCTTCAAACCTTTTGTGGCGGTCAATTGTTCCGCCCTGACGGAAAGCCTGTTGGAGTCTGAACTGTTTGGTCACATCAAAGGGGCATTTACAGGAGCCATTAAAAACAAACAGGGACGTTTTGAGGCGGCAAACGGCGGCACGATCCTCCTTGATGAAATTGGCGATATATCCCCGCTCGTCCAATTGAAGCTCTTGCGGGTTTTACAGGAAAAGATCATCGAGCGCGTTGGTGACTCGGAACCCATGAAGGTGGATGTCCGGGTCGTTGCCAGCACAAATAAAGACCTAAAAGAGAAAGTTCGGCGGGGCGAGTTTCGAGAGGATCTCTATTACCGGCTCAAGGTCGTGGAAGTAGCCCTGCCTTCTCTGCGGGAACGTCGGGAAGACCTACCCCTGCTTATTGATCACTTCTGCAGTATATTTAATGAACGATTCCATCGAACCATTGAGGGCGTTTCCCAGGAAGTACTCAATATCTTCATGCATTATCCATGGCACGGTAATGTCAGAGAATTGGAACATACCATGGAGCATGCCTTTATTCTCTGTAGAAGCTCAGTGATCATCAGTGAACACCTGCCGGTAGAACTCCAGGAGTTTAGGTTATCTGAACGATCCGCAGGGCCAAAAGCCACTGCGCTCTCTGCTCTCACTGCCGACGCGATTGTCCATGCCCTGACCAAGGCCCGCTGGAATAAAACAAAGGCCGCTAGCCTTCTGGGAATAAGCCGCCGCACGATGCATCGAAAAATAAGCGAGTTTCAAATCAATCCAAATATCTAGGAAGTGCGCCATGTCTCTATGTGCGCCGTCGCACATAGAGACATGGCGCACTCATGGAACAGCAAGCCCATCCAGGCAAAAGTTCTATCACATCATTATCATTATTTATTTTTACTTATCCCTTCCTATCGACTTGGCATATACTTTGCTGTAAATTTATTCAATATTGCGAGTCAACAAAACATCCGTTCCTCAAAGGATGATTACCCCTCCGGCGCTTTGCTTCGCCGGCGGGTTACTGCGGAAAGATCATCGCATGATTTTTTAACGCAAAGGATGTCTGGATTGAAAGATGGGCAATCTAATTCAACTTATAACGCCGGAAAATTTTGCACATGAGGTTCTTTCTGAAAAAAGGCCCGTCCTGCTGCTCTGCATGCCGCAAAACGATGACTTTCCGAGTCAAGCCGCCTCGATGGAAACTATCGCCGCGCTTCATGGCGAATGGATCAAGACGGGCCTGTTGGCGGATGCTTTTGTTGAATATTTTATGAAAAAGCTGGTTGTTGCCGGAACGCCAACATACTTGATTTTTTTTGAGGGGAAAGAAAAAGACAGGGTGCTGGGACTAGTGGATATCAGGGGCCTGGAACAGTTCGTTTTTGACGTTATGGCGCAGGTCAAGAAGCGCCCTGTAACTTAAAAACAGAACAAATCCAAATGCTTTTTCAAAAAATGGCACAGAACAAAAAAAGGGGGAGGTTTATCATGAAGCGTTTCAACACAAGATGTTTAGTCATTTAAAGCGTATTGGCGTTGTTGCTTCTGAGTGCGAGCATTCCTTTTACGGCCTTTGCCGCTAAAGCGGACAAAACACCCAAGGCAACGGCAAAGCGGAACCTGACGACAAGCTGGGCA
>CAIVDK010000245.1 GCA_903904655.1 uncultured delta proteobacterium | reverse complement strand
TGCGACATGGGCGCTCTGCCTAATGTCTTTCCCGGCTATCAGCGCGTGGATAATGCGCAGGCGCGTGAGAAATTTAAGGCCGCCTGGGATGTCCCATCGCTTCCCGAAAAACCGGGACTGATGATGCCCACGATGATGGAAGGTCTGACTACCGGAAAAATCAAAGCTTTCTATGTTTTCGGCGAAAATCTAGCCAACACCGAGCCCGATATCCACCATGTTGAACATTGCCTGCAATCGGCGGAATTTCTGGTCTGCCAGGACATCTTCCCGACAGAGACAACCCGCTTCGCGCATGTCATTTTTCCTGCTGCCGCCTGGAGCGAAAATGACGGTACCTTCACCAGTTCTGAGCGCCGCGTCAACCGCGTGCGCACAGCAAGTGTTGCGCCTGGTGATGCCAAACCCAACTGGTGGATCTTCAAGGAAATCGCCAAGCGCATGGGCCACAATTGGAAATCAGGCAGCGCTCAGGAAATCTGGGATAAGGAAGTGTCTGTGCTTGCGCCGTCTCTGGCCGGAATCAAATATGCGCGTTTGGAAAATGACGGGATCCAGTGGCCGGCTCCCAGTGAAGATCATCCCGGCACGCCCACGCTCCATAAGGATGGCTGTTTTACCTGTGGTCTCGGCGTCCTTAAGGCCATCGACTGGATACCGCCCGCGGAAGTTCCCGACAAAGATTATCCTTTCGTGCTTTCGACGGGACGTCGTCTGTATCACTATCATACGAGAACGCAAACGGGACGCTGTCAGGGAATCAATGATTTGCTCGGTGAAGAAACGGCGGATATCTCCGCAGCCGATGCCGAGGCGAAAGGCATTGTTGACGGAGAAATGATTTCGGTAAAATCCCGTCGTGGTGAGGTCACGGTCAAGGCGCGTATCACCAGGCAGGTTCCCGAGGGGCTGGTCTGGATGGCTTTCCACTTCCGTGAAGCCTGCGCCAATTGGCTTACCAATCCGGTTTATGACCCGATAACCCAGACGGCGGAATATAAAGCCTGCGCCGTGAGGATTGAGAAACTGAGATAGAGGAGTTCAAAACATCCCGCGACAATAGCGGGATGTTTTTTGCAAAATTATATGCTATTAATAGCACACAGAAAAAAGCTTTAAGGAAGGATAGTCTTGTGAAAAATCGCCGAATTGTTGTTGCGCTTATTCTGATCATGTTGATGATTCCCTTTGCCGCCCTGGCCCAGGAAAAAATTTCTGTTGCCGTGGCGGCAAACTTTATTTCAGCCTTCAAGGAAATTGCGGCTGACTTTGAGGCGCAATCGGGAGTGAAAGTCGAGGCGACTTTTTCTTCCACTGGTAATTTTTATAACCAGATCAAAAACGGAGCTCCTTATGATATGTTTTTATCTGCTGATGAACAAAGACCAGATCTTTTACAAAAAGAAGGATGGACGGAAGGGACTTTTATCTATGCACGGGGGCAGGCTATTCTATGGTCGGCTAATCCGGATTTCTGCAAAGCTGCAACCTGGCAGGATGCTCTGAAAAACAATCAGATTAAAAAGATTGCCATTGCCAATCCTGTGACCGCACCTTACGGCGCTGCGGCGAAAGCGGCTCTCCAAAAAGCCGGCCTGTGGGATGCTTTACAAAGTAAAGTGGTCAATGCCCAGGACATTGCCCAGTCTTTTCAATATGCGACCACCTTTGCGGTTGATGCCGGTTTCTGTGCGCTTTCAGCCACGACCAGCCCTCAAGGGAAAAGCGGCTGCTTTTATAGCGTTCCGGAAGCCCCTGCTATTGTTCAAGCCGCCTGCGTAGCGAAGAATGCTAAAAATAAGAAGGGTGCGGAACTACTTGCAGCTTTTCTAAGTTCAAAATATGCGGTTAAAATAAAAGCAAAATACGGTTACAGGTAAATGGATTATCTCGCGCTCTATGTTACACTGAAACTCGCTCTGGTTACGACGGTTGTTCTGATGGTCATGGCCGCGCCAATTGCCTATCTTTTGGCGTACGCGCGTTTTCCGGGAAAGTCGTTGCTGGAAGCACTGGTCTATCTGCCGATGGCCCTGCCGCCAACGGTCATCGGTTTTTACCTGATTATCGTCATGAGCCCGAAAGGATTGATCGGTCGCGGCTGGGAATGGCTTACCGGCGGATCGCTGTTGTTCACTTTTCTGGGTATCACGATTGCGTCCATCATCTATTCGATTCCCTTTGCCGTTTCGCCGATGAAGGCGGCTTTCTCCAAAATCGACCGCCGCCTGCTGGAAAACGCTTATGTGCTGGGTTTATCGAAGCGGGCGACATTCTTACGGGTAATCATTCCCAACTCTTTGAGCGGCATCGCCGCCGCCGCCGTTTTGGTTTTTCTGCACTCGATGGGGGCATTCGGTGTTTTACTGATGGTCGGCGGCAGTATTCCCGGAGAAACAAAAGTCGCCTCCATTGCTATTTATGAAGCCGTGGAGACCATGAACTATCAGGCTGCGGGGATGATCGCACTCAGTTTCATCCCGATCAGTTACGCCTTTTTATTGTTGATTAACAAGCTCAATGAGGATTCCCGCCCATGACCATCGCCGCTTCTCTTAAGAAGAGATTGAAATATTTTGATGTGGACGTATCGTTTTCCTGCGCGTCTAAAAGTATGATGGTGATGATCGGCCCGTCGGGCGGCGGTAAGACCACCATCATCCGCATGCTGGCGGGACTGGAAGTACCGGATGAAGGCCGGGTGATCTTTGGCGATGAGGTATGGTTTGATTCCACCCGCCGCATCCATGTTACGCCGCAGAAACGCCGCCTGGGTTATGTGTTTCAGGATTATAATCTTTTCCCTCATCTTAATCTTCTGGACAACGCGGCGTTTGCCGCAGTCGATAAGAAAGAAGTCGATGGGCTGTTTGATCTTTTCAAAATCAGTCATTTGCGGAAACGTAAGCCGCACATGGTTTCCGGCGGCGAGCGTCAGCGCTGCGCGATGTGTCAGGCGTTGGCCCGGCATCCCCGATTGCTGCTTTTGGACGAGCCGTTTTCCGCGCTGGATGTGATTACGCGCCGGGGACTGCGCGAAGAACTCAAGAGCCTGAAGGGTAGCTTGTCCTGTCCCATTATTTACGTCACGCATGACATTAATGAAGCCCTGTTTCTGGCCGATGAAATTCTGCCGGTCGTAGAAGGTAAGAACGACGACGGCTGGATGCAGCGCACCATTACGCGCGAACCGGGAGAGGGAACAACAGCCAAAGGAGCGCGCGAACCGCGCCTGTCATTAGTGTATTAGGCAACGTATTTGTAGGGAACGGTCGCGACCGTTCCCTACAAATACGTTGAAGATAATGAGACACGAATTAGTGTAATAAGGAGCAACAAAATTTATGAACATCTGTACCTATTCGTATGAAGAGTATATCCATCTGGTTAAATCTTTTCATGGAACGCTGGCGCCGGGTCTGCTCATCGGCGGCTTTATGGTCGATCTGGCCATGAAGCATTTGCCGGAGGGAGAGTTTTTTGATGCGGTTTGCGAAACACCGGTTTGTCTACCCGATGCCGTCCAGATTCTGACCCCCTGCACGATCGGCAACGGCTGGCTCTCCATTGTCAACTTCGGACGGTTTGCCGTCACCCTGTACGAAAAATATACCGGCGAAGGCGTCCGGGTTTTTCTGGACACGGAAAAACTGAATGCCTGGCCGGAAGTGCGCGACTGGTATCTTAAAAAGAAAAAGAAGAACGAACAAAACGCTGATCTGCTGATGGCCCAGATTAAAGAAGCCGGGCATGGGCTGCTCAGCATCCAGCATGTGCAGGTTGAACCGGAGAAAGTCCGGCGCAAGAAAATGGGCCCGGTGGGTGTTTGTTCCGCTTGTGGTGAAGCCTACCCGTTAAAAGATGGCGATAAATGCCGAAACTGCCAGGGCGAAACGCCTTATACAAATGTGGTTTCCTTCAGCACATAGAAACAATATTTAACATGCTCAAACCGGGAACAATTTTAAATCG
>CAIVDK010000244.1 GCA_903904655.1 uncultured delta proteobacterium | reverse complement strand
TGCACCCCTTTCCCCGGGACTATGAACTGCCCGTGGAAATAGACCAGGACCCCCGGGCGGTGTACTTTGACCTGATCAAATACGGGCAATTCCTCCGCATGGGTCTGCTCTGCCGGGTACTTGGCGTACCGGTGGACTAGCCGACTCACCTTGCTAGACCTGGTTTCTGTCCTTTCTGTCATTGCGAGGCGCGTCGCGCCGCGGCAATCTCATAAATTATCGAATGCTTACGAGATTGCTTCGCTTTGCTCGCGTTTTAAGCGCCTGGACCACGCTGCTTCGAGTTCCATTTATTGCACCAAGACAAAGCGATAGTCCAATTCACAATTATTTGTATAAAATGGCCATTTGTTTTATTGCTTCTTTTATTTCTTGCCTTTTATCAGCAGGTTCTAAAAGTTCGGCATCCGGGCCAAAGGAAAGAATCATCTTTTTGATATCATACCAACCGGACGTATTCATGGTTAAAATTATTGAACCGTCTTTGAGTATTTCAATATTCTGATTTTTGCACCACTGCCGTTCCTGAATATAGGGTGCTTGCTTTGCGCAGAAATGAATTTTGACACTCACTGGATCATCATAAATGATACCAAAAGTATCTTCCATCAGCTCATCAGGGTTGAAATTGTTAGGTCGAGAAAATTCTTTCCTTGTAATCGATATATTATTGATTCTTTCAACGGCCAAAGTGCGGATGTCATCATATTCAGAGACACGTATCCACAAATAAAGGCCACCGTTCCAGTCGAATAGTTTCAGCGGGTCAATATTGAACGTTTTAACTTTACCCGAAGAAAACGAATTATAATCAACAATACAGGTCCGTTGTTGCAGAACAGCATCAGTCAGTTTTTCTATGGTTTTTTCTTTGCCGGTATAATCCTTGGTCAGCTTATCCGCCGACATGAAGAGGGTTTTAATATTATCCAGTTTTTCAGACAAACCTTCCGGGACAAAGACATCCAGTTTGCTGAAAGCCCGTTCAATGTTGGTTTCTATATCGGTGCCGCGATAAAGACGCGCGTGCCCTTTAATGAAATAAAGGCTGATGATTTCCGCAAGTGTCAGATTCAAATCCGCTACTTTGATTTCGGATAGTCGGCGTGTGAATTCTTTATCCAGATAATACCGTATCTCGCCGCCAAGCAGCGCCTTGTCTTTCTCGATCATGATTTTGAATTCGCTCTGAATTTCGTCAATAACCCGGTAGGCTTGTCTTTTATCAATATCGAGCCTCTCACAAAGAGCGGATATGGTAGTGCCTGTCGGTTGGGAAAGAAGGGTTATTGCATCAACGAGTTTCTTGATCATTTTCAAGCGCATAATTTCACCTTTAGAAATATATTCAATCATCAATAAACTAAATAATTTCTTGTAGTTTACAAACTATTTTCAACAAACGCAAAACTATTTTTTCAAAATGTCCAAAAATGACACTTCAGTGATGCATTCATAAGCCAGAAAAAATCAAAGGAGATTCATTATGTCGGCAAAAGAAAAGGAACGCGAAGAAAAGGGATTATCTGATTACGGAATCATTTACCTTTCCGGAGTTATTAGTGAAACAAAGGCTGAAAGCGTCTGCAAAGAAATCATCGAATACAATATTAAGGGAAGCATCAATCAGGTGCAGATGGTGATCAATTCGCCGGGTGGTCCATGCACGGCCGGTTTTTCGATTATTGATATTATGGAATGGTCGAACATACCCATATACACAACGGGCATTGGAATGATTGCCTCCATGGGGCTGCTGATTTTTATGACCGGCGAAAAAGGCCATCGGGTCATTACACCACGAACGTCGATCTTGTCCCATCGCTTTTCGGCTATTAACATCGGTAATCACAGCCAGCTCATCGCCGGTCGCCGGGAGGAAGATATGCTTCACGAACGCATCCTGAATCATTACATGACCTATTCCAACATCAAAGACAGCAAAGAACTGGAAAAATATCTTTTGCGGGATGTTGACACCTGGCTGTCCACGGACGAAGCCGTCCAGTTAGGCATTGTGGATGTTGTCGAAACCATGAAAAAAAGATCATAGGGAAGGATAAGACATTATGGATATGCAAAGTACTGCCAGAGATAACCAGACGCTGCCCCGATCTCAAGCCGGACAATTATTTTCACTGGCGCCGGATTACTTGTGCAGCATAGATGAAAAGCCATTTGCTGATAATTTTGAGTATCTGAATGCGCTGGAGAAAGAAGCTTTGCTGATGCTGGTGTCATCGGCTATTCGGTCTGGAAAGACCGACTGGCCCACCACAGGCACACCAAGCTTCCGCTTATATTCAGCACTGGCCTTGTCATCCAGTGATTTTAATCAGGTGAAAATTGAATCCGAATATATCCGGATAGAGCAGATCAATAAAGCGCGACAAAGTGCTTCGCTGCGATCAGGTGTTAAACTTTTCTTTCCAATCTTTTGCCGGGATAACAAGCTGGATGCATTTGATCAGAAAATACTTCTGCTGCTGTTCATGAATGCTACAAGTGAAATCTTTCGGGAAACATTTTGCCTTTGTAATTATGAAGAGGATAAAAGGGGCATAAAAATTCGCATCCTTCTTTCCCTTCTTTGTTTGGATTACAGTGAACAACTTGAAAAACGAAAACATTTCAGCAGAAGTGCCTCGCTGGTCGCACACGAAATCATATTTTTCCGTAGTGATTTCGAAAATCGAAGCTCGCATGTGATTGACGAGATTGTCACCACCAATGAACGCCATGTCCGATATATCAGTGGTGACAATCAGCTATATAACAGCACCTATAACGAGATAACCATTGAGAACAGTTCCATCAAACTGGAACATGTCATCATGCCCGACAATGTTAAAGAGCAAATGGTTTCGTATGTGGACAAATATCTCAGCCAGAGAGACGGCACCAAAACATCAAGACTGGATGAATTCTTGGAATATGGCACAGCGCTTACCATTTTTTTTCAAGGGGCGTCCGGGACAGGCAAAACGATGATGGCCAAAGCGCTGGCGCATTATTTTAACAGACAGTTGATTACAGTCAATTTGAGTAACACCCATTATCACTGGCAGTTGGAATCTTTGATGGTTCAAGCTTTTAGGGAGGCGGAGGTGTTCAAGGGCTTTGTATTCTTTGATGAAGCCGACGACATTTTCAAGGAAGGCTCCTACCTGGCCCGATCGCTCCTCATCCAGATTGAGAAAGCAAGATGCGTTGTAATCTTTGCAACCAACAAGGCCGGCCACATCGATCCCGCCATGGAAAGACGGTTGTCCATGAAAATTCATTTCCCTCTGCCTAATGCGGAGCAACGCCTGAAAATCTGGCGGGCGCTTCTGCCCGATTTTGTCAAACTAGCGCCGGATGTGGATTTAAATTCACTAAATAACCGATATCCCTTCAGTGGCGGCCTAATCAAGAACACAATCTTTCTGGCGGCCAACTCAGCGGAACCGGACAGCAGCGGCAACCACGTCATTACCTGGCAAATACTGGAGCAGGCGGCGGATTTACAAACGAAGCAGATGACGGAAAATAACAAATTCTGCAAAACCTACCGGCCTGCAAATAAAATTGACAGCCTGCCTTTAGCTGACAGGCAACGCATGGAATTAAGAAACATTGCCAAAGCTTTTCAATATTCACAAAAAAACCAATCAGGGCTTAACATTCTGATAAGCGGAACAAACATCGAGACCGGAATTCATGCTGCCGCAGCTCTTGCCGCCGAATGCGGTATGAAGGTCAAAGCCTTTAAGTACTGCGATATGGATACGCTTACCAAAGATAATGAAATAACCGACCTGGTCTCTCAGGAAAAGATCAAGCTTGTTGATTACGCATTCAGCCAGACAACAGAAGAAGCCCATTTGCTTCTCATTGTTGACTACAACGGGGCCATAAATTGGAGTAATGCCGGTAAGCAAGACGATATGGACATCAGCTTATCAGTAAGAACCGCATTTGCAGCGTTTCTAAATAATCTACGTGAATATCGGGGCCTTTGCTGCCTGGTCATGCATAAATGTCCGCAAGCCAATATCCCGCTGGAATTTCACGCGCATTTCAAACTGGAATATCCGCCGGAAGAAACACAGATTCAACATTGGGAAAACCATTTAGCGCCTGGAACTATTTACGACAAACAACTTGTTGAGCTTGTAGAGCATCATCCCATGCATATTGCGGAAATCGATTCTATCATGCATCGGGCTTCCATTCAGTCCGTTATTGAAGGAAAGGCCAATCAACCATCTTTAAAGACAGTCAATGCGGTCATTGAGAGGTATCGCGGGAAAAACAGCACACCGTTGTTGTTTGGAAAGAAATGACCAATTTTAGAATTAAGGAGCTTGTTAATGGAATTGTTGAATCGTTATAATGCGTTAAAGTTGAAGATTAAGGATCGTAAGGAATCGTTTGATCGTTTTATTGCCTTGCTGGAGAATGAAACTACATGGCTCACCTCACCGGCAAGCACAAGATTTCATCTATCTGAAGAACAGGGACTACTGAAGCATAGTGTTGGGGTCGCAGAAATGATTTTGCGCTTTCGTGAATTTCTTGCACCGGCCATATCGGAAGAAAGCTGCGTCATTGTTGGTCTGTTTCATGACGCAGGGAAGCTCGGAATGCCGGGCAAACCGCTATATCTGCCAAATGATAATAAATGGATGGTAAAAAACAGAGGAATACCTTATAAGATCAACATAAACGTTGTGGCCATGGGATTGGCCGTAAGAAGCATTTTTCTCATATCACAATACATTGCTCTTTCTGAAACTGAAGCCCAGGCCATAACCTATCATGACGGACAATACATTGATGATAATAAAACTATCGCTCACAAGGAAGAGCCGTTAACTTTGCTCCTGCATTGGGCAGATTACTGGACAGCACATATTTATGAAGAAGGAAGAGATAAGCAAATAAGTTGATCATTTAAATGAACAAATATTTTGAGGTTGGCTGAATGACAGAAAACATAACAGAATATTTTGATGAACTTAATAACCAATTAATACAGCTTGAAAGAAAATATAATCCCCAAAAGACTAATCTTCACTTTGAATATGACGCTATTCCTAACGTCGATGAGCAATTATTTTATGAGCTTCTAAAATTATCACGAAAAGCCATAGAGATAATCAAAGATGAACCAGATCGTTATTCAAACAGAACCCCTTATGCTCGCGGACTGTTCGATTTTTGGTACGAATTCTTTTTAATTATAAGCTCTGCATCAATAAGGGTAAAGAAATCGGCAAATTCCGATCACTTTCCCAAAGATAAAATATACGGCATCATTGAAGGACTAATTGACATAAGCGAATTTTCAATAATTGTATTGGGAGACTTATATTTCAGAAACCGTGAGGCGTTGGGCAATACACTTCTCGCATTTTACAGCGATGACCTCATCAATATGGTCAAAAAGAAAAAAACAACAATCAAATCAAAGAATGTAAGAGGTTTTCTTGACGATACGGTTAAAGCCGTCGGAAGGAGGATAAAAGATGGAAGCTAACATCAACAAGAGAGACATTGATGAGGCTGTGGCGGATGTTTGTATTCAGATTATCAAGGAACCGCTCAGTTATTTTTCTGAGGCAGATGTTCAACAAATGCTTGTTGAAGAACTGCGAAAGATTAAACCTATTAGTAAGCTCTATCCAACATCTGTGAGAAAAGGGAAGGATTCAAAAGGCACTTTCAGCACATCGTTACTGCACCGTGAATATGGTGGCGGCGAGGGTAAAAGAATTGATGTGGTGATATTAGATCCTGACGATGCTAAAAAGATTAATGATCCGAACTTGACGACAAATAAAAAGTATCTTGATCCTGTGTATGCTTTTGAATTAGGCACGGAAAAGACAGCAGATGCTTTTAAGCATGTCAGGAATGATCTTGGCAAATTGAGCAAATGCGTCAAGAAAAAAAACGGAGCAGGGTATCTCATTCATTTCTATAAGGACAATACGCAGGCGAGAACGGGAACAAATCGAAGGAAAAACACTGAAGAAAAAATTGAAAGGGTGTTCAAACAAGCCTTCAATGACATTGATATAATGACAAAGCAGGCCATAGGGACAGAACAGGCCAACAAATATGCAAATGTAAAGATCCTGGCAATTCTTTTGAGAACGTATCGGGATCAAAAGAAAATACGAGGCAAGTGCAGGATTTTCAACGGACAGAAATGGATACCGACAAACATCAGCAGAGATGATTTACTTCGGAAGGCAATTCTAAAACAATTAGCTTGATGACGAAAAATTACCCAAATGCAATAATCCTAAAAAGCTAGGTCCGGATACAATTATTGGGGTATGATGCAAGATTACAAAGCAAACTTAAACCAGCGATACTGGAATTATCAGAAATCTCAGTTTTCGACGGAGCATAATTTCTTTGAGCGACCGCATAGCCAAGATGGACGCCCTCCTGTCTTTATTAGAAATGAAGCGCGGCGCAATGTTATTATCAATCCTGTTGCAGATCAGCGGGAAACCCATAGACTACTTGCTCTGATACCTAAAGGTGATAGACATAAATGGTTTGGTAGCATGAATAGTTCGCAAGCGCTGGCGCAAAGTATATTTGGCAATTTGCTAATATACAACGCATTGCATTGTCTGTCTGACCTGAAGGATGATGCAGGAATGCCATTGCTCGGTGAAGCACAAATTTCACCAGATAATTTTGAGATGGAGAAAAAAATTGGCTATCTTGGAGAGCCACGTCAAACAAGCCTTGATGGTTATATCTCTGGTGATTATCAAATAGCCATTGAGTGCAAGTTTACAGAAGCAGAAGTAGGAACCTGTTCGCGACCAATATTAAATGCAAAAGCTTCAAATTATGAGAATGATTACTGCGATGGTACTTATTCGGTGCAAAAAGGAAGAAAGACACGCTGTTCATTAACTGAAAGAGGAATTTTATATTGGCGGTATGTACCGCAATTGTTCAAGTGGGCAATTGATTGCGACTTACGACCCTGTCCACTGAATAACAACTATCAATTGGTCAGAAATGTTTTGGCGGCAGGTGTAAGGTCTGATGGTACCGTATCATGTAATAATGGGCATGTGGTGCTAATTTATGATGAGAGAAATCCAGCCTTTCAGCAAGGTGGAAAAGGAATGATTGCTTACACAGAGACTCGAACAGCGTTGCAAGAAACAACAATGTTAAGGAAATGCAGTTGGCAACGTATTGTCCAACGCATAAGAGAAAATAATATTTTGTCTTGGCTAACAGAGAGTCTCGCTCTAAAGTATGGGATGTAATGAAGAAACGAACGAGCGATAAGCATATTCAAGGGACATAACAATAAATTTTCTTTTTACGGGGGTGATATGGGACTAAAAGAAGAACAGAAAAAATGGACATTTAAAATAATTAGGGACAGCCACTGATTAGTTCATCGTAAATGTGTCTCTGGTTATCCAGTTGATGCGGTGTTACGCTGGTTTGCTATCCTTGCATCTTTTGTAGATAAACTCAGGGTCGAGGTCAACGCCACAGTCCCATTCAATTGTGTCGAACGCAACCCGTACCCGTCTGAACGCTTCATAGTCCTTAATTCGCTGAAATATGCCGAAATCAAGAATTGGCTTCATGTCGAGACGACCATTCTCGCCATTATCGAAAACTACGGAAAGGATATAGTTGTCGCCGGGAATAACTTCTTTCACTGCAGGATACATGGTCTCACTCCTTACTGGAGAGGTTGAATCTTGAAGGGTTCTTCTCCATTCATCACCAGCGTCCAATCTGCCAATAGATCTTCTTGATGCAACTCAGCCCACGCAAGTGCCAGTTTTGTTTGCCTGATGGGTAGATTGCCATCAATTACCTCACAGGAGTGAATATCCACAGAGGCCTTAAATTCGTTGTAGTATACATGAAAATGCGGTGGCTGGTGTTCGCCAGGCGCAAAATACATCCGAATGATGATCCCATAAAACATTGAAATGGTTGGCATCGTTATCTATCCTCTCCCCGATAACCTGCAAGGCTAATACAATTTGTTGATGATCCGTCTTTTGATTTGATTTGTTTGATAAGACATTGCTTATTCATGGTTGAACTATAAGAATTTCGGATTTGTATGTCAAGGGAATCTTGACCACAAAATGTGGGGTGCGGCGCCAATGACAGCGTTGAAGGTACATGGCGAAATCCGTTCATATGAGAAATCGTTCATTATTTAGCTGCTTCATCTGTCACTTGCAATGGTTGTAATGACAAATGAGGCGTTTTTCAAAGGTCTCATGTCATTTCCCCGCAGTCGACGTGACGGCTGCCGTTATCGTTTTTTGCGGAAGATCAGTTTGATCGGGACTTTGTCGAACCCGAATTCGGAGCGGATTTGATTCATCAGATAGCGCTCATAGGAAAAGTGGATGCCCCTGGGGTTCGAGAAAAAAAGTCGGCGGGTTGGTATTGGTTTGTGTCGCGTAGAAAATGCGTATGAACTCTAACTCAACTTGTGGTACAAATGTCGAGTGCAGATCAGCGGACAACACATATTCTAATAAAAGATAAACTCCTTGGCACTCGGTTTTTGGAAAGGAAAATAATGCGTAAAAAACTTCTTGACAGCAAAATCTGGATCATAGGCAATAAACCGGCACCAAAAGTGATTTCAGTTTTCTTGGCCATCCTATTTTGGGTTACTCCTGTTTACGCGGACTCAAGCGATACAATAGTTTTGATTCATGGATTTCTTGGTTGGGGTCGATCCGAAATGTTTGAAGTGAAGTACTGGGGAGGCATTGGGCGGGATTACGAAGAGATACTGAATAAGGCGGGATATGAGACTGTATCTGTCGCTGTTGGTCCAGTCAGCTCCAACTGGGATCGTGCGATTGAAGCCTATTATCAACTAAAAGGAGGTTGTGTGGATTACGGGTTTGCTCATGCTAAGAAGTATGGACATGAAAGATTCGGCCGCTGTTACGAGAAACCTCTACTGCCCCAGTGGGGTAAGAAAAACAAGATCAATATCATCGCCCACAGCCAAGGAGGACAGACGGCGAGACTTTTGGTTCATCTACTGGAATTTGGAAGCGACGAGGAAAAGACCGCCACTGGTTTGGAGTTGGCAGAGATTTTCAAAGGTAACCACCCATGGGTGAAAAGCGTGACAACCCTTGCCACACCCCATAACGGAACAACCCTGACCAAGGGTGTTTCTATCATGACCTTGAACATGGCGGAAAAAATTATAAAGGGTATTGCGGGGTTGGTCAATGCAAGCGATACCTTATCCGCCGTCTATGACTACAAGCTGGATCAGTGGGGTTTGAAGATGCAAACAGGCCAAACTTATAAAAGCTATCTGAGCATGGTCAAGAACTCACCGATTCTGGAAGCTTCTGCGAATAAAGATCTTGCATCCTGGGATCTATCTCCAGAGGGAGCCAGGGAATTGAACAGTTGGGTCAAGACATCACAGAATGTTTATTATTTCTCGGTAAGCACCGATTCCACGGAGAAGAATGAATCTTCTGCAGACGAATATCCCATCATAACCAATGCTCTAATCCTTTTCCCCTCGGCCATATGGCTGGGCATCTATCGCAATATGGATCCCAAGGAAGGTGAGATTAAAATAGATGATGCTTGGGCAAAGAATGACGGCGTAGTTAACACGGTCAGCATGAAAGGTCCAGAAGGTTCCAAAATAGAAACGTATAATGGAAAAGCCAAGAAGGGTGTCTGGGAGGATATGGGCACTTGGTCAACTTGGGATCACATGGATATTATAGGCCACACCTGGATGTGGAATCTGTTGGACAAGAGAAACCCCAAAGATTTTTATCTGGATCATGCCAAGTTTTTGAACGCCCTGAATTGACGGGCAGCTAATAAGGATTACTGTCACCTCGACACCCGGTATTGTGGACAGTCCGAAAAATGATTCAGGTACCGGCGGTCGGACTATTTCCCGGCCTGGACCGTTCCCTCGAAGATGACTTTATCCCCTTTGGTGTAGATGCCCTTTCCCTGATGATCCCAGAATGTTTCGTAGGCATTGCTATAGCGGGCTCCGGATGCTGAAATAGCCGCAGGCAATAAAACCATTCGCCCATCCGGCAGGGTCACCTGAATCTGGTTGGTGTTCGGGTCAAATGATGCTGTAATCGTTGTTCCATTGCTCGACAGGTAATGCACTGTGGTCACCGGCTTTTTTTCCTGTGATGAATTCACATCCACAGTCATCTCAAAGGTCTTTACCGGCGGCATATCCTTTTCCCAGGTTCGGAGATAGGCAAGAATCACCTTGGTGTACCCCTGACTGCGTGCCGTGAAACGAAAGGTGAATCTCCCGCCCGCTCCCAGCAGGTTTGAATCCCGAACATAGTCCGGTTCCAATCCCGGCTCAAAAACGTCAACGCGTATCGCGGCCAACTCCCAAGTATAGCCGGTGGTAGGGTTGCCCTGCAACGTTACCTTGATCTGATCTCCCGGTTGCACTTTCATGACGGCCCCATTGTCCTTTTCGGTCAGCTCGATTGTCGCGGCAACGGCCGGAAGAGCCGCAAACATAAATAGCCCCAGTAATCCCATCAACACATTCATAAGCGCTCTCATCTCACCCCTCCTGTATTACCTGTTTTCTTTTCCTCGTATTAAATCTAATCGGGAATAATTTTGGACAGCCTCCACCAGATGAAAAACAACAGGCATTGTTCCCACTTCCAGTTCTTTTTTAAATATTTTGACAACGATGTTGATTTGACTTCCTTTCATGAATTAACCATTTGTTCACCATTGCGCGTTTCAACGGCCCACTGTCGAAGTTTGTTCTTTATCATATGCCGCGATCAATCGGGCAGGAAGTAACGCCATTACCGTTAGGCGCAGGAGGAGGAAAGAAACAAATATCAGTATTGTGATA
>CAIVDK010000243.1 GCA_903904655.1 uncultured delta proteobacterium | reverse complement strand
ACTCGACTAACCAATTCACGCCATATTTTTTCATTGACACACAAGCGTGGCCGCCCTATACTCACTTGCAATGAAAGCAAGTTCTTACCAACCCGAAAGACTGTTTAGCGCAAAAGTCTTTATTGCTTTATGTCTTAGTGCGCTGGTTGCAACATTCCTGTGGGTTTATTATCTTTCTCAAGGGTTCAGCCAACCAGGCATACTTGACGGTTTTATCGATATCCAAGCCTATGCTATCCAAAAGGGTCAGATCGCAATAACACCGGATTACCACCATATATTTTATCATGACGTCAGCCTCTACAACGGGAACTATTATTTTTATTGGGGACTATTACCATCTGCCTTACATGCCTTTTTGTCGATGTTACTAGGTAGGACGATATCAAGCTACCTTCTTGTCTTTCTTTTTTTGTTTCTTTTCGTCTATTTTTTCCAGCGTATCATATTTGAAGTAATGCATACAGCAACGCCCCACATCTCATCCTCCCAAAACGTTTTCATTACATGTGCTACAATTATCCTTTCATGGGTATTGATCTTTAACCTTCCCTTTCCCCACGATATTTACAAGTCTTCCTGGTTTTTTGGCAGGTTCAGTATCTACGAGCAGGCGATAATGTTCGGTTTAAGCTTGGCTCTGCCAGGCCTCTTTTGCTTGATAAAAGGTCAAAAGGAAAACAAGCCTATTTTCCTTATAGCGGCAACCTGCCTTTTCGCGGCAGCTGCATGGACGCGGGGCATATGGTTTGCGTTTTCCATTATAGTCATTCCGGTTATTTTTGGTTCACTCATAATAAAAAAAAGTCTTCGGTCATTACTGAAGTGGTCTCACTACGCGTTCATGGCAGTCCCCATTTTGTTGATGGGCGGACTGCTGGCACTGAACTTTGCTCGTTTCGGCAACGTTTTCGACTTTGGACTGAAACTCCAAAACCCCATGGTCTCTTCTTATCTTCGAATCCAGAACGGACTGCTTTCGCCTGTGACGCAGTTTATCAACACGGCATACAAGATACTTGCATACTACACATCCCCCGGATTAATCCGGCTGTCGGGGGTGTGGGAAAAGAGTTCCTCATGGTCCGAAGGTTTGGAACCCTATTTCTTTTACAACAACCCGCTGCTACTGCTCCTCGTACCCCTTGTACTGTATGGCATTTACCGGGCTTTTCACGATAATCGGAGTATGCGCAATATCATTATCGCTGTGGGATCGATGGCGCTTATAGTCAATGGAGTAATTGTGTTCGTGGGCACTATAGTCATCATGCGGTACTTCGTGGAATTCTACTACCTGACCTTACTGCTGGTATTCGCCGGCATGATGGTCGTATTGCCTGGAAAGGTGTCGGTTCCAATGCTGGTGCTGCTTCTCAGCATTCACCTTCCGGGAAATATAAAAGCATTTATGGAAACCCGGCCTGAATTGCGGCTTATTAAAATCATTGAGAGCAAACCTAATGAAGTGGATTACATGAGCGTTTCGCCAACTAATACATTTTTCATCTACAAGGACGTCTATTGGCATGAGGGCATTGTTACAGCATTGCAACGAGTACCGTTTACGATGTACAATACCATTGGTATGGTACCCATGCAAAATGGGATTATAAGTTCGTTAGACCTGTCTGCTGTCTATATCAAACCAAAAAACAGGAAGGAAATGTCGGGAAATAAGGCGTCGCTTGAATTCATCGGCATAAAATCGTTCAACAAGCCGGGCAGAATCATAGTATATGTTGAAAAGACAAGAGTAGCTGAATTTGATATTACACCAGATGAGGCAAGAAATTATAAGACCGAAATAAGTTACAATTTTAAGGATGATGCTCCCTACAGACTGCTCATCTATTTTTTCGAGGAGAAAACATCCTATCTTCCAGCAAAGCAATCATTTGCATTCATATTCGAGGCAATCCTTTTTTCCCCTGACATTGAGGACTATAACAAGGCTATTCGTCTGAAACCGAATTATGCCGATGTCTACTATTACTATGGAAACGCTTACGCTGAACTCGGCCAGCATCAGCGGGCCATCGAGGCCTATAATCAGGCCATCCGCCTGAAACCGGATTATTCCGAAGCCTACAACAATCGAGCAATTGCCTATTTGTCGCAGGGCAACAAAAACATTGGCTGCCCTGATGCGAAAAAAGCTTGTGCATTGGGAAAATGCAAAGCATTAGAATTGGCTAAAAGCAATGGAGACTGCCGTTGATTCAGTAAGGTTACTCTAAAGCTGATTATAGGTGGTAATATTCACTCTAATTCCAAATTGAAAGTTACTGATTTGTACGTGTTACACGTAAGATGTAGGTGTCGAGCGTTATTTTGACCCTTGAATATCCCATTTGCATCGACATATATTTGATATTCTGTTCGGCACGAATCCTCAAACTTGCGTTCGTATGCCGAAGGCTGTGAAAGGAAACATGCCGTAGCCCCGCTTTCCTCAGTTCAAACACAAGATTATCCGGCAAATCGATATTACGTATAGGGTTGTTAGTTTTGGTGTTTGGGGATTGTTATTCCAGACGGATCGCCGCACAAACAACCGTTTTGAATTCCAATCCATATCACCCCATTGCAACCCCCATAATTCACCGTCTCTTACTCCCGTTAGAATGGCCGTTAGAAAGGTGGTTTCGTAAAGACTACCGCTTTTTCCCAGCAGTTTCTGATATTCAGCAGGGTCCATAATCTCAATTTCCAGCTTATTGATCTTCATTTTCTCCAGCTGCTCGACAGGATTCTGCTTTGTGTAGACCCATCGGTAATCATGCTTGAACATTTCCTTGATAATCACAATTTCATTGGAAACCGTCTTTGCGGATATTTTTTTCTTTACCGGTCCCTCTAGCGGTTGGACAGCCCTGTCCATTTGATTTTTCATTATCATTTTGTTACATTTCAAACACTGGAACAATCTCAACAGAAAAGATAGGATCAAACTTTTTTTGCTTGGAGCTGTATATGAAACGATTTGCCACTTTTTTAATATTGCTTCTATTGATGAATATTACCGGCTGTGCTGGTGTTTCTCGTTATACTGACAAAGCACAGGCAATCGATATTGCCATGTGTGATAACCAGGAAACAACCACTACTGTGAGGGCTGAGGTTGAGGAATGGAGGAATTCTGGTGTAATACTTAAAAACGGATTGAAATACAAAATTACAGTTACAGGGACATGGAGTGTAGGTCCAATCTGCGGGTGGACTGGTCCGGATGGTAATGATATTTCTCTTTCCTGCAATCTGGTGCCGTCTTCGAATCTTTCGGGAGGTGGAAGCGGTTCAATGCTTGTCGGCAAAATTGGAGAAGCGGGGATTCCGTTTCAGATCGGTAATCGTCTCGAACTAAAAGCACAGGAAGAAGGTATTCTCTTTTTACGCATTAATGAGAAGCCTGGTATAGCAGGCGATAACAGCGGCTCAGTGGACGTCACGATCGCCTTAAAAGAAACGAATAAGAAAATAGTCGCGCGACCTGCCTCCACGGAAAATAAAGATAATCAAAGAAGGCTCCCCGTAGCCGGTCAACGGTCATCTTCTTCAGCTCAAAAATGGGCAGTTGTCATCGGCATTTCCAAATACAAAGATTCGCGTATTGCCGGATTAAGATATGCTTCAGCCGATGTCCATTCCTTCTATGAATGGCTTATCTCGCAGCAAGGTGGCGGATATGCCCCATCACGCATCAGATTGCTTCTGGATTCCGAGGCAACGGTACAGAACATTAAAAATGCTTTGTTCAACTGGTTGAAGCAGCCACTGAAAGAGGATATGGTCACAATCTACTTTGCTGGCCATGGGTCGCCGGAATCGCCAGATTCACCGAACAATCTTTTTT
>CAIVDK010000242.1 GCA_903904655.1 uncultured delta proteobacterium | reverse complement strand
CGGGATTAACGGCGACAACCGCTATGGACGCCATGACCCATGCCGTGGAAGCTCTGACGAGCATCATGGCCCAGCCCATTTGCGACGGTCAGGCCCTCCAGGCCATCCGCCTGATCAAGGAAAACCTGCCCAAGGTTATCACCAACCCCAAAAATGAAAAGGCCAGGAACCAGCTCCAGATAGCCGCCACCATGGCCGGTTGGGCCTTCACCATCGCCCAGGTCGGTCTGGCTCATGCCATGGCCCATACCCTGGGAATCCTCTATAATGTCCCCCACGGCGCGGCTTGTGGTATTGTCTTACCCGCGGTGATGCGTTTCAATGTTGATTTTGCCGCCGATAAACTGACAATGGTTGCCCAGGCCATGGGCGTGAACACCGTCGGGCTGGATGACAAGAAGGCCGCTTTGGCAGCGGCGGACGCTATTGAAAAGCTGATGAAAGAGGCAGGCCATCCTATGCGGTTGCGTGACGTGGGTGTTCCTGAGGATGGCCTCGACATGGCCGCCTTCCACGCGATCTGCGATACAGCTGCCCTCTTCAATGCCCGGCCTGTTGGAGACCCGGGTGAGGTTGCTGCGCTCTATAAATCAACGTATTAATCCTGCCGGAGACGGTATCGCCATCCTGATGGATAGTCGAATCAGGATGGCGATAGTCTTCGCACGACGGGTGTTTGTAAATGTTTCTGCTGTGAGTGTGAGCGGACTGTGCGACTCTATCTGCTCTCGTTCAGAATTGAAAGGAAAGCTTTCAGAAGTGCCGTGCGGTATTCGCCATTTCTGGTTAGGATGATCAGATTTCTTCGTAAATCAAGAGTGGTGTGCACTTCCGTAAGCCACTCATGAGAAAGCTCTCTAGCCACCGCCATTCTTGAAAGGCAACTTACGCCTAAGCCTGCTTCAACGGCTTTCTTGATGGCCTCCGTGTGCCCAAGTTCCATAGATATGGTGCAATTGATGCCTTTTTTCTTCAGCGCAGATTCAAATATCTCTCTGGTTCCGGATCCCTTTTCCCGCATGATCCATTGCGCTTTTTCCAGCATAGCCTTTGATGCTCTTTTTTGCATTGTCCAAGGGTGTACCTTTCCGACGACCACAACAAGCTCATCGTTCCTCCATTGTGTTGAGTGAAGCGAACCGACATGGGAAGGTCCCTCGATAATCCCCATGTCCAACGCACCGGTTTCCACTGCATGCTCGATCTGGTCGGTATTGCCGACCTGCAGCCAGGCTCTGGCACGAGGATAGTTCCGGGTAAAGTCCCCAACGATAGTAGGAAGAATATAGTTGCCAACCGTGGTGCTGGCCCCCACTTTCAATACGCCTATCGGCTCACCGACGGATTCAATCAGCAACTGCTCGATCGTGCCGACCTGCCGCAGCACGTCCTGCGCCTGAGACAAAATCAGACGCCCCCGATCATTGAGCAGTAACCGCCTGCCGCGGCGCTCAAAAAGAGGTGCATCTGCAAATTTCTCCAATTCGGCAATAGCCATGCTGACTGCCGATTGGGTGATGAACAACTGTTCGCCGGCTTTCGTAACATGCCGGCCACTCGCAACCTTTTCGAAAATCTCCAACTGTCTCAGGGTAATTGTCATGCCCAGTCTTTCATGAATAATACTGATGATTATTGTAAGAATAATGAATTGTTATTTATCATTAAAAAGATATATCCTGCAAGCAGTAAAAGTCAGCAGAGCAATTTCATTAACCACCTCTCGAGCTCGCTGCGGAAAATTAACGCTCGTCTTGCAGCAGCGGGATTAACGACGCTGCAGGATGAATAGCTCTTTTCATATCCACAGGAGAAAGCCATTATGCGTCTGATAACAACAAGATGGAATAAGATCGCCCGGGGGTCGAGTCCTATATGGAAGGGGCTGCTCTTGGCTATCGGCATTGCCGTAGTTGCTCGGTTACTGCATAAAATAATCCCGGGGCCAATGTTGAACAAAGCGATCAGCGATATCTTAATAGCTGTTGTCCTGGGGCTTTTCATCCGAAATGCTCTCCGTGTTTCCGAAAGCTGCGAAGCAGGAATCAAATTCGCCCTGGAACATGTACTGCGTTTCGGAATCATTCTGCTCGGTTTGCGCCTGAGCCTGCAGGATGTAGCGGCAACCGGCGGTGCGGCAATGTTGCTTGTTTTCACATGTATTGCGGTTGCGCTGTCAACGGCATACATTATCGGCCACCTGTTTAAAATCGCGCCCCGCCTCACGGCGCTAATCGGAGTCGGAACCTCCATCTGCGGCAATACCGCCATCGTGGCAACTGCGCCCGCCGTCGGGGCGAAGGAGGAGGAAGTCAGCTTCGCTGTCGCCGTTATCACACTCTTCGGTCTGATTGCAGTCATTATCTACCCGATGATAGGACACGCCTTGGGATTGAGCGATACCGCTTTCGGGCTGTGGGCAGGCACCGCTGTCAACGACACATCACAGGTTGTGGCCGTCGGATCTGCGTATAGTCAAACCGCTCTGAATGTTGCCACGATTGTGAAGTTGATGCGCAATACCATCATGGCGCCCCTTATCATCATGATCAGCCTGCTCCTGAATAACAAGACGACTTCGGAGGGCTCCTCCTTACCATCGACCGTTCCACGCGGAGGTATCCTGATCCCTTGGTTCGTGATCGGCTTCCTGACCATGTCGCTCATACGCACCATCGGCATCAGCGCGGGTATCCTGCCACAGGACATCAACCGGCCGGGCACATTGCAAGTGGCTGCGTTCGCACTCAAGGGTTTTGACGAGGCAGCAAAGTTCGCGATTCTCACCGCTCTTGCGGGCGTCGGTTTGGGCACGCGGCTTCAGGTCGTACTCAAGATTGGCCTGAAACCGTTCACATTAGGTCTGTGCGTTTCAGTTGTTCTCTCGATCGCCAGTCTGAGCCTGATTATGCTCTTTGGAATGGGATAAATGCGGCAGGTTTCTCCGGCCATGTGAACATTCAGCGCGCGCTTCCGGGAGGTATTCAACAGAAGAAGCAACCGACAGGTGCAGGACGGTCTGAACCCTAAAAATCAAAGGTTTTCAGGCCTTTCCGCATTCGATCTAGAAGAAAAATTTTGCGAGTCGTTGGAGATAAATGGCCAGAAGATTATTAATGTCAATTCCCGTTGAATTAGTCTGTCAGTGCGAGGGTTTTATTAAAATTAAACAAGCGCCATAAACGCCACAATTATTTGTTTTAGAAACAATATTTCAGGAGGATGATGTGAAAATAAAGATTGCAATCAATGGATTTGGAAGAATTGGCCGGTTGGTTTTTCGAGCTGGATATAAAAATCCGGATGTGGAATTTGTGGCGATCAATGACATCGCAGATGCCAAAGTGCTTGCCCACTTGCTGAAATATGATTCCATCTATGGCAGGATGGATGCGGATATCAAGGCGGGTAATAACTGCATTATTATTGATGGTAGAGAAATTAAAACTTTTACTGCGAGGGACCCGGATGTTTTGCCATGGAAAGACTTGGGTGTGGATGCAGTACTGGAGAGCACCGGCAAGTTCACCGACCGGGCAGGTGCAGAAAAACACCTTAAGGCAGGGGCCAAAAAGGTAATTATCTCCGCCCCGGCTAAAGAACCAGACGTAACAGTTGTGCTGGGGGTCAATCAGGAAGTCTATGACCCGACAAAGCATCATGTGATATCCATGGGTTCCTGCACGACCAACTGTCTGGCGCCGATTGTCAAAATACTAAATCAAGAGTTTGGTCTGGAATATGGTTTGATGACAACAATCCATGCCTATACTAATGATCAGGTAGTGCAGGATGAACCACACACAGACTTACGTAGAGCAAGAGCGGCAGCGCTTTCCCTGATACCGACTACAACGGGGGCTGCAAGAGCGATTTCTGAAGTCATTCCGGAAATGAAAGGGAGGCTCGATGGACTAGCCATTCGCGTACCTACCCCGAATGTCTCCATTGTGGATTTTGTAGCGATACTGTCCCAGGAAACCAATAAACAGGAAGTCAATGCAAAACTTAAATTTTATGCACAGGGGGCCATGAAAGGCATCCTCTCCTGTTCTGAAGAAGAATTAGTCTCTCGTGATTTCAGCGGCAACCCTCATTCCTCAATAGTTGATATGTCGAACACGACCGTGATTGGCGGGAAAATGGTTAAGATTCTTTCGTGGTACGACAATGAATGGGGATTCTGCAGCAGAATGATGGAACTCTTGTCGTTCGTTATGAAATAAAACAAAAAAAAATTTGAAAATAAGGTGCTGATTCTTTGGATAGAAGTTGCGGATAACAAAATTCCGATAGACACTCATGGTCACGGGATTGAACCCCTTTGCTCGATGGATCGCCAGAACGTTTATGGCAAGACCCTCTTATTTTCGGATCATTGCAAGCAGTTACAAAGGCAACATAACAGAGCACGGCAAAGTGACACCCATAGAAGGTGAATGCCTCTATGAGATAATGGGCTTTTCGAGTAGGAGACAACTGCAAACTTGTCTTTCTACCATCAACAGAAACAGAAAAAATAACCTTCACTTGGGATTGCTTAAATGTTAGGAAAAAGTTACATTAGAAAATAGACTGAAACCATTCCTTGGTTTCAGGCCTGATTTGTCTGTCGACACCAGTTAAAAACATACGTGCTCTAATATATTGTTTGCTCAGGATTGCGTTGTGAACTTTTTATCGGGTGACAAATGAACCGTAGGATGTTAAGAACTAGAGAGAGGCTTGCATGACATATACAAAAGGACACATTCCCTTATATTTTCAATTATATTTACACTTGAAGCAAGAAATTATGATTGGTGACCGCCCCCCGGGATCCGGCCTACCAAGCATCGATGAGTTAAGCAAGCAAACCTCTATCAGCCATGGAATGATTCGTAAGGCGATGGGAATGCTTGAAAAAGAGGGACTAATTTCCCGAAAAACGCGTGTTGGAACAATCGTAAAGGAAAGTCCGAACCGCGATTTATGGGTTCCGTCTTCAGCTATACGAGAAATTCAAGATCGGCTGCTATCTGAAAAAGTTTTACCTTTATCGTCAGGTTGGGTAGATATTCCGAACCACATCAATGCTGTTTTCCAAAACCATGAAAATGTTTTGAATAAAAATAGAATTTATCAATTACACTTTGTCCTAATATCAAAAACGGATGACCGAAGGCGGAGCCTTAACAATCTTTTTGTCCCTGCATGGCGATACAAACAAGTTGCCAAGACCAAACTTCATAAATCTCCAATAAAAACTGTCGTCGCCGATTTAACCCTAGTGAAGATCAAGCAAATCATTCGACCATGGTTTTGTGACGCCGCAGCATCGAAGCATCTTGAAATTCCTAAAGGCTCTCCGATTTTTCACCGCACATTGATCGCTTTTCTTGCAGACAACAAACCTCTGGCAATACAAGAACAGCTGACAACTATCTATGCTTTTGAAAGGGATATTGACATTAATTCGTGAATACTGATCCAGGGTCGCCCATACCCCAGTCATCATCTCATCTATTGACTCCCGGACTATGATTCATAGTGTAATCCTTTTGAGCCAATTGCAAAAGTCGAAATTAAGATAAATATGCTATCGCATGTACATGAAACACCGGTTCACATTCAGAAATCATACATTATCTTAAAGCTCCCCTTTTTTTAAGAAAATATTGTTTCGCAAACACCACTAATCGGCACCCTTGATTTCACCAAATGACAATCAATTATTTATTGAAGTCGTGATTTACGTGAAAAGCAAATGTGTAAAAGCTTTCAACCCATACTATGTAGGAGTGATCGCAGAAAAAATAGAACACACGGGACAGTGACTCCCACAAGTCAAGGGTTTTCGATTTGGAATTGGAGTGAGAATTACCAGTTGAAATGTTGTGCAAGCGAATAGAATCAAAATAACAATGTTAAATGAAGCCATCCTTATCCCGATTGATTTATCTTTTGGCTTCAATTGATTTGCCTCTAATTCGGGTACCACTGCTAAGTTAATTTCAGCCATTTTGGATTTCCAGGATAAGATGCCATTGTTTGTAAGACCGCATTCATTCTTCCGAGATACACCTCAAGCCGAAATCCCAAGACGTTGCAAGTTTTTCACCGTGGGGCCAGCGGTTTTGGGGTCATAGCCTCTGATACCGTAATATTGTTTCACCATCGGCAAAATGGGCACCACGGAATTTACGGGATACTTGGTCACTGCCTCTTTCGTAAACCGGTCAGGCAATGTGTCTTCGGACGGTGTCTGTCCCATCTGCACGTTCATATAGCGCTCCAGCTTGGTGATGCGCTCACCTGCCTTTTTGAACTGCCACTGGTTCATTGGGATGCCCGTGATGGCGGAGAAAAAGTCGGAGTAAACGCTCCAGTTCATCAACATCTGAGACATCCCGGGGTTCAAAATGGTGGCGACGTTCAGAACCGCCAGCGGGAAGTACTTCGGAACAACCGGCTCCGTCAGGATGGCAAAAGCCGTGAACAGGCACGTCTGGAGCGAGTTGATTCCGGCAAATAGGTCCTCGCAGAAAACGACCCAGGAGGCCTTGCCCATCTTTGTCTGAGGCGGCATAAAGCCCATGATCACCTCGAGACCCACAAGATAAGATCCAAGGTGACAGCCGCCTTTGTTGTGCACCGCGTAGGAAAGTCCGTGTCCCCAGCAAGCCCGGGGATCATAGGCCGCGATCTCCAGTCCTTTGGTATGGATGGCAAATTCCCTGCCGCCGTATTTCTCGCTCATACGCTTCGATCCATCGGCCAGCTCCGCGCCCTCATTCCGACGGTAGGCGATGTCCTCCAGGATGCGGGCAATGTTATCATGATTCTCAAAGGAGAGCTCCGTTTTACGCAGTCCCTTTTCACCGGCCTCCATCGCCCAGGCCATGGTTCCCCCTGCGGAAATGGTATCCATCCCCATATCGTTCATGATGTCATTCCAGATCCCGATTTTGTCCGTGTCATAATTTTCAATGTTGCTGCCGAACAGGCTGGTGGTCTCGTATTCCGGAATCTGCCGCATCTTTCCGTCGGGATACATGCCCTTGTGTCCACAAAGCACCGAACAGTAGCGGCAGGTTGAATGCCGCGTTTGATACTTTTCGGCCATGACCTCACCGGTGATGGCCCCGGTCTTGGGACTATACCTGTCACGAAAGTTTCGTACCGGAGTGTAGCCCGAGTCGATGCCGAAACGCGTATTCATGTTAGTGCCGAAGGCTTTGTACCCTTTGGTGAACGGGCTGCGCGCGATATGCGCTTTGGCCTTCTTCATGGTCTTCTCAAACTTCTCCCGGTTCACCGGTACGCAGCGATATTCCTTGCCCCGGGCCACGATGGCTTTGATGTTCTTCGCGCCCATGACCGCGCCGACACCCCCGCGACCGGCAAAGCGGTGGCCGGAGCAGATGTTAGCATAGAAGACTTTGTTCTCACCGGCGGGTCCAATCACGGCGGCGGCTTCCTTCGGACCCAGGTGGAGTCTCTCCTGGGTATCATGCGTTTTGGCTCCCCATAGATCATCCGCATCCTCGAAGATGACTGATTGATCGTCAAAGCGAATCACCGTCGGCTTCTGGGCCTTGCCGGAGATGATGATGCCATCCCATCCGGCGGTCTTGCAGGCTTCGCCGAAAGGCCCACCACAGGAGGAGGCCACCATGTAGCCGGTCAGCGGCGACTTAGTGATGACCTCGAACCGAGCCGAACAGGGCGCTCCGGTTGTGAGGAGCACGCCGTTGGCAAAGATGAGCAGGTTATCCGGTCCCAGAGGGTCCACATCACCCAGTTTATCTTTCAGCTTGTCATAGAATATCTTGAGCCCCAGGCCCTTGCCGCCTAAAAACATCTTCAAATCATCCTGAGTTGCCTGGTGGATTTTCCAGGTTTTGTCGGTCAGGTTAATATCGAGGTACTTGTTGCTGGTTCCGAGAATCTCTTTCATGCTGCACCTCCCATGGTGATGGCGTCGAAGAGGCAGTTATTTTTACACCAGCCGCAGGAAACGCATTTGGCGGGTTGCGCCAGTACCGCCCGGTTCTTCGTCAGAGGCAGCCGTTCATCGGCCATAGCCAACGCATGGGTAGGACAGACAGCCACACAGTTTTCACAGGCCGAGCAAAGATCCGAGTTGATGACCGGTTTCGGCCAGTCCGCCTTCTTCATCCTGGCAACCGTGATTCCCTGATCATCCAGAACGGCTGATTCAGGGCATATTCTGCCGCAGCTACCGCATTCGATGCAGAGGGCTGCATTGATGATATGTCTTTCTTTTTTTTCGCCGGAAATCGCCTTCACCGGGCACATTTTGGCGCAGGCTCCGCATCCGTTGCACAACTCAGTTATGGAATAACTCATGGAAACCCTCCGGTCGCATGCTTCAGGGATCACATTTAAATCGCAACATTTAAAAAAATATTAGATTGGCCATATTAATATGATTTTATATATCTGCCCCAGAAACCCGGGGTTATTTCACAGACGAAATGACCAAGCCACTAATTGGCTTGTCTTCAAACATTTCGGTCAAAGCATTTTTAATTATTTCTACAGAAGTTGTAAATGTATCTACAGAGGTTCCAGCTACATGTGGTGTGAGGGTCACATTGTCAAGTTTCAGGAGTGGATTATCCTTATCGAGTGGCTCCTCAGTGAATACATCAAGTGCTGCCCCACCAATCTTTTTGTTCTGCAATGCTGAAACAAGTGCGTCTTCATCGACTAGGCCAGCACGGGCAGTATTAATAAAGTAGGCTGTGGGCTTCATCATTGAGAGTTCCTTTTCCCCAATAAAATTTTTAGTTTTATCGGAAAGACGCAGATGAATTGAAACGAAATCAGATGCATTCAACAACTCTTCAATCGTCACTGGTGTGTAGCCGAGAGACTGTAAATGTTCATTCGTCATGAACGGATCATGAACAATAATTTCCGGGCCAAATCCTTTCAGCCTATCGATAACCTTCTGTCCCACTTGGCCCACACCAATTATTCCGATCGTGCAATTCCGAAGGTCATGGATAAAGTTAAAATTGACAAATTTCTTAATCCATTTTCCTTCCATTAGTGCCTTATGACCGCGCGCAATATTCTTAGCTTCGGCTAACATAAGTCCCAATGTGCAGTCCGCAACGGCATGGGCGCTTCGTCCAGGAGCACTTATAACCTTAATTCCACGGGTAATGCAAATATCATGATTGATATTTTCAATTCCGCTTCTCAGAACCGCTATATATTTCAGTTTTTCTGCTTTATTAAGTACTTCTGAATTAATTGGCGAAGCGTGAACGACAACTACATCTGCATCTCTACAAAGTTCAATTAATTCGGGATTTGCAGGACTTGAATCAGCGCCATGTTGCTCTGTTTGAATCATTACTTCGGTAATTGCTTTTGGCGTCTGCATTTGACTGTCTTCGAACAACACAACCTCTGCTCCGAATTTTTCAAGGTCTTTCATAGTAGACATTACATTTGGGTTGATAGCCAAATCGCAAGCACATACGATTTTCATTGATTTCTCCTTAATTTTTATTCATTTCATTTAGAGTAGACCATACTTCTGCGTTTGTCTGACTAAGCTGATTGAAAATCCCAAATTTCTTTTGATAGAATTCGTGCCGCTGGAAATTTGGTTCATACAACTTCGAAATTTCAGGTGAAATGCATGCGTCCTCATGAGATTTGCAGATACCGAGACCTACAAGAGCATTCAGCGCTCCACCGCGCGCAGTGATTTCATGCGTCTCTGTCGTTTTAACGGTCAAACCCGTTATATCGGCAAAAATCTGACCAAATACTTTGCTTTTTGCGCCACCACCAATGAGCCACATTGATTTAAATGATTCGTGTCCAGGAATCATTTGAACATATGCATAATGCCCCATGACAATTCCATCATAAACAGCACGCATAATATCGGCCTTTGTGTGCCAGTTCTTAATACCACAGAATCCAGCGCTCGCTGAACTGTTCATCAAACTGCCAAAAATGTATGGTTGAAATATAATGCTTGATGGTTTTGTCTTTTCGATTTCTTCCTCAATCACTTCATAAACCGATTTTTGAAATTGAGCTGCTTGATATTTCTCGTTTTGGCAAATTGTATCCACAATAATGTCGAGACATCCGCCAGAGTTGCCATCGCCAAGCCCCGTAATAAAATACCCCGGAACGCAGTGATACAGAGCTGCTATGGCACCTTCAAGACTTTTCGTAGCTATGAGATTCAGTCCCCAGGTTCCAACAACCGTTACAAGTTCTTTTGAATCAAGTGTACCAACACCAAATGGATAAGCAGCAATATCATGAGCTCCACAAAGAACCGGAGTTCCCTCTCTCAATCCCGTTTCAAGACTTGCACCACGCGTGACTGCCCCAACAACTGTATGAGAAGGAACGATTGTTGGAAGTTTATCCTTGATTGACTTAAGGCCAAGCAGATTGAAAACATCCCATGCGTAATCATTTTTTGCAAGCGCCATCAGGCCGGCACCACTGGCATCCGTCTGATCCGTACACAAAGTTCCGCTAAGCTTAAAACGAATCCAGTCTTTTGAAAACAGAATTTTGTCTATTTTTGAGAATTCTTCGGGCTGATTCTTTTCAAACCAAGAAAGCAAGGGAAGCGGTGACCCGGCAGGGAAAGGCATACCAACAATCTGAGCGGCCTGCATATACCTGCCGTCTGCCATCCAACTGTTATGAATTTCAGCGCCTCGACTATCCAATGATAAAATCCCCATTCGAGATGGATTCCCGTTTTTGTCGACGGGCATCAGACCATTACCCTGGCCTGTGACAATTACTCCGAGAATGTCATCAGCCTTAATTTCATTAAATGATCGTTTAGAGAAAGCTGACTGCCCAGAAGCATCACACTTGCTGTTTTCGAAAACACCCTTGATGGCTTGTACCGTCCCTTCCCACATAATATTCATATCCTGTTCCCACCATCCAGGATGTACAGAAACAGGTTTCTGGCTAGCAACAGATGAAACAAAAACTTCATTACCAGCTTTGTCAAAGACAACTGCCTTAACATTGGTGCTTCCACGGTCAATAGCAATGATGTATTTACTCATAATTTCCTCCAGATTGTTTTATTGGTCTCTCTTTCTCACCTTTTGTTAACAGAACCTTAATTATCCAGGCTGAGAAGTTTTAGATAATCTAATGCAATTGCGTTGACTGTTTTATTAGCGATCAATACAAGTTCCGCAAAGTGTAATTTGTTTTGCTTTTTTTGAGCGTAATTGATGCTTTGTGCAACAGCTGCCATTGATATTTCAGTGAATAGATTGACCTTGTTGATTCCGTTTTCCACAGCTTTAACGAAATCTTCCTTTGCGACACCTGAACCTCCATGCAAAACAAGTGGAACATTTACAATGTTTTTAATCTTTTTCAAACGTTCATAATCGAGCTTGGGTGTACCTTTATATACACCGTGTACTGTTCCAATGGCAACCGCAAGCGCATCAACTCCAGTTTCTTCTACAAACCGCTTTGCATCCTCAGGTTTGGTATACATATTTTCATCAGCTTCACTCCCTTCGGTCATGTCTCCTTCACCTCCTGCAACATGACCAATTTCACCCTCGACACTAACGCCTGCCGCGTGGGCAATTTCGACAATTTTTCTTGTAAGTGAAATGTTTTCTTCAATGGGTAAATCTGATCCATCAATCATTACACCGGTAAATCCAGCATGGATTGCTTTCATAATCACATTAAAGCTCTTTCCATGATCAAGCTCCAACGCAACAGGGACTTTCGTTTTACCCAGGCGATAAGTTAAATACTCAAAATAGTTATCAACATCAATTAACGGTAAAGCCGCTTCAGGCACCATAATAATCACTGGTTTATTAATTGATTCCGAAGCCTTAATTATTGCCTCAACAGAAGCATGATCAATAGCATCAAAAGCAGGAACAGCCGTGCCATTGGCGTGTACTTTGTCCAATATTTCAACCATAGTAACAAGTCCCATTTTTATCCTCCTTTTTTAATAAAAATGTAGGGCATATTTCCGTTCAACTAGCATGAATTCTTTAACAATTATGGAATCAACCAGCCGCCATCGACTGCCAAGGTATGCCCTGTCGTAAAAGACGCTCCCTTTGAGCACAACCACAGCACGGCATTGGCTACTTCTTCCGGCCTGCCAATGCGCCCCATGGGATGCTTCGCGACCATCATGGCTGCGATAGCCGGATCATTGATGCCGCCACGTTCGGTCATTTCCGTAAGGATAACTGCCGGAGCTACTGCATTGATGCGCACACCCTTGTCGGCATACTCGAGTGCCGCCGCCTTTGTCAGCCCCACAACACCATGCTTGCTGGCAACATAGGCACAACCAATCGGTCCTGCAACCAAGCCTGATGTAGAAGCAATATTAACAATGCTACCTTTTGTTGCCAAGAGGTGAGGAAGCGCATACTTCATACAAAGAAACACCCCTTTTAAGTTAATGCCAATGACATTGTCCCAGGTGGTTTCTGAGTAGTTGACAGTCGGCACAAAAACATCACCAGCGACTCCGGCATTATTGATGGCAAAGTTCAGTGCACCAAAATGCTCGACAGTTTTCGCGACCATAGCCTGAACATCAGCTGTTTTGGACACATCGGCCTTAACGGCGAAGGCCTCGCCGCCATTGGTCGAAACCATATTCACCGTTTTGGCCAATTCTTCACTGTTGCGGCCGGAAACAGCCACCCGGGCACCTTCGGCGCCAAAGGCCATGGCGACAGCCCTGCCGATCCCCGAACTAGCACCAGTTATAAGTGCGACTTCACCGTTAAACATTTTGCTCATAGTGATCTCTTACCTTTTTTTATTTATTTGTTTTGTGCAAAGGCTTCTCAACTAACTTTTGATAAGAACTTCCTTTCCGGCTTTCCCCATTTTTTGAAGGGCGTACGCCAGCCTGGTGCAAGTTTCGGCCATTGTGGCCTCAGTCAGTGGTTTTCCCTGAGACAGCATCATTCCATTCAACTCCAGCGCGGGAAGTTGTTTGACACCCTGTCGGCCGAATTCCTGAAGGCAGCATACCTGGCTCACCTTTCCTTCGATCTTATTGGCCTTCATGCTTTCATAGAGAATCGATTCTGTCCACTGAGCACGATTTGTATCCTTGTCGAAAATTCGGAAAACGATTTGCACGTAAATCTCCTTGAAATATATATGCACATCAATGTCATGTTCCACCCGGTAAAAAAGCTGTTCTTTGAATCACGCCGCTTATTTTCAAAATTATTTTTCCATAGCGCAAGATATTGTGGTGATGGATGGCGAGTTTCCCAAATACCCCGCCATCTATGATCACCTCTGGCCTCCAATAATTCAGGCATACTCTTTTCATAATTCTTTACGCCTGGGCCTGGTAAAGAAATCTTAACTTGCCTTCAGCTCAGCCATGTACAATTTTAACTGCTGCAGAAGCTCCTTGGCGACTTCTGGTTTTTCCTTGATGATGTTTTTGAGCTGGAAAGGATCTGTCTTACGGTCGAAAAGCTGATCCTCGGCCGGTAATACAATGTCTCCCGGAGTGCACGACCACATTTCTTCCGTCTGCGAGCTTTTCGAAAACTTTCCACCGGCTCCCCCGCCAAAATCGTACATGATATTGACCATTTCCATTGTCTCTTCATAGGTCTCGGCATTCGCTTTCTTGATCCAATGAATGAAGGAATAATCATCCCGGATGATGCTCCAAGAATAGCCGTAGAAACCGGCAATGGCAAAGTCACGCAGTTTTTCCTTCTCGCCCCGGATCAGTGGTAGCAAACTGAATCCTTGGAAGTCCACATTGCTCACGCTAGAATCCAAAACATGCTTACCGTAATGCGCGGCTTCCTGATGAGTCTGTAGCCAATCAAGGATTGTCGGAGTAATGTCGACCGACTGCACGAAAGAGGCATTACGTTTCCCCTCGCCAACACCCGGCATCCTCACAATCAAGGGAATGTGTGCCAGTTCTTCGTAGGGCCAGGGATGGACCTTGCGCACAATTCCATGGCCGTGTTCGCCATGGCCGGTAGGATGACCGTGATCAGCGCACAAGATGATCATCGTATTGTCCCATAACCCCAGCTCTTTCACTTTATCCAGGAGTTTCCCGACCCACTTGTCCACAAGTGTCATTTTCTCTGCCCAAAGCATGCGGACATGATGGAGCTGCTCTTCGGTGTAGTGCTTGGCAGGACCCATCGCCGGCAGAAACATTTCCTTACCTTTGTAGTCTGGATCATACGGGCAGGGGAAGTTTTCCCAAACGGATGTGGGATCGAAAGGTTCATGTGGGTCAAAGCAGTCGAACCACAGGAAGAACGGATGTTCTTTATCTTTGGTGCGCTCCTCCAGCCAGGCTTTTGCCTTGTTCACCAGCACGGCAGCATGCATGCTTTCTTCCTCATTTTTCCAGTTTTGACGACTTCTGAGGATACAGTTTATTTCATCGATATTGTGGTCAATGTAGGGTTCGAAAGCCGGATCTTTTCTGAAATTATCAATGATGTTCTGATCCAGGTAATCTTCATACTTCATGTCATTTTTCACTGCATCATGACGGTAGTATTCATAATCCAGTTCATGGCCATGTTGACCGTAGATGACATCGTAAAAACTTCGCTGATAGCCGTACTTAGGCAAACGCATAGGAGGCGTGTCAAAAATTAGCCCCGTATGCACGCCCTTGCCCCATAGCATATCGGCTATAGTGGTATCATCCGGATCAAGTGGTCCCCAGCCCTTGGAAGGCAGCGTGTAGCGGCCGGTCATCATCGCCCGTCGGCAGGGAATCGTAGGAAGTCCTTCAGTATAGGCATTATCAAAAACCATGGCTTCCTTGGCCAATCGGTCTATGTTCGGGGTTTTCATCCATTTGTTACCGTAACAGCCCATATAGTTGAACTGAAACGAATCCAACATAATAAATATTGCGTTTTTTGGCATAAACTAATTCCTCTCTTTCGTTTTTTATTTAGTCATCCTTGCATTCTTGTGAATATATTCTTCCGCCTCAAGGGCCGCGATGGTTCCGTCGTTCATGGCGGTTGTCAATTGACGGTATTTTTTCCTTCTGACATCTCCAGCCACGAAAACGCCTTCCAGGTTGGTATGCATGGTTTCGTCTGCCTGAATATAGCCCTGCTCATCCAACTCGAGGATTCCTTTGAACAAGCTGGTATGCGGCACCTGCCCAATATAAACGAAAATTCCCCTTACTTCGATCTCCTGGCGGGCCGCTGTCTGCGTATTTCTCAGGGTGACCCGGTGGCTATCCCCGTCAACGGTAAGGCCACATACCTCTGTTGAGGTCATCACGTTTACTTCTGGGCGGGCCAAGAGGGCCTCCTGGCTAACTTTAGCAGCAAAAAGACGATCCATCTGCTCGATCAGTGTAATACCTCCTACTCCCTGGTTCAACAGATACAAAGCATCGCATACTCCACTGTTTCCGCCGCCGACCACCAAAACATCCTTTCCCCGATAAGCCGTTCCATCACAGATGGCACAGTAATGAATGTGATCACTGTCCACCATGATTGAAAGCGGAATAGGCTCACGGCCGGAGGCCACGATTATAGTTTTCGAATAAAAAATACCGTCATCTGTCTTGATTTCTTTGGAACGACCTTCCAGCTGAATCCCTTCGACTTCTATAATCTCCCGGATTTCTACGCCCAGATTCAGAGCCTGGCTTTTGATTCGTGTCATCAAATCCTGGCCACCGATCTTCTCATGAGAAGGAAAATTCTCAATTTCAATTGCCCAGTTTGCCAGGCCCCCACATGTGTTTTTTTCTAAAACCAATGTTTTAAGACCGGCCCGAACCCCATATACGGCAGCGGTGAGTCCGGCTATTCCTCCACCGAGAATAACAATGTCATATTGTTCCATATCTCTTACTCTCCAAGCTCTTCTCTTTTGCGGTCTGATCAGTGCTTAATAGTCTGCAAAAGCGCCATCAGTCCCTGGTAATTCGTCATCCCCTTCTGTCTGGCTATTGTTGGTAGGCCATCCTTATAGAAGAAAATATCAGGGAATCTTTCAACACCCAATTGAGCAGCCATTTTTGTATGCTCCAGACCGTTAATCTGTAATAGCTTAACACCCGGACTCTTACCCCCAAATTTTTCAACCACACCCTTCATGGTTTGACAGTATGGGCAGGGGTTCTTGTAAAAAAGTACCAGACAAATCCCTTGGGCAGTCTGCTTAGCAAATGTGTCGTCTGTCATTTCTTCAATCATGTTTAAGCTCCTCACGTCGTATCTTAAAAGGCATATATTATTTTTGATGCATTACCTGAATCTTGCACGCATTCGACATTTTCGTGATCAGTAAAATAATCGATTAATTTATCCCCCGCCGTATTTCAAAACGGACTCCGTTTCATCTGTATACAATCTCTTCGCGAGGGCGCACCAGATAAACTCTTCATTAGACACCTATTCATGACGTGTTTAGTACGATAAATTTAAACTTTTCTGTCTTACGCGCCGTCAGGCACCGGTCATGACCAAAGTTTTTTATCTGCCATGGATTTTATCTTGACAAAGGTAAAAAAGAATGTCAAGCATTATTATATAATGATGTATTAATATATTAACTAGCAACTGAGTTATAATTAAGTATCACGTTGTTTTCATTATAATAGCACATTAGCAAAGAAGACTACCACAAATGGCACTTAAGAGATTTGTTATCGAAATGGGAACCGGCATTGATCAGCATGGACAGGACTCCACGAAAGCTGCCACAAGAGCTATCGAAGATGCTGTGAGACGAATCTGTTTGGCCGGGATAATGGAAATCTTGAGGATTTGTGACCCCAACGAAATGATAGTTCATGTCCTCATAGGATGCCCCAATCCTACCTCTGTTAAAAAGGACATTATTCTCAATGCCCTGCCCTTTGGCAGAAAGCAGATTGAAGTTATTGAGGGTGGTTTGTTGGTACCTATAGCATTTTCCGAAGCGTTTGGTGATAAAACAGCAGATGTTGTTATGGCCAACGCAGCCATCACCATATTCGTAGATATGGGCAAAGTTCTCAAGGCCTGGGAAAAGGAACCAATTTGATATCCATGAAAAAATCGACAAAAGTTTGTTGACAAAAATCGAAAATATTTATTTTTTACATTATGCTATAATAATGTATATATGTTTTGATTGTATTCATGAGACAGGAGGTCTTAAGCAAGTATATTATTGATGAAAGCGCCAATAATGGATTCGTGGTAATCGTTATAGATACCGTATGAAGTAACCATATATAAAGCTGCAACTTTTAATAATTAAAAAGGGGGACCCAATGTTATGAGAGCGTCAGTGTATTTGAATTTTGCGAAAAACCGATTAAACAGTTTTATGGAACCACTGACTCGCTGGCTTTCCTTCACAAGCGGCGTTCTGATTCTCGCTATGGCTTTCCTGATTCTGTTATCCGTATTCACCAGGTTTATCTTTAATTATGAGTTTTCCGGTCTGATTGAACTTGAAACCTTTATGATGGTACTGGTCGGATTCTTGTCTTTCGCTTATACAACTCTTAAGGGAGGAAATGTGAGTGTAGACCTCCTTAATGCCAAATTATCAAGCAAGGTTAAAGTTTTCCTGGGCGGCGTCTTTTCCATCTGGGGATTCGCCCTCTTCTCGATCATTTCTTGGCAATCTGTAATACGCGCTATTGAAGCATACGAGGCTGGTGAAAGAGCAAGCATCAGCATGATCCCTTATACGCCGATTTATATCATTGCCGTCATTGGATATGCTCTGGTAGCTCTTGTTTTATTCGGACAGATGCTGGGCTATCTGGCCGAAATGTTTAAAGCCAATAAGCGACCATGGCTTCAGGCAAGCCTAATGGCGGTGATCGCCATTGCATTAGCAATACTTCCTCTTTGGCTGAAATTCTTTAACCCGGACCTTCCCCGTTCTACAGTCGGCATTATATTTGTCTCTCTTCTCATCAGTGTAATGTTAATCGGTTTTCCCATTGGTTTTTCAATGGCTATGATGGGACTTCTGGGACTATGGTATATCAGTGGCATTGAAGTAGCCTTCTCCGTTTTAAGGCTAAACCTTCATGATGCTTTTGCCCACTATTACATTTGCGTGATTCCGTTCTTCGGTCTCATGGGTTATCTGTGCTATGAATCCGGCATTGGAGCCAGACTTTTTAATGCAGCGTCTAAATTAGTTGGCCGTATTCCTGGAGGTTTGGCCATTGCAACGATATTCGGTTGCGGTGGATTCGCATCGATTTGCGGAGATAGCATGGCTACGGCGGCCACCATGGGATCCGTAGCGCTTCCGGAGATGAAACGTTATCGATACGACGAATCGCTGGCAACAGCCTCAGTTGCTGCAGGAGGAACGCTGGGGATTCTCATCCCGCCCAGCATAGGCTTTATTGCGTATGCGCTCGTTACCGAGCAATCGATTGCAAAACTGTTCATGGCGGGTATCTTACCGGGTATTATCCTGTGCCTTGCATTTGCTCTTATGGTCTATCTGCGCTGTAAGTGGAACCCTGCACTAGGCCCCCCGGGGCCTTCAACATCATTGAAAGAAAAACTATCAAGCGCCAAGGACGTATGGCCAATTGTCTTCCTTATCTTCCTTGTGATCGGGGGAATTTACTCCGGCATCATGCCGCCTACAGAGGCGGCTGCGCTGGGCACCATAGGCGCCTTGGTTGTCGCTGTAATCAGCGGAGGTTTATCGCGTAAAAAACTTATCAGGGCCATGCATACAACTACTGAAATGACGGCTATGATTTTAGTCATCTTGGTGGGTGTTGGCGTTTTAGGAAATTTTTTTACACTAACGGACATACCCTCTGACTTAGCGGGCTATCTGAAAAATCTTAATGTCTCAAGGTATCTGCTTCTGGCAATTATCCTGTTCCTCTACGTGATCCTTGGTATGCTGATGAATATTATACCGATGGTCATGGTTACTCTGCCGGTCTTGTTTCCCACCATCATGGCCCTGGGGTTTGACCCTATCTGGTTCGGTGTCATTATGGTCATCATGATGGAAATGGGGCAGATCACACCTCCTGTTGGGATGAACGTCTTTGTGATCCATGGCATCGCCGGCGGTGTCCCCATGGGAACAATTTTCAAGGGAGTATTGCCTTTCGTCCTGGTGATGGTTGCCGTCATTGTCCTGTTAACGATATTTCCGGATATCGCCCTGCTTCTGCCCAATGCCATGGATACTCTTGCGGAAATAAAATAGTCGGACTCGAAAAATAACATAAAGGAGGATGAATGTAGTGAAAATAGGTCAACTTTCATAGATAATAAGATAATTAATAAGATAATTAATAAGGAGGTTATATGATGACAAAGAAGAAAGCAGCACTAAGTATTGCATGTATCATGTTCATTTTTGGTTTTTTCATTTCAGGGTTAGTGGTCCATGCGGCAACCATTGAAATTAGGGTGGGAAACCACGATACAGAAAAGCATCCCATGTTTCAGAAGGGTTTTCTACCCTGGTCCGCTGAAATTGAAAAGCGAACAAAAGGGCAAGTAAAATTCAAATGGTATCATGGAGGAAGCCTGGTCAAAGCAAACCAGCTGCATGAGGCCGTAAAAAACGGTGTGATTGATATGGCCATGTTTGTGCCCGTATGGGCTCAAGAGAGCAAGTTCCCCGTAACCCGATCTTTCAACCTCCCATTTCTCTTTGAATCAGGAATACAGGCAAATTTAACCACCTATAAAATCCTTACAACCGTTCCAGAGTATAAGAAGGAATTTGACGGTTTAAAGATCCTGGCCGTGCACAATATCGACGCTCTCAACCTGCATCTTGTGGTTCCGGGGCCGAAAAAAATGGAAGACATGAAAGGCCTGCCCCTTTTTGGAGGGTCAAAAACCGCCGTGCAAATCATTCAGCTTCTTGGAGGCGCTCCCCGGGCTATTAAGGCCGAGGACGTGACCATGTCCCTGCAAAGGGGGGACATCAAAGGTGTGCTATTTCCAACCACGCCTCTGGCCGCTTTCAAATTGACGGACATGGTCAACCACCATGTCATCATTCGCGCCGCCTCGGCCGTGCAGCCTACGGCCATGAACTTAGACAAGTGGAATTCCCTCCCTCCGGATGTTCAGAAGGTATTTGAGGAACTCGCTCCATCACTTACCATACTGCTGGGAACATTGGTAGATGAAGGCAGGGAATCCATCTTATCCCAGCTCAAGAAGAGGGGAGATGATATCTACATCCTGCCACCTGAGGAAAAAGCTCGGTGGCGAAAAGCCGTACAACCCATCACAGATGAGTGGCTTCAGGAAATGCAAGCTAAAGGGATCAACGGACAAAAGTTATACAGTAATATCAATATGTTAGCTAAAGAAAATCAGCACCCCCAGATCAAGCCGGCTGCATGGTGGCCTGCGAACTGGAAGAGAGAAGAGATAAAATAAGGAAACGCATCCGCCCTCTATCTCCCGAAGCAGGGGGGGTGACGGCAGGTTTGAGGCAAACGTAGAGAAACAGGTGCCTCTATGAAACACTACAGACCGCATGGTTTGTTTTCAAGCCGCAAGGAGTGTGCTTTTGCATCCTCCTTGCGGCCATTCTGAATTTTCTAGAAAGCGATCGTTCCGATGCCGGTGTTTACGCCTGCGACAATTGAAAAGAGATTTTCTATTGTCGTTTTCCCGTAAGTCAAAATGACTGCGCTGTAGTCTTCAACCGGCAGGCCGGTTGAGAATGTTCCGCCGTTTGCCACATTGAGTGCCTTTGCTTACAATTAATAGTAGGAAGAATATAGTTGCCAACCGTGGTGCTGGCCCCCACTTTCAATACGCCTATCGGTTCACCTACGGATTCAATCAGCAACTGCTCTATCGTGCCGACTTGCCGCAGCACGTCCTGCGCCTGAGACAAAATCCTAGCCCCCGATCATTGAGCAGTAACCGCCTGCCGCGGCGCTCAAAAAGAGGCGCGTCGGCAAATTTCTCCACTTCGGCAATAGCCATGCTGACTGCCGATTGGGTGATGAACAACTGTTCGCCGGCTTTCGTAACATGCCGGCCACCGGCAACTTTTTCGAAAATCTCCAACTGTCTCAGAGTAATTGTCATGGCCAGTCTTTCATGAATAATACTGATTAATATTATCAAAATTATAAATTGTTATTTATTATTAAAATGATGTAGAAATGAAAAAATAAAGTCCGGTAAGGCAGGCTTAGTCGGGATTTTATTCGGGCTTTAGGACCAAAAAAATGAACGGTGTTGAGAGGAGGTAAAATCATGGCGGATTTAAAGACCCCCCTTCTGGATGAACTGGAAAAGGGAAAGTGGCCAAGCTTTGTAAAAGACATGAAGCAGGCGGCCGAAAAGAGTCCCATGGCCGAGGATCTCCTTCGCCAGTTGGAACTTTCTTATAAAGACAAAATCGGTCATTGGAAGCATGGGGGTATTGTCGGCGTCAAGGGCTACGGCGCCGGCGTCATCGGGCGCTATTCGGATCGACCCGATCTGTTCCCCAACGTTCAGGCCTTTCACACCATGAGGGTCAATCACCCCACAGGATGGTTCTACAAGACGGATGCCCTGCGCAACCTCTGTGATGTCTGGGACAAACACGGCAGCGGTCTCACCAACATGCACGGCGCAACGGGAGATGTCATTCTGCTGGGTACGAAAACCGAGCATCTCCAGTCCTGCTTTGACGACCTTTCCGCCGCCGGTTTTGACCTCGGTGGTTCCGGATCAGCCTTACGCACGCCTTCCGCCTGCGTCGGACCGGGGCGTTGCGAATGGGCTTGCGTTGACAGTCTCGATGTTTGTTACAACCTCACCATGCACTACCAGGATAAGATGCACCGTCCCATGTTTCCCTATAAATTCAAGATCAAGGTATCGGCCTGCGCCAATGATTGCGTCGCCTCCATCGCCCGGTCGGATTTTTCCGTCATCGGGACATGGAAAGGAGACATTCAGATCGACCAGAAGGAAGTTCTCGCCTACGCCGCATCAGCCATCAATATCCAGAAGGAGGTTTGTGACCTCTGTCCGACGAAGTGTATGGAATGGAACGGAAAAGAACTGAAGATATATAATGAGGACTGCACCCGCTGTATGCACTGCATCAACCTGATGCCGAAAGCCCTGCGGCCGGGCAAGGAGAGGGGCGCGACCATCCTCGTCGGGGGCAAGGCGCCTATTGTGCAAGGGGCTCTTCTTTCCTGGGTCATCGTGCCGTTTATAAAATTGGAACCGCCTTACACGGAACTCAAAGACTTGATTGACCGCATCCAGGATTGGTGGGATGAGCATGGCAAATCCAGGGAAAGATTGGGCGAGTTAATCACGCGCCTGGGCATGAGGGTATTCCTGCGGGCCGTAGGCCTGCCCGCCGTTCCCCAGATGGTTAAAGCGCCCCGAACCAATCCGTATGTATTCTTCTGGCCTGAAGAAATTCAAAAGGAGGTGAAGTAAGATGGCAAAAACAGACATTGGTCCCCCTGACTATAAAACCATGCTACCACCCGTCATTCAGCGAAATTACGGGAAATGGCTCTATCATGAAATTCTCAAACCGGGCGTGCTCATGCACGTTGCGGAATCCGGAGAGGCGCTCTACACCGTGCGCGCCGGTTCCCCGCGATTGGTCTCAACGGATCACATCCGGGAAATCTGTGACATCGCGGAAAAATATTGTGACGGTTACCTGCGCTTTACGAGCCGTAACAATATTGAATTTCTTCTGGACGACAAGGATAAAGTCGAGCCCTTGATTGCCGAACTGGCTACTCGCAACTATCCCGTCGGCGGTACCGGGCATTCCATATCAAACATCGTCCACACCCAGGGCTGGGTCCACTGCCACACCCCCGCCACCGATGCCTCGGGACCCGTCAAGGCCCTCATGGATGAGATCTATGAGTATTTCGTAACTTCAACCTTGCCGGCCCATGTCCGGATTGCCCTGGCCTGCTGCCTGAACATGTGCGGCGCCGTGCACTGCTCCGACATCGCCATTCTGGGTATTCACCGTACAGTGCCTAAGGTGGACAACACCCGCGTACCGAACATGTGTGAAATCCCGTCCACGGTAGCTTCCTGCCCCACAGGCGCCATCCGGGGTGATATGAAGAACAAAACCGTCACCGTCAATGACGAGAAGTGCATGTATTGCGGAAACTGTTACACCGTTTGTCCGGCCATGCCGATCGCCGATCCTGAAAACGACGGAATATCCATCTGGGTCGGAGGCAAAGTCTCCAACGCCCGGAGCGCTCCGAAGTTTTCCAAGCTGGCGATTCCTTTTCTTCCCAACAACCCGCCGCGCTGGCCGGAGGTTGTGGATGCCGTGAAGAACATCATCGAAGTCTATGCAAGCCACGCCCGAAAGCATGAACGGGTCGGCGAATGGATCGATCGCGTCGGCTGGGAGCGGTTCTTCACCCTGACAGGCATTCCGTTTACGGACAAGCATATCGACGATTTCGATATGGCAACGGAAACATTCCGGACATCTACGCAGTTCAAATGGGGGTGAACATGAGCGAGGACTTGAAAAAACAGATCGTCGACCTTTTTCACGAAAAATCCAAGGGTGACAAAAAAATGTTTTACATCCGGGACGTCACCAGATGGCTCCCGGACGCGGACCGGCATGCTGTTCAGGATGCTGTGAAGGTACTGCTCGATGAGGAAGTTTTGAAATATTGGTCGACTGGAAGTTCTACGTACCTGGTGCTGGCCGAATTCTTTCCGAAAGAAGAAGGGTCGTGCTCTTAAAATAGGTAATGGACCATGAACCGATCCTGCCCACGTCTGATTGTGGCCGCCCTGCGGGGTGGCGCGGGAAAAACCACACTTTCCGTCGCCATAGCCGTTGCCTGGCAAAAGCAAGGCATTCCGGTTGTGCCCTTTAAAAAGGGACCGGATTATATCGATGCGGCCTGGCTTTCCCTGGCTGCATCTCGGCCCTGTTACAACCTGGATACCTATCTGATGGGTTCCGGTGAGGTCGTCCGCTCTTTTTCACGTCATGCCGTAGAAGGCGCCGTTTCCCTCATTGAAGGCAACCGGGGACTCTTTGACGGCGTGAATGCCGCGGGGGAATTCAGTACAGCCGAACTGGCCAAGCTCCTCAATACACCGGTCATTCTGGTCGTCGATTGCGATAAAGTCACACGAACAGCAGCAGCGATGGTTATGGGATGCCGAAGCCTTGATCCTGACGTCGATATCCGGGGCGTCATCCTGAGCCGGGTGAATGGTAGCCGTCATGCGGCCGTTATCCGTCAGGCCATTGAGGAATATGCCGGACTTCCCGTCTATGGCATTGTGCCACGAATGACGGATCTTCCCTTTACGGATCGGCACCTGGGATTAATCCCCCCCCAGGAGCACGACCGCATAGAGCGTGCCCTGGACAGGGCGGGCGTTATCGCCCAAGACTACCTGGACATTCCGGGACTTCTTGCGGTTGCCGAAAGTGCGGCGCCCTGGAGCGTTGATGCATTTCCCAATCCAGCCGACCCCGATCAAAGAGGCGAAGATCCTGTCACAATCGGCGTGATCAAAGATGCCGCCTTTCAGTTTTATTATTCCGAAAATTTGGAGGCCCTGAGTGATCGGGGCGCAAAAATTGTGGAGATCAGCGCCCTTGATGAAAAAATCCTTCCGGACGTAGATGCCTTATACATCGGCGGTGGTTTTCCCGAAACCCAGGTCGGTCGCCTCGCCCAAAACGATGCTTTCCGCGGTTCCCTGAAAGCGGCGGCCGAAGCAGGTCTGCCGATTTACGCTGAATGCGGAGGCTTTATTTACCTGGGCGAAACTCTGACCATCGGCGACAAGCATTATCCGATGGTCGGCGCGCTGCCTGTTGCCTTCGGTATGGAAAAGCGGCCGCAGGGCCACGGATATACAACCTTGACCGTGGATCAGGAAAACCCTTTTTTCCCTATCGGCGCCAGGATGAGGGGCCACGAATTTCATTATTGCAGGATCCTGTCTCGAAAAGAAGACGACGGACACACAGTTTACCGCGTCCTGAGGGGAACAGGAATGGATGGTCAGCGCGACGGTCTGTGCAGAAAAAATATTCTGGCAAGCTTCACCCACCTGCACGCACTGGGAGCACCCCAGTGGGCCGAAGCTCTCATCGGCGCAGCCAGGCAGCATCGAAGTAGCGGACAAAATATAATTGAGTCATTTAAATAGAGCAGGAGGTTTTAGAATGCCGCAAATCGAATTAGCAGGTAAAACATACGAAGTGGATGAAGACGGGTTTCTGCAGGAGCTCGACAATTGGAATGAAGAATTTGCACAGGCCTATGCATACACAGAGGATATTGAAGGTACGCTTACGGAGGAACACTGGAAACTCATCAATTATCTGAGGAATTATTTTCAGCAGTTCGGCATCGCCCCCATGGTCCGCAAGGTCTGCAAAGACAACGGGATGGACATGAAGAAGCTCTATGAACTCTTCCCCACCGGACCGGCCAAAGGCGCCTGCAAACTGGCGGGGCTTTCGAAACCAACGGGTTGCGTCTGAAGAGAGGAGGAAGCCTCCATTCTGCTCTGCCAGAAGGGGGCCATACCCTCCGAATTAGATGAACTTTACTTAGAGTGCTATGACAGTCACCAGAGAACTGGAGACTTTAGGAAGTATCCTATGGGATTCTACGTTTTATCTTATTTGTGCATCATGGTGTTCATCGGGGCTACCGGTTACCTGATTTACAGGCAAATAAACCTTCCCCTGCATGTCCGATGGGAAATCTATCCGGTCCAGCATGAAATAACCGCCCGGACAGCCTATGGTGGCTCCTACATGGAAAAGGTGAACTGGTGGAACGACAAATATGAAAACTCGCGCATCAATGAACTCAAATATATGGTGCCGGAAATTTTATTTCTCCGGGGCTTGTGGAAGGAAAACAGAAGCCTCTGGTGGTTCTCCTTCCCCCTTCATTTCGGATTGTATTTGATGATTGCCACCTTTGCGCTGCTGCTGCTTCATGCCTGCTTCACCCTGGGAGGATTTTCGGTTGGAGTCGTTAGCTTCCTGCTTTCCGGACTCATCGTTGCCGCAGGATGGAGCGGCCTGATCCTGGGGAGTATCGGCAGCCTGGGAATGTTCTACAGACGGCTGACTGATCGCAGCCTCAAAGATTATTCGTCTTTCTCTGATTATTTCAATATCATTTTTATTGGCCTTTTTTTTATTTCCGCACTGGCGACCTGTCTTTCAGGTGATTCCTTTCTGGAAGGCGCAAAAGCATACACATTCGGCCTGTTGACAGCAGGATCTTCACGCAATCTTTATGTGCCGGGTCAAAATGTCGCAGGCTTTCTGACCATCGTGTCGGCATCGCTTCTGGTTGCCTATATTCCGCTCACGCACATGTCCCATATGTTCATGAAGTATTTCCTCTATCACAATGTTAAATGGGATGACGTGCCGAACCGGCGAGGCGGACAGATGGAAGCCGCTATTAAAAATAATCTTGAACTCAAACCGACCTGGCAGGCAAAACACATCAACGCGGACGGGCACAAATCCTGGCGTGACATAGCGTCTTCAGCTCCCAAGGAGATGAAATGAACATAAGGCTGAAACCGTCCGACATCGCCAAAGCATCTGACTGCTTGTGTCACATTGACCCGGGTGAACTCTCCCTGTTGCCTCCACCCTATGAGGATTTTAATCAAAGGGCGTTGACGCCTCTGAAACCGGAAAAAATCAATAACATTGAAGCCTCTCTGGATGACACGGTCGCTATAGGCATCCCCAAGCCCGCCACCAAGCAAGAAGAGGAAGCCTTGGTCCGCCAGTTTCTCTCGGGTCTGAAAAAACTTTTCGAGAAAGAAAACAACTGGACTTTTTTACAGCCCCTGATGCTTTCCATGGAACACTGCGCCAAATGTCAAACCTGTTCCAGTGCCTGTCCCGTCTTTGAGATGAGCGGCGGCAAAGACATCTATCGCCCCATTTTCCGGGCCGAAGTCCTGCGCCGGATTTATAGGAAATATCTCAAGCCGGGCGGCAAAATCACCGCCAAGCTAAACGGTGACATTGATTTGAACTGGACGACTATTGCCCGTCTTGCCGAATTGTCCTATCGCTGTACACTGTGCCGGCGCTGTGCCACGGTTTGCCCGATCGGTGTGGACAACGGTCTCATTAATCACGAAATCCGTAAACTCTTCTCCCAGGAAATGGGTATCGCCCCCAAAGAGATCCACGACAAAGGCTCAGTCCAGCATCTCCGGGTCGGTTCTTCCACCGGTATGACGCCTCCTGCGGCGAAGGACAGTGTCGAATTCATTCAGGAAGAAATGGAAGAGATTACGGGTTATAAAGTCTCCATTCCCTGGGACGTGGAAGGGGCGGACATCCTGCTGCTCCATAATGCCGGTGAAATGCTGGCCTGGCCGGAAAACGTTGGCGCCTTCGCTATCATCTTTCAGGCGGCCGGTATTTCATGGACGATGTCTTCGGAAGCAGCCGGATATGACGCCGTCAATTATGGTCTCTGGTACGACGACGTGCAATTTTCGCGTGTCGCCGTTAAACACGCTGATATCGCCCGGAAGCTGAAGGTCAAAAAGATTGTCATCGGCGAATGCGGCCATGCGCATAAAGCGCTGACCGTTATTGCCGACCGTCTGTTGACTGGCGATCTCAACATCCCGCGGGAATCGGCCATGGTCACACTGGAAGACATCGTCATGAGCGGACGCTTAAAGTTTGATCCCCTGAAAAACAATTTTCCCGTCACCCTGCATGACCCCTGCAATGTCGTTCGGGCCATGGGAATTGTAGAACCGCAAAGAAGAATTTTAAGAAAAATCGCGCCGCAATTCCGGGAAATGACACCCCATGGCGTGGACAATTACTGCTGCGGCGGCGGTTCCGGCTTTGCCATCATGTCGGGATATAATTTTGCCGAGTGGCGAAATCTGGTCAGTTCCCGCAAGAAGTTCCTCCAGATCCTGAAGGCTTTTGAGGGCGAACCTCCAGACGTCCCGAAATATGTCTGCGCCCCCTGCTCGAACTGCAAAGGCGCGATCCGGGACATCCTCCATTACTATCATGCAGAAGAACGCAGCGGGCTGCATTACGGCGGGCTGGTTGAATTAGTCGTTAATGCGCTGGCGGGCATGAAAAAACCGATAATCCGTTTCGGTGAGAAACCATCGTGGGAAGCAAAATAACAATGAGACAGACGTCATGAAGAACCTTTTAATATCGATCCTTGCTTTTTTTATTCTGGCCCTGCTGGCTCTCGGGATCGGCTTGAACCATAGCCTGGCCTATGTTCTGATCGTTATTGTGCCTTATGCGGCCTTTGCGATTCTTTTAACCGGTTTTGTATATCGTATTATAAAATGGGGTAGCGCCCCCGTTCCCTTCCGCATTCCCAGCACTTGCGGCCAGGGAAAATCACTGCCCTGGATTAAAACAAACCCGGTAGAAAATCCGTCAGGGGCTTGGGGTGTGATCGGAAGAATGGCTCAGGAGATCTTCCTGTTTCGTTCTCTTTTCCGGAATACGGACGTGGCAATTGTTGACGAGCGGCCCGTTTACGGCAGCGCCAAGTGGCTCTGGTTTTGTGGTCTTCTGTTCCACTGGTCGTTCGCGATTATCGTGCTTCGACACCTGCGCTTTTTCGTCGAACCCATCGCCCCCTGGATCGGCGCTCTATCCGCTCTGGACGGATTCTTCGAGATCGGCATCCCGACGCTTTATCTGAGCGATGCCGCCATCCTCGTAGGGCTGACATTCCTATTCCTGCGCCGGGTGGTTGTTCCGCAGGTGCGTTATATTTCCTTGTTTACCGATTATTTTTCACTGCTGCTCATCGCCGGTGTCGTGACTACCGGCCTTCTGACAAGGCACTTTTTCCCTGCCGATCTCAACGCGGCAAAAACCCTGGCGATGGGTTGGGTGACCTTTTCACCTGTTGTGCCCCAGGGCATCAGCCTTGTTTTTTACATGCATCTTTGTTTTGTTTTCGTTCTTCTGGTCTGGTTTCCCGCAAGCAAGCTGATGCACGCCGGAGGGATTTTTCTGAGCCCGACGCGGAACCTCGCCAGCAATAACCGCGGCAAGCGTCATGTTAATCCGTGGAACGCTCCGGTCAAGGTCCACACCTACGAAGAATACGAAGATGAGTTCCGGGACAAAATGAAGGCATCGGGATTGCCCGTGGAAAAGGAGTAGCCGTGTCGTTTGCCAAGATACCCAAACCGGATCAGTTGATCAAAATCCGCTACGCGCCGCCCGAGACGGCCTGGATGGACACATCTGTCGATTTTCGTCCGGGAACCTGGAGCTACAGCGGGGCTGCGAAAAACCTGACCTATCTGGACCTTCCGAACCCACGGGCCTGGCAGCCCGCGGACGAAGACTGGAAACTGCCGGACAACTGGCAGGCCATTATCCTGGAAGGCATGAAGGAGCGCCTGGAAAAATATCGCTCCTTCCGCCTCTTCATGGACGTCTGTGTCCGGTGCGGCGCCTGTGCCGATAAATGCCATTTCTATATCGGCTCCGGCGATCCGAAAAACATGCCGGTGCTGCGGGCCGAACTATTGCGTTCCGTCTATCGCCGTTACTTTACAACGTCGGGCAAACGCTTCGGCCGTCTGGCGGGCGCGCGGGACCTGACGGTTGATGTCCTGAAAGAATGGTTCTACTACTTCTATCAGTGCACGGAGTGCCGCCGCTGTTCCGTCTTCTGCCCCTTCGGCATCGACCAGGCGGAAATCACCATGATGGGCCGGGAACTTCTCAATCTTGTGGGGTGCAACATCAACTGGGTTATCGAACCGGCAGCTAACTGCTTCCGGACGGGCAATCACCTGGGCATTCAGCCCGGCGGCATCAAGGACATGCTCGAATTCATGGCCGACGACATCGAAGACCGGACGGGTATCCGGGTTAACGTGCCCATCAATAAGAAAGGCGCCGATATTCTCTTTGTCACACCGTCAGGCGATTACTTTGCCGATCCGGGGACGTTTACCTGCATGGGTTACCTGATGCTCTTCCACGAGATCGGCCTGAATTATACCTTCAGCACTTACGCCTCCGAAGGAGGGAATTTTGGCTTGTTCACATCCGCTGAAATGGTCAAGCGCCTTAACGCCAAGATCTATGCCGAAGCAAAACGGCTGGGCGTCAAGTGGATTCTGGGCGGTGAATGCGGCCACATGTGGCGGGTGATTCACCAATACATGGGCACCATGAACGGCCCCGCCGATTTTCTGCAGGAACCGGTCTCTCCCATCACGGGAACCCGCTTCGAAAATGCCCGTTCTACAAAGATGGTCCATATTACCGAGTTTACCGCCGACCTCATCCGGAATGGAAAATTGAAACTCGATCCCCAAAGAAACGACCATATCAGGCTTACCTTTCACGATTCATGCAATCCTGCCCGGGCCATGGGGCTTTTCGAAGAACCGAGGTATATCATTCAAAAAACCTGCAATCATTTCTTTGAAATGGCTGGAGACACCATTCGGGAAAAGACTTTATGCTGCGGCGCCGGCGCGGGTCTCGGAAATGATGAAAACATGGAGACGCGGATGCGCGGTGGGATGCCGAGGGCTATGGCCGTGAAAAAGGTTGTGGAAAGGCACGATGTGAATCGTCTGGGCTGCATCTGCGCCATCGACCGGGCGACGCTGACGTCGCTCATGGATTACTGGGTTCCGGGGGTGACGGTTATGGGCGTCCACGAACTTCTGGCCAACGCGCTGGTGATGACGGGAGAAAAGGAACGTACCACCGACCTGCGGGGAGAGCCATTGGTTGGCTGTTGAAAAATATTTTGGAGATTTTTTAAACAAGGCGAATATTTATTTACGCGAAAGAAAATAAATTCGTGTCACTCCCGCTTGTGCCCTCGCGCCACCGTCAGGTGGTTAGGGTACGGAGGCGGGAGTCCAGAAATATGTTAAAGTACTGGATTCCCGCCTCCGCGGGACCGCGTGACCTGAAAGGTTATGACAACTTGTGTTTTTAGCCGGGATGTATAGAAAATGAAAAAACATCAATGGGGCATGATAGCATTGGGACTGGTGATCTTTATCATCGTGGTCACGTTCCCCTTCTGGTACGGCAAAGGGAAAACATCCCCGCCGCCCCAGCTGAGCCTCGATACGCCCGCCATTGCGCAATTGAAAGAAAAGCGCTGCGTGGAAGACACATCGTTCATGCGCGAAAGCCATATGAAGTTCCTCGGCACCTGGCGCGACGGAGCTATCCGCGAAGGAAAGCGTCTTCACACGGCACGCGACGGACGTGTTTTCGAGGTAAGCCTTTCCGGCACCTGCCTGAAATGCCACAGCAACAAGGAACAGTTCTGCGACCGGTGCCACAACTATCTGGGCGCTAAGCCTTCCTGCTTCAGTTGCCATAACATTCCCGGGGAGGCAAAAAAATGACAACGAATCGCAGAGAATTTCTGAAAATAGCGGGGGTGTCCACACTCTCCCTGATCGCGCCTGCAATCGTCTGCCCGGCATGGGCCAAAGAGAAGATTATCCCCGTAAGCAATTTCCCGGAGGCCTTGTCGCCATCAAAGGCTCTCACGGCCAAACGCTGGGCCATGGCGATAGATGCGTCAAAATGCCCCGCTGACTGTGTGGATTGCATCGCAGCGTGTCACGCAACACACAACGTCCCGAATTTCGGCAATCCCAAGGACGAGGTCAAATGGATCTGGAAAGAAAAGTTTGCCGCCGCCTTTCCCAATGAGAGCCACTCGTATCTTGGGAAATCCCTCCAACAGCTACAGTTGCCGGTTTTGTGCAACCAGTGCGCCAATCCGCCCTGTGTACGGGTTTGCCCCACGAAGGCCACGTTCCAGAGGCAAGACGGCATCGTGATGATGGACTACCACCGCTGCATCGGTTGCAGGCTTTGCATGGCCGCCTGCCCCTACGGCGCAAGAAGTATGAACTACCGGGACCCCCGGCCTTTTATCGCCAGAATAAACCCGGATTACCCGACGCGAACCAAAGGCGTTGTGGAGAAATGCAACTTCTGCCAGGAAAGGCTGGCCAAAGGCCTTGGGCCTGCCTGCGTTCTGGCCTGCAAGGAAAAGGCCCTGGTTTTCGGAGATATGGAAAATCCCCAATCGGAAATCCGTCTTCTCCTGGAAAAACGTTTTAACCTGCTGAGGCGCGCAAGCCTGGGAACCAAGCCGCAGATTTATTATATTGTATGAGGATACTATGCTGGAAAAATCTCTGAAAGGCAGCCGCGGATACTGGATCTGGATCATCTTTTTACTGATTGTCGCCGCGATCGGGTTTTTCTTCTACCTTCGCCAGTTGGATTATGGTTTAGGCATCACGGGAATGAGCCGGGACGTGTCCTGGGGACTTTATATCGCCCAGTTCACCTTCCTGGTCGGCATTGCCGCTTCGGCGGTCATGCTCGTTCTTCCGTATTATCTTCATGACTACAAGGCCTTCGGAAAGATCACCGTCCTGGGGGAATTTCTGGCCGTTGCCGCCGTTATCATGTGCGTACTCTTTGTCTTCGTTGATCTCGGCCAGCCCTCCCGCGTGATGAACGTCCTCTTGCATCCGTCGCCAACCTCGATTCTTTTCTGGGACATGATCGTCCTTTCCGGCTATCTCCTGATCAATATTTTTACCGGTTGGATCATTCTGACCTGCAATCGTAAAGAAATCCCGCCGCCTGGCTGGGTCAAACCGCTGATCTATCTCTCGATTCCTTGGGCCATCAGCATCCACACGGTAACGGCTTTCATCTATGCCGGTCTTCCGGGCAGAAGTTTCTGGCTGACGGCGATTATGGCCCCCCGCTTTCTGGCCTCCGCCTTTGCCTCCGGCCCCGCCCTCTTGATTATCTTCTGCCTGATCTTAAAGCGTTACGGGCATTTTGACGCGGGCGTTAAAGCAATTCAGTCCCTCTCCAAGATCGTGGCCTATGCCCTCGCGGCAAGCATCTTCTTTGTCCTTGTGGAACTGTTCACCGCCTTTTACAGTCAGATTCCGGAACATACCCAGCACTTTCTTTACCTTTTCACTGGTCTGGAAGGCCACACAAAACTCGTTTCGTGGATGTGGACATCGGCAGTTCTTGCCTTTGCGGCCCTGGGAATGCTGATCATCCCGTCAATCCGCCGCAACGATGGATGGCTTGCCGTAGCCTGCGTTTTTGTGTTTGTCTCCCTCTGGATTGAGAAGGGCCTCGGTCTGGTCGTGACCGGCTTTATCCCCTCGCCATTGGAGGCCATAACCGAATACGTTCCGACGGGAACGGAAATTGCCATCACCCTCGGTGTTTGGGCGATCGGATTCATGATTTTGACGATCCTTTATAAGATATTTATTGCCGTGCACGACGAAAAGGAAAGCCCATGAATGATAAGAAGAGGATCATTGTCATCGGGGCATCCGCTTGCGGTGCGAAAGCCGCATCGCGCATAAAACGGCTCCGTCCCAACTATGAGGTTACCATTCTCGACCAGGGGCAGTACATTTCCTATGCCGCCTGCGGTATCCCGTACTATCTTTCCGGGAAAGTCCGCGATCTGGACGACCTGATGAAAACCACATACGGCAGAATCCGCGATGTGCTATATTTTAAGGATCTGAAGGATATTACGATTCATACGAACGTCAGGGTCCTCGATATCGACAGGAACACCCGCAGGGTCGGTGCAACAAACATGAACACCGGCGAATCTCTCTCCTTCGAATATGACACGCTGGTCCTGGCGGCGGGTGCATCACCGAAGATGCCCCCGATTCCGGGATCGAATCTTAAGGGCGTGTATCACTTAACCCGCATTCAGGATGCCGCGGCCATCGCCCAGGAGATTCGGAATCACGTGCATGGTTCCGCCGTGATCGTCGGTGGGGGATTTATCGGCGTCGAGGCCGCCGAGGCACTGATCCTCAAGAAATGGAACGTGACCGTGCTGGAACGCGAAAGCCAGCTCTTTCCGGGAATGCTCGACTTCGAAATTGCAGCGCTGATCCAGGAACATTTTTATGAGAATAGGGTGGATTTGGAATTCAACACCGAAATCATTTCCTTCGAGGGAGAGGAAGGGAAGATTAACAAGGTCATCACCAAAAATAACGAATATCGCGCCGATATAGTCATTGTCGCAACAGGCCTCAAACCCAATACGGCGATTGCGGAGGCAGCCGGCCTTGCGTTGGGGGAAACCCGGGCGCTCAAGGTCAATGCACTCATGCAGACCAGTGATCCGGCCATTTATGCCGGTGGGGATATGGTCGAAAACAAGCATATTATTACGGGAAAACCGTGTTACATTCCCCTCGGTTCCACTGCAAACAAACACGGCCGGGTCATTGCCGACAATATCTGCGGCATGGATTCGAGGTTTCCCGGCATACAGGGCACTTTCGTGTGCAAAGCGTTTGAATACAATGTAGGTTCCACCGGTATCACGGAGACACAGGCAAAGCAGATGGACCTGGATGCCTTTGCCCTTTCTGTCTGTGGATTCGATAAGGCCCATTATTACCCAGACAGTCAAATCATGGCGTTGAAAATCATATTTGAAAATGGCACCCACAGGCTTTTGGGTCTGCAGGCCGTGGGAAAAGGCGATGTCGCCCGCCGTATTGATGTGGCCGCTACGGCCATGCGTCTCGATGCAACCATTCAGGATATCATTTATTTGGATATGGCCTATGCCCCTCCATTTTCACCGGCTCTGGATGTCTTTGTCACCGCTCTCAATGTTGCAGAAAATGTGAACTCTGGTATACTGAAACCAATAACAGTTATGGAGGCCAAGAGGCTTCTGGATCATGAAGACGCTGTGTTGATGGTGGACGTCAGATCGGATTTGGAATTTCGGCGTGCGCACATCGACAATCCCAAAGTCGTCAATATTCCCCTCGACGAACTGCATGAGAGAATCGCCGAGCTACCCAGGGATAAGAAAATCATCTGCCTCTGCCTGCTTGGTTTGAGAGGATTTTCAGCCCAGCGGATCCTAGACGCGGCCGGTTTCCCCGACGTCTGCACCGTCGAGGGCGGGATCTATCTCTGGCCGTGGAAAGAAGATTTAGTATAATAGGGACAGGCCACACACATTCGGAACGTATTCAGCAGAGGGTGCAACCGATTAGAGATGGAGTGTTCATTGAAGATTCTAGTCTTAAATTGCGGCAGTTCATCGCTCAAATACAAACTCTTTGAGATGGAGGACAACATCGTCCTGGCTCAAGGTCAGGCGGACCGTATCGGCATGACCAACGCCGTCTTTCAACATGATGCGCAAGGGCACGAAACCTTTCTGAACAAAACACCGCTCGCCAATCATCACGAAGCCGTGCAGGCTCTGTTGACCCATCTTGTCGACGGTCAGCAGGGAGTTCTGGCGGATATGAGCGAAATTGGCGGCGTCGGACACCGGGTGGTTCACGGCGGAGAACATTTTCGCACCTCTGTTATCGTTGATCCCGCGATACGGGAAACCCTCGAGGCAACCAAGAAACTCGCCCCGCTCCATAACCCGCCGAACCTTATGGGGATTGATGTCTGCACAAGCCTCATGCCCGGTGTGCCTCAGGTGGCTGTCTTCGACACAGCTTTCCACCAGACCATGCCGGCGTATGCATACACCTACGCGGTCCCTTATCATTATTACATAGAGGATCATGTCCGCCGCTACGGCTTCCACGGCATCTCACATCGTTATGTAGCCTGCCG
>CAIVDK010000241.1 GCA_903904655.1 uncultured delta proteobacterium | reverse complement strand
GGCATCTGGTGAAGGAACTGCGACGCCACTTTTTTCGAAAGGTGCTATCGAAGAAAACAGATTCATTGAAATGACGATTAGCAACCTGTCAACCCGAAAATAGCTAAGCAAAGATTTGATTCTAAGCCCCTTTTTATAATTTAATCCTGTTCAATAATTCAATTTCAGGACCGGGCTTTTCTTCCCGGTCGAGAGGTAGTCAAAAATAATATCCTGGGTGAGGACGATATCATGTTCAATGCTATGGATGGTCACGTTGTCAATGCCCCTGTAAAAGTTGGTCTGTTCCATGCGTTACCTGTTTTCTTTCACCAGACCGAAAGTTCTTTCGATCCCGGTGCGGAGAGGTTTCAGTTTCTGATAGATGGCGTTGTGCGGTAACGCCGGTCCAAATTTTCTATATCCGTTAGTGAAGTATGTGTGACCTATGTACCCGAAGCGTTACTGCTCTTTCAAATAATCGCATATGGGAAGCATCTGCTCCGATTCCTGATACGCCTTGATCGGGAGGTCTATGCCTCCATCATCTATCTGGAGCCTTTTTCCGGCCGTAATCTGCGGGCATTTGGCTATGACATGTTTTCCGAACCGGTGCGCAGGTCTGCCATGGAACAGGCGAGGGATACCGATACAGCCGCGCTTTCCGGCAAAGTTGTTTTAGTTCAAGAAACTGACAAGGAAGTTCAGGCCGGATCCCTGATGGATAGCCCGGTGTGCCGTAAAGGTATGCCCATACAAAACATAGAACAGCGCAGAGCCGCAATCTATGGCTGGGTCTATAGCCCCTACCGGATGAATGACCTGATGCACGGAATAATTGGTAACCGCAAGCTGGAAAAAGAAAAGCAGCTTCACTTTCAGGTTTACGACGGCGCACAGCCTTCAATCCAAAGCCTACTCTATGACAGTCAACCCACAGGGGATCAGAAACTCCGTTCCGATGCGCGATTCAATCGTCAGATTACACTGGATTTTAATGGTCAACGCTGGACACTGCGATTTACACAAACCGGCAACTGGTACACCGCAGTGGATTACATTCGGGTATGGCTCACTCTCGCCAGCGGCATTTTCATTACGTTACTGCTGTTCGCCCTGATCAGTGCTCTTCTTTCCACACGTGCCAAAGCGCAGATCATGGCACAAAATCTTACAACGGAGCTACGGTATAGAGAAGAAAAAATCCTTCTCCTGTTGAATTCCACAGCCGAAGCGATATACGGTCTTGACATGAATGGTAACTGCACCTTCTGCAATAATTCCTGTCTCCATATGCTTGGATACAATGATCCTGACGAGCTGCTCGGCAAGAACATGCATTGGCAGATTCACTCAAAGTACCCGGATGGATCGCACTTCCCTGTTGAAGAATGCCGTATTTTTCAGGCATTCAACAAAGGAGAGGGCACGCATGTGGATGATGAAGTGCTCTGGCGTTCTGATGGCTCATCTTTTCCTGCTGAGTATTGGTCATATCCCCAACGCCACGATGGCGTGGCTGTAGGAGCTGTGGTGACATTTCTGGACACCACCGAACGCAAGTTGGCAGAGGATGCATTGAGGAAAAAGACGGGGCTTCTGTCTGGCTTGCTGGCCTCCATTCCAGATATTGTTTTCTTCAAGGATAAAAATGGTGTTTACCTTGGCTGCAATCCTGAGTTTGCCAAGTTTGTCGATCAAGACACTTCTACAATTGTTGGTTCAACTGATGATGATCTGTTCAGTAAAGAGATTGCCGATTTCTTCCGGGAGCAGGACCGCATCATGATGGAACATGGCGAGCCTCGTCATAACGAGGAATGGATTGATTACCCCGATGCCACCCGCATTCTCGTTGATACACTGAAAGCCCCCCTGAAAAATGATGATGGGCAAATCATTGGTCTGCTTGGCGTTAGTCGCGACATTACCGAACGTAAGAATTATGAGAAAGAATTGCGCAGCGCCAGAGATGAAGCCGAACATTTAAATGAACACCTGAAATGGCAGACGGATATTGCCAACAAGATGGCAGCCCAAGCGGACGGTGCCAATCGTGCAAAGAGCGAGTTTCTGGCCACCATGAGCCACGAGATCCGGACCCCGATGAATTCAATCGTCGGCATGGCAGACCTCCTGATGGAATCCGAATTGACGGCAGAGCAGCGGATATTTACCGAAACATCAAGAAACGCCGGTGAGAATTTGCTGGCACTCATCAATGACATTCTCGATCTTTCCAAGGTGGAAGCAGACCTTGTCGTCATGGAAAAGACGGATTTTGATCTCGACTCCATTCTGAACAGGGTTTGCAATTTGATGTCTTTGAAGGCAAAGAGGAACGGCATACGTATCGTTTGCGAGCCACTCAATAATATTCCGGCTACCCTTATCGGCGATCCGCAGCGCCTTATGCAGATTTTCATTAATCTTGTGGGCAATGCCATGAAGTTCACGAAGCAGGGAGAAATCATTTTAGGCGTTGAGGCGATTCATGGAAGTTTGGATTTTGACGACAGGGAAAGTATCGAACTGCGTTTTTTTGTAAGAGATACCGGCATCGGCATTCCTCCCGACAAGGTGGAGTTGATATTCGAGATGTTCACCCAGGCTGATTCATCCACAACCAGGAAATACGGGGGTACCGGTCTCGGTTTGCACATTTCAAAGCACTTCGTGGAACTCATGGGGGGGGACTATCTGGGTGGAGAGCGAAGTCGGGCCAGGAAGCACTTTTTTCTTCACCGCGATTTTTGGAATCTGCAAGGCGGCAAAACCGTTTGCTGAAAAGACTGAAATTGTTTCGTCCGCCGGTGTTCCGCCGGTTGCACAAAGAGCCTTGAACATATTGCTTGTTGAAGACAATAAGGACAACCGTCAGCTTCTGGTTTATTATTTCAAGAAAACGCCTCATCATATTGATGTGGCTGAGAATGGTGCAATCGCCATTGAAAAGTTTGCATCCGGTGAGTATGATTTGATTCTTATGGATGTCCAGATGCCCGTGATGAACGGCTATGCCGCAACGGCCGAGATAAGGAAACTGGAGGAAGGCAGGGGGCTAAAGAGAACCCCGGTCATTGCATTGACCGCCAACGCCATGATGGAAGATGAGCAGAAGAGCCGCGAAGCCGGTTGTGATGGTCATCTCATAAAGCCGATCAGGAAGGCTGTGCTGCTGGAAGCCATTGAAAAATTTGGGAACACTATGTAGTAATATTCCGGCCACAAAAAAGCTGATCATTATTGACACCTGCAACACGGGTGCTTTGGGTGAGGCCATACAGGTAGCGATGCTGACACGCGGCATGAGCGAGGACACGGCAAAGAAGATCCTGAACCGTGCGAAGACGGGAACACCGCGGCTGGACCTTTTCTTCAAAGGTCGTTATTTTGTGTAGTGCAGTACGCCGAAGCCATCCCTTGTTTTGTTGATGAGTCAACATTGGCACGTGTCAGCTTTCACAAAGAAAATTATTTCTTCAGCATAATCCGCGAATCCACGACAATGCAGGATTTTGCGATGCACATGACGGGATTGAGATCCACCGATTCCACGATGTCCTGCAAATCCATCATCAATTTGGAGAAGTTTATCAGCGTGTTTTTGAGTGCTTCCATATTAATGGGTTCTGCTCCGCGATACCCGGTGAGGAGCTTCTGGGCGACAAGCCCATTGATCATGTGGTCAGCATCGCATGTCTTGAGCGGAGCCATGCGCAAGGTAACATCTTTATAGATCTCAACACCTACGCCGCCCATGCCTAAAAGAATCATGGGGCCAAATTGAAAATCGTTTTTCGCGCCGATGATCAGCTCCAGACCCTTGGCCATTTCCGCGATCAGCATTCCGACAAAACCATCCAGTTTGCTGAACCGTTCCAGTGTCCGGACAAGCGTCTCATCGTCTTTGATGCCCAACACCACTCCTTTCACGTCCGATTTATGAATGATGGCCGGCGATACAATCTTGGCGACGACCGGATAGCCGATTTGCCGCGCCATGTTTACCGCCTGTGACGCTTCGGTTGCTACGGCGTACTTCGGTGTTTTAAAGCCATAGAGGGAGAAAATTTTTTGCGCGTCCGGCTCCAGCACCCATCCCCACGTTTTTGACTTATCGATGATCGCTTTGATTTCTATTTTCAGCATGGTTTTTTCCTCACTAATGCTTTGGCCATCAACACGGCGCCTTCAATGGAAGGCGACACCGGAATACCATTGAGTTCAAAGCCTTCGATGAGCATGTTATATTTTTCCACCTGAGGCACATACGCGATGAACGGCTTATTGAATTGTTTGCTCACGGAGCTTAACTTGACGCCGATGTCCAGGCTCATGCCGGGAATATAGGGAAGCAACAAAACGATCACACAATCGATTTCAGCCGAGTCCCCCATTACGTTGGCGCAAGCAACAAAATCTTCATCAATGGCGCTGCCGGTGAGATCAACGGGATTTCCAAGCGCGGCTATGGCCTGAATGTTGTCTGTGAGTTTTTTCCTTATCTCCGCCTTGGTTGGTTCAGATAATTCCGGAACTTTTATTCCGGCAAGCGAGCAGGCATCAACCGCCATCGCGCCGTGGCCGCCGCTGCCGGTGATGATGCCGATGTTGCCTTCAATCGGTTTGGTGTAGGAACTCAAAACTTCGCAGAAGGAAACCAGCTCCAGTTCGTTGGCTGCCTCCAGAATATTATGTTGAGCGATAGCCGCGGAAAAGCTGGCGTAGTCTCCGGCCAGCGATGCGGTATGACTAGATACCGCCCGGTTTCCGGCAGGCGTTTTTCCGGACTTCATGATGATGACCGGCTTGGCGCAGCTATTCGCCGCGAGCACAAACTCCCGACCTTCGCCTTCACCAAAACCTTCAATGTAATAGGCGATCACTTTTGTGGTGGGATCTTTCGTCAGATAGGCAAGTAGCTCTTTTTCCTTGATAAAAGCTTTGTTCCCGATGCTGATGGCTTTGGCCAAGCCGACGCCCTGCTGGGCGAATTTGATCATGTGATCCACCAGTATGCCGCCGCTCTGGCTGACAAAGGTAACCCCGCCCGCATCCGGTTTGATCATACGTTCGATGGGCAGGAAAAAAGTATCCACCTTAAATGGAACATAGACGCCCAGACAGTTGGGACCGATAAACGGGAATTTGGCTTCCTGGGCCATGCCCACCATGCGGTCCTGTAAATCTTTGCGCCCGCCTTCGGTAAAGCCGCCGGAAATAACGGCGGCTGATTTTACCCCCGCTTTAATGCAGTCGGCCATGACATCCGGAACCAGTTCCGCGCGCGTGGCGATGACCGCCAGATCAATCTTTCGGGGAATGTCGGCAACACTTGGATAAATCGGTTCGTTGTGCAGTTTGCCGCCTTTAGGATTAACGGCGTAAACTTCCACCGGATAGCGAAGATGGTTCTTGGCAAAAATGACATTGGCGGGATGACGGTCATTGGCCGCTGAAATACCGATAACCGCCATGGTCCTGGGTTCAAACAAAGGTTTCAGATCCATAAAAACATCCATTATGCAATCGTTAATGCAATCGTCTTAAATCATCATCCACCGTTAAAACGTGGCAGGGCGGATCTCCTTTAATCATCATAAAATTGATTTGCCGACCGGTAATGCCGCCTGATCCGCGGTGCGAAAAATAATCATCCTGGCGGCAGACGGTGCATAAGCCGGATGACTCAATATTGGCGGCGGGAATGCCGCAGTTCAGCATCTGACGGCGGTTGGCTTCCACCAGATCCAACATCCATCTGTTTTTTCGCTTCCCCGGAAACAAAAAACTTTCAGAATTATTTTGGTGGCGAAAAGCAACGGCTGTGGGCGAATCGACTTCGTAGCAGCATGGGCCGATAGAGGGGCCAATCGCGGCAAGTAAATCCCGAGGCCGGGAGCCATATTGATTTTGCATCAGGCGAATGACTTTGGCGCTGATGCCGAGAGCCGACCCACGCCATCCCGCATGCACGACGGCAATGACTGTTTGAATCCGATCCACAACAAAGACCGGCACGCAATCAGCCGTTTTGATGCAAATGGCCAGGTCTGTCCTGTTGGTTACGATGGCGTCATAATTTAACGCTTCGCGCGACGTGAAATAATCGCCATGCGGCTTGATGACAAAAACGTTATCGCCATGAACCTGATTGAGAACGAGGAAATTCTCCATCGGAATATTAAAAGCGGATGCCAGTTTGTCCCAATTTTGCAGGACGCGAAATTCTTCATCGCCTTCACGAAAACTCATATTCAGGCTTTTGTAATCGTCCTGGGAAACACCGCCACGCCTCGTACAGAAAGCGTGAACCAGGAAATCACAATCACTAAGCCTTGGCGAGTGCAGATATTCGACGGTGTTTTTTTTCGATAGTGAAAACATAGCAACTACCTTAATCTGTCCTTCCAGTTCTGCAAACCGGTATTGCCGGCAGGCGTAGGCGCGACTGCGCGAAACAGCGCGCGCAAATTTTCCATGTCTTCGGGAAGCGGCGCAGTGAAGACGACCCTTTCGCCGCTTTGCGGATGCAGAAAGGAAAGCTGTGTTGCGTGTAACGCCTGACGCTGAAATGATTTAAGATAGGCCTTCAGGGCCGCGTCTTTGACGGTCTGTAGCTTTGACGGGTTGCCGTAAACCATGTCCCCGATCAGCGGATAGCCTCGCTCGGTCAGATGCACGCGAATCTGATGCGTCCGTCCGGTTTTGATTTCTACATCCAAAAGCGTTGCCAGACCATAACGTTCGCGTACTTTCCAGAGCGTGAGTGCGTCTTTGCCCCGCCGGCTTCTTGTGGACATCTTTTTGCGGTCCACCGGATGGCGTCCCACCGGTAAAAGAATTTCACCGCTCTGGCCTTTGACATTGCCCCAGACCAGCGCCACATATTTTTTGTGTACGTCGTGCTTTTCAAATTGTGCGGAAAGCCCGCGATGCGCTTCATCAGATTTGGCGGCGACGATCAAGCCGGATGTTTCTTTATCCAGCCGGTGTACAATCCCCGGCCGCAGCACGCCGCCGATGCCTGAGAGATCCTTGCAATGAAAGAGGAGCGCGTTCACCAGCGTGTTATCCGGATTGCCCGGCGCAGGATGCACCACCATGCCCGCCGGTTTATTAATCACAATAATGGATGCGTCCTCATAAACGATGGAGAGCGAAATATCTTGCGGGATGGCAAGGGCATCTATGGCAGCCTCCAGGTGAATCTCAACAACATCGCCAACTTTCAAATGTTGGCTGACTTTCGGCGATTTAACATTCACGGTCACGTCGCCTTCTTCGATGGCGTTTTTAATCTGCGACCGGGAGAAGGATTCATCGGCTTGCGCTAGAAAAACGTCCAGGCGCAAGCCCGCCTGCTCAGGGTTCACGATAAAAGATAAGTCTCTGGGTTGCTCTGTTTCGATGGACAAAATATTACTCCGAATCAACAACCTCGCAGCAAGCTGTCGAGGTATGAAATGAATGTCATCATATCGCAGTAAGCTGCGGCAAATTAACGCTCGTCCCGCAACAGCGGGATTAAATGCCAAAAATACTGGATTCCCGTGTCTCGCTTAGGCTCGCACGAGAATGACACCCTTTTTTGTCATTACCCAGCTTGACTGGGTAAACCAGTCTGCGGACTGTTCGGGGAACAGTCCCTACATCTTTCTCTCCTCTTTGTTGGTTCAAATCAGAGACTTGAACCGACAAACGTGAATGTTTAATTGGCTAATATTTGCCGTAGCCCTTCAACAATGAATCCAAATTCATCTTCGGCCACAGTGCGCATATCTAAAAGAATTTGATCTTCATCCACCCGGACGATGATGGGCACAGCCGCGTGGCGAAGTTTAGCCTCCATCCGGCTTGATGGTATTTTTGCGTGTTTAATCGCGACGACGATCGTGGGAATGTCCTCAGTCGGGAGCGACCCGCCGCCGGCTGCGGCTACGTCTTCGCGCAGTTCAAAATTCAGGTCGGGGATATTCGTTCGCTTAAGTTTGTTAACCAACTTGCGCGCCCGCTTTTTGACATCGCTTTGTGGTTCGGTCAGCGCTTTGAGCGAGCGTAATTTCCGGGGGGCATCCTCCGGCTTGAGATAGTGCATTAACGTGGCTTCCAGCGCGGCCAGCGTGAATTTGTCAATCCGCATCGCACGGTTGAGTGGATTTTTTTTGATGCGGGCCACGATATCTTTGTTGCCGACGATGATACCCGCTTGCGGGCCGCCCAATAGTTTGTCGCCGCTGAACGTCACCACATCAACGCCCGATGCCAATACGTCGCGCACGGTCGGTTCGTGTTGTAGGCCGTGAGCCGCAAGATCAATCAGGCAGCCGCTGCCCAGATCATCGAAGACAGGAATGCCATGATGTTTCCCCAACGCCACTAACGGCAAAAGTTCAGCTTCTTCGGTAAATCCGACAATCCGGTAATTGCTGGTGTGCACTTTTAAAATCACACCGGTATTGGGGCCAATGGCTTTTTCATAATCGGCCAGGCGCGTGCGGTTGGTGGTTCCCACTTCGCGCAGGATAGAATTACTTTTTGTCATCACGTCCGGAATGCGAAATTCGCCGCCGATTTCGATCAGTTCGCCGCGCGAGACGATCGCTTCTTTGTGATCCGCCAGTGTATTGAGCGTCAGCAATACAGCCGCCGCGTTGTTGTTGACAATCAAGGCATCTTCCGCTCCGGTGAGAGCGCAGATCAACCGGCTCACGTGGTCGTAACGTAGGCCGCGAACGCCCAGTTCCAGATCAAACTCCAGATTGGAATAACCACGTGCTACGTCGATAATTCTATCGAGTGCTTCGGGACAAAGAGGCGCTCGTCCCAGGTTGGTGTGCAGAATCACGCCGGTGGCGTTGACCAGACGTTTCAACTTGTAATGATAAAGATCGTCAATGATCGCCTCGACGTTGCGGGCGGCCGACGCCGCGTCTGAAGAAAGCGCCATTAATTGCTTGTCTTGAGCAATCAGAATGCTATCCCGCAGTTTTTGCACAACGTCCCGGCAGGTCGCGAGGACAATTTCCCGCGACGCTTTCTCATCAATGCCATTTTTTTCCAGAAGCCCAATGACTTCGTCAATTTTCGGAAGGCCCCGCAGCATTTCTTTTCTTTTGTCGTCCATAATCTCTCCGTTTTCCGGTCAGTTATATTAAGCCAGCTTGTTTCCGGCAGTAATCGCGGAAATTGTTCACCGCGATAAAAAATTCCCGCATCATGATGACCCACAAATAGCGTCCGCGAGGTGTTAAATGCAAATTGGGGGAAAAGTAACGAAACGATCCGGCCAGCGTGAAGGCGGCCATTTCCTTCCACAAAGTTTTAAAAAATAGGCCCCCGTATTTTTTCTCCAGGTCATTGACATTCATCCTTGTGGCAAACAGCTTCATGAGGAAATCGTAGCGCATCTGGTCGGGCAGATCAAATTTGCGGGCAGCCTGAAGCGGCAGTTTGCCCTGCGTAAGATTGGCGATGTATTGTTCAATATCGAAGGTATTAGCGTAGCACACACCGCTGAGATAACCGATAGCGCCGCTGCCCAGGCCCGCGTATTCGTCAAAATCAACGACGTATTCATCCATCAACGATTTGGCGGCTTTCTTCCTTGAAAAACACCAGGCAGATGAGGAGTCATAACGGGACTCCAAACGCCTCAGGAGCAGCTTGAAAAAAGATTTTTCCCGGCGGAAATTGACCTCGCCCAGCGTTTCGCGCATCAGTTGCTGCGTGAGCGTCGAAACCATCAAAGGATAGAAGGTGATTTGCTCCATTTTCAGTTTCAGTAAAACCCCCAGATCAGCTTCCAACATTTTCTCGGTTTGTTCGGGAAAATTAAAAATCATATCGGCGTTAACGGTGTCAAACGACCCCATGGTTTGCAAAAGACGTTCAGCGATTTCTTCGCCGGAGCCATATTTTTCGTAACGCGCTATTTTCCGAAGTAAGTCATTGTTGAAGGTTTGCACGCCGACGGAGAGCCTGTTGACGCCGGCCTGTTGCAGCATGGCGATATTTGATTCCGTCAGATGATTCGGATTGGTTTCCACCGAAATGGACGTGATGGGGAACTTCCTCCGGGCCAATTCCAGGGTTTCCACCAATTCGTCCATCAAGACAGTCGGTGTGCCGCCACCGACATAAATACCGGAAAATCGATAACCCCTGTCGGAATAAAGAGTCATTTCCCGGCGCAGGGCGGCAAAATATTTCCGGGTCAGCCTTTCGTCAAAGCGGATGCGGTGAAAAGAGCAATAAGGGCAAAGTTCTTCGCAAAAAGGAATATGAATATAGAGAAGACGCTGTTTTGCGTAAGCTGAAGTCGGCAAATCGGGGATAATGCCGTCTTCGAAATTCAGGGCGAGAGCAAACTGCCTCCTTGCTGTATTAGTAACTATTTGATTAATCACAACGCAGTTCCAATCTTTCCTGGTATTAAAAATAACGGATGATCTGTTTAACAAAAGATGGAAGCAATTTGCAAGCTTCGTTTACTTGAAATAACACTCGATAGGTGTTATAGGCCAAAGAAAATAATTAAATTGGTGCAATATATGGCCCCAAAAAGAGTCTTAACCCTTTGGAATGATGAAGGTGTCAATGAAGCTGACACATCCGTTCTGAGGAAAAAATCGGATGAATTAAAAACACCGCTGGACAGGGAAGCGCAGGCAGAAATTCAGACACTTATTGATTCCTTTACCTGTCGCGATGACGCCTCGGGGCTCGCCGGGCCGCAAGTTGGCATCAACAAAAGAATAATTATTTTCCGTAATAAAACCGTGGAGAGCAAGACGAAGAAAAAAATGAGCCCGGATGATTATGACGTGCTGGTCAATCCGCGCATTACTCAGTCACGCGGCGAAAAAGTAATGGCGACGGAAGGGTGCCTCTCCTGCCCGGACATTCAAATTGAAGTCAGCCGCTTTCCGGAAATTAAAGTCCGCGCCTTAAACGAAAAAGGCGAAAAGATCAGCAAGCGGTATCTTGACTTTACCGCCCGGGTCGTGCAACATGAAATTGATCATCTCGACGGCACGCTCATCGTGGATTATGAGGGCAATCTTTATTACCCGAAAAACAAGCAGGCTTTAATTGATAAACTTTTCAAATAGTCAACCATCAATTTAGGATCGGGTATCATCCATGAAAAAAACACCTTTATATGAAAAACATGTTGACCTGAAAGCTAAAATTATTGATTTTGGCGGTTGGGCCATGCCCGTGCAATATACGAGCGTGATCGATGAACATAACACAACCCGCGCCCAGGCAACGCTGTTTGACATATGCCACATGGGAGAAATTGAAGTTAAAGGTCCTGATGCGCTTAATCTGCTCCAGGTTGTCCTGACCCGGGATATTTCGGGGCAAAAAATCGGTCAGGTCAAGCTCTCTGCTTTGCTCAACGACAAAGGCGGTATCATCGATGATTTGACCGTGTATAAAATGGCTGAAGACTTCTACATGCTGGTGACCAACGCTACGACCCGCGAACCTGATTTCCAACGGATAAGCTCCATCCGCGACAATAAAAATTTTGACTGCAAGCTTTCGGATATCAGCGACAAAACCGGCAAGCTGGACTTGCAGGGGCCATGCGCCGAAGCGATATTGCAGTCCCTGACGGACACTGATTTGAAAAGCATCCATTTCTACTCTTTTGTCGAATCGAAGGTAGCGGGTATCCCGGCGCTCATTTCCCGCAGCGGATATACCGGTGAAGATGGCTTTGAGATTTATGCTGCCGCAGGGAAAATTGGTTTTATCTGGGACAAACTGACGGCGGCGGGCGCAGCAAACGGTTTGAAACCGGCGGGACTGGGCGCCCGGGATACCTTGCGACTGGAGGCGGGGATGATGCTCAACGGCCAGGATATTACGGAAGACATCAGCCCGTTGGAAGTGACTTACAGCTGGCTTGTGGACTGGAATAAGGATTTTGCAGGGAAAGCAGCACTGGCGACGATTCGAGATTACGGAATTCAGAAAAAACTGGTCGGTTTCGTGATGACCGGCCGGGGCATTGCGCGCCATGGCTATAAAGTCATGAGCGATTCCAGAGAAATTGGTCTGGTTACATCCGGAACATTTTCCCCGACATTAAACAAAGCGATTGGTCTGGCTTTTGTTGATATTGATTTTGCTGCTCCGGATACGAAAGTATCCATTGCCATCCGCGACGCAGTAAGCCCGGCCATAGTGGTTAAGCTCCCTTTCTATAAAAGGCAAAAATAAGTCACTAAGGAGAACCGTAATGTCTCAATCAAATCCCACCGACAGATTATATTCCAAAGATCATGAATGGGTCAAAGACAATGGCGACGGCACGGCTGTGGTCGGCATTACTGATTATGCTCAGGAAATGCTGACGGATATTGTGTTTGTGGAACTGCCCCCGGTCGGCAAAAAAGTTGCGCAGGGAGAGCCGATGGCTGTGGTCGAATCGGTGAAATCCGTATCCGACGTTTACGCGCCGGTCAGTGGCGAGATCATCGACGTCAATAAAACTTTGGAAGAAACGCCGGAGCTCATCAACCAGGACGCCTTCGGCGAAGGCTGGATTGCAAAATTGAGATTGGAAAATGTTGCCGAACTGAAAGCACTCCTGAGCGCTGCCGATTATGGCGCCCTGATTAAAGAGGAGAAGCACTAAACATGGATTATTGCCCTCACACGTCTGGCGATGTGGCTCAAATGCAGGAAGCAATCGGTGTAGGAAGCATCGAAGAGCTGTTTGTTGATATTCCGCAAAAATTTCGTTTAAAGCAAATGCCCGATATGCCCGCTTCTTTATCCGAGCAGGAAACGCTCGGGCTGATGCAGGCCATGAGCCGGAAAAATATCATACCGCGAGTTACCTTGACCGGCGCGGGCGCTTATGCTCATTTTATTCCAGCGGTTGTCGGCCACATCGTGGGACGCGCCGAATTTTACACCGCCTATACCCCATACCAAGCGGAAATCAGCCAGGGTGTATTGCAGGCTATTTACGAATACCAGACCATGATTGCCCATCTCACCGGGACGGAAATTGCCAACGCCTCCATGTATGACGGGGCATCGGCAATGGCGGAAGCGGCGGTGTTGTGCGCCAAGACATCTAATCGTTTACGGATTGTTGTCGCCCGGTCGGTCCATCCTCAATACCGGCAGGTTTTGCAGACCTACGCTTGGGCTAATGGCTATACAATAGATGAAATACCGTACATGCCTTCCGGACAGTTGGATATAGCTGCAATGCAACGCACAGTGGATGACAGCGTCGCGGCGGTTGTCGTGCAAAGCCCGAATTTTTTCGGATGCATTGAAGACATACCGCCGATGGCGGATGCGGCGCACGCCTGCGGTGCATTGCTTATTGCCGGTTTTACCGACGGCACCTCCCTGGGCATTCTGAAGCCAGCGGGAGCTTGTGGCGCGGATTTTGTTGTGGGCGAAGGACAGAGCTTTGGCAATCCGCTCAACTACGGCGGCCCTTATCTGGGTGTTTTTGCCGCGCGTGAAAAATTTCTGCGCCGTATTCCGGGGCGACTCGCCGGCGCGACCGTTGATAAAAACGGCAAACGGGGATTTGTACTGACGTTGCAAACCCGCGAGCAGCATATCCGCCGGGAGAAAGCCACGTCCAACATCTGCTCCAACGAAGCACTTTGCGCGCTGGCTGCAGGCGTTTATCTGGCGGCACTTGGAAAAAATCTAGGCAAGCTGGCTGCTCTCAATATTTACAAAACGCAATATTTAAAAAATAAACTTTTACAACTTGAGGGTTGGAAAGAAGTCTTTTCCGCCCCGGTTTACAACGAATTTGCCTTGCGCTGCCCCAATGCCCGAACCGTCAATGAAAAGCTACGGGCGGAAAAAATCATCGGCGCTTATGATTTACAAAAAGAGTATCCGGAACTGGATAACACACTGCTCTTTTGCGCAACAGAAATACTCTCCAAAGACGACATGGATCGTGTGGTGGAGATAATCCAATAACCATTGTCATTGCGATGTGTACCCTTTAGGGTAGCAGAACCTCGGTCTGCGTGGCAATCTAAATACCTTGAGATTGCTTCACTTCGTTCGCAATGACAAAAAGGTAGGGGAACAGGAATGGAACTCATTTTTGAACTAAGCAAACCGGGACGCAGCACGGCGGATGTTTCCGCAAGCGATGTGCCGGTCGTCAATATCGATGATGTCATCGGCAGGCAGTATCTGCGGAACGATCTGGATTTGCCGGAAGTGGCGGAAATAGATCTGGTGCGGCACTACACCAATTTATCACGGCGGAATTTCGGCGTCGATCTCGGATTTTATCCGCTGGGTTCCTGCACCATGAAATACAATCCCAAGATTAATGAAAATGTTGCAGCCCTGCCGGGCTTCACCGGATTGCATCCCAATGCTTCAGACGAATTTGCCCAGGGCAATCTGCAATTGCTCTATGAAATGCAAAAATATTTATGCGGCATTTTCGGCATGGCGGAATTCACACTGCAGCCCGCGGCTGGCGCACACGGCGAACTCACCGGCGTCATGATGATCAAGAAATATTTTGAATCGAAGGGACAGAAACGTCCCATTATCCTAATCCCGGATACCGCCCACG
>CAIVDK010000240.1 GCA_903904655.1 uncultured delta proteobacterium | reverse complement strand
CCTACGTTAACCGTGGATATGCCTATCATTATCTTGGCAACCACAAACAGGCAATTGCGGATTACGATAAAGCCATTGAACTCGACCCGAATAATATTCATACCTATGTGAGCCGGGGAGGTGTCTATGTTAAACTTGGTGACCACAAACAGGGCATTGCGGATTACAATAAAGCGATTAAGCTAAACGCAGAATTTCCACTTGCCTATTATAACAGGGGACTAGCCTATCGTGCATTGGGCAACCACAATCAGGCCATGACGGATTTGAAAATTGCAGCCAGACTAGGTCTTAAAGAGGCACAGGATTATTTAAAACAGCAGGGGATTGCCTGGTAAACCATTTGCTATCTTTCCTTTCGAAAATATCGTGTAAACGGATAATTGGCTTCTTCCTCCTGCCATTTGACATACTCGTGAGGACGTTGTAGGGTTTATCGAAGACTACGTTCATGGAGGCGACACAGTGGAATTAACAGACGTTATAGCTGCACGCAGGAGCATTCGTAAATTCAAACAGGAAGATATTTCGACTGATAGCGTCCGCGTGCTTCTGGATGCCGCAAGGCTCGCTCCCTCGGGATCAAACCTTCAGCCCGCGCGCTTCATTGTCGCTCAATCAGTTGCTTCCAAAGAAGCCTTGGGACGGTGTACCCCCTATAAGTTTATTGCCAAGGCAGCGGTCATTTTTGTGTGCTGCGCCGATCTAGCAACCATCACGACAAGAGATGCGCGTGTCGGAGAACTTCTGCAAGAAGGCGCCTTCGAAGGCGTGGATATGGATATGAATGATCCATCAGCCGTAAGCCCCGCCCTGGACGCGGAAGCGGTTAAGGCCTATCTTACTATGAATGTGGCGATTGCTATAGAGCACATCGTTCTTAAAGCCGTTGACTTGGGTCTGGGCAGTTGCTGGCTGGGAAGATTTGACCGTGATAAGGTCAGGAAGTTTCTGGCACTGGACGAAAATATCTACCCGGTAGTGCTTCTGCCTGTGGGGTATCCTGATCAGTTGCCCAAGGCAAGACCGCGCTTCCCTCTGGACAAGTACGTGCTGAAGACAATCTGAGCAACTTGAGCGTTACTAAAGATTCTGTGACAGCCTCAGAGACTACAGGTCGAATAGTAATCATCACCTCTATTGTCTCAGTAAACGCAATCTAACCCTTAGATTATTAAGGAGGCATCATGAAAAAACTAGTTCTGACGATTGTTGTCTTTCTGTTGCTGCTGGCCGCTTATTTGACCCTCTGGCCGGTACCGATTAAGCCTGTCAGTTGGAATGCACCGATGCCACCCGGTTATACCGGTCCACACGCCATCAATACAAAGCTTGCCAATCTCAAGATGATTTCATTGGGAAAAGAAGAAGGACCCGAGCAGATCGCTATCGGCAAAGACGGCAAGCTCTACACCACTGTTACCAGCGGCAACATCCTGCGAATGAATACGGATGGCAGCGAGCAAGAGGTGTTTGTAAACACAGGCGGGCGGGTGTTGGGTTTTGATTTTGATACATCCGGAAACATGATTGCTGCCGACGCAGTTAAAGGCCTGCTTTCAATCGGTCCGGACAAAAAAATAACTTTATTGACCGACAAGGTCAATGGCGATCCCATCAGCTATGCCGATGCGGTGGTCGTGGCCAAGTCCGGCAAGATATACTTTAGTGATGCGTCGACCCGTTTTACACCTAAAGATTGGGGCGGGGTGTTTGAATCCAGCATTCTAGACATTTTGGAGCAGTCATCAACCGGCCGCATCCTAGAGTACGATCCGGCAAACAAAACGACCCGTGTCGTGGCGAAAGGCTTTAGTTTTGCCAACGGCGTGGCCCTGAGCCAGGATGAAAAAACGCTGTTCGTCAATGAAACCGGAAAATACAGAGTGTGGAAGATTTTAGTGAGCGCGAAAGATCTGGATATATCGAACCCGAGTGATCAGGCCAAACCGCTGTTTAACAATCTGCCAGGTTATCCGGACAACCTGATGCGCGGACTCGACGGGAAAATCTGGCTGGGCCTCGTAAAGCCACGTAATCCCACCGTTGACAAGCTAGCCATCAATCCGTTCATGCGCAAGCTCACCCTACGCCTGCCGCGCTCAATGTGGCCGGTTCCGAAAGCCTATGGACATGTGATAGCATTCACGGAAGACGGCAAGGTGGTGGCTGATTTGCAGGACCCAAGCGGGGCTTACCCGGAAACAACAGGGGTGACGGAGGCCAAAGACCGGCTCTACATCCAGAGCCTGCATGCCAAGGGTTTGGGTTGGATGCCCAAATGAATTCTCCATTTTTCATTAAGGGCGGGATCGGAAATGCTCCTGCCCTTAATGATACACATTGCAGCCAACACCCTTCAGTTCTATGGACATCGACACACGCATACTTTGACTATGGAGACAGCAATTCCAGCGGTTTCGTTTTTTTGATAAATCGGTGATCCGTTCTCTGTTTAGTCCTCCGACCAGCAATCAGTATCTGATGGACCTATATTCCAATTGACATCTCAATGGGTATCCGATAGCTTCCAGATGGGTTTATTGAATCAACAAATACGGTCCATTATTCTTTCCATCCCGCAACGTATATTGCAACATGGGGGTATCAGATGCAAGATCCATCCCGAACAAATCAAGAACTGCTCGAAGAAATATCTGACCTCAAGCAGAGAATCAGCGACTGGGAACAATCGGAAGCAGAGCACAAGCGGACGGTAGGCGCACTGCGGGAGAGCGAGGAAAGATATCGAACGTTGATAGAAAATGCCAATGAAGCCATCTTTGTCGCCCAGGACTGGAAACTGGTCTTTCTCAATCCGATGACCAGTCAAATGATCGGTTATTCCCCTGAAGAACTCATGGCAAAACCCTTTGTCGATTTCATCCACCCGGATGACCGGAGTACGTTGGTGGAGCACTACTTCAATCGACTCAAAGGCGATGACTTTCAATCCAGATATCCATATCGGTTGATTCAAAGAGATGGCGGCTTTCTGTGGATTGAAGGGAGTGCTGTCCTGATAGAATGGAAAGGGAAACCGGCCACTTTGAATTTTCTGACCGATATCACAGACCGCAAGCAGGCGGAGAAAGTCCTGCAGGAAAGCGAGAAGCGGTTCGACCAGTTGGCTCAGCAGAGCGGCACCATAACTTGGGAAGTGGACGCCCAAGGTATTTACACCTATGTAAGCCATGTGTCCGAGACTGTTCTGGGCTACCGCCCGGACGAAATAGTAGGGCAGATACACTTCTACGATCTGCATCCCGAATCCGGACGCGAGGCATTCAAGAAAGCCGCTTTAGCGGTCTTCGAGCAGAAAAAATCCTTCACAAATCTGGAAAATGCCGCAAAAACCAAAGAGGGCCGCCACGTGTGGCTCTCCACTAACGGCATCCCCCTTCTGAATGCCGATGGAACATTACGGGGCTACCGCGGTACCGACAGCGACATTACTGAACGCAAAAAAGCGGAAGAAGCCTTGAAGGGAAAAGAGGCGCAAATACGTCTCCTGCTCGACTCGACGGCGGAGGCGATTTACGGCATTGATCTTCAGGGCAACTGCACCTTTGCCAATCCATCCTGTTTCAAAATGCTGGGTTACGCGGACATAGATCAATTGCTCGGCAAAAACATGCACCAGCTGATACATTATTCCTATCCGGACGGAAATCCTATGACTGTTGAAGATTGTAGAATATACCGGGCGTTTCATAAGGGCAAAGGTGAGCATGTTGACAATGAGGTCTTATGGAGGGCAGACGGCACCAGTTTCCCTGTGGAATATTGGTCTTATCCTGAAATATTTGACGGCGAGATATGTGGTGCTGTTGTTACGTTTATTGATATTACTGAACGCAAAAAAGCGGAAGAGCAAATACAACATTTGGCGACCCACGATTTGCTAACCGAACTACCCGGCCTGAGATTGGCCAAGGATCGGCTTACCGTAGCTCTTAACATGGCTCACCGAAATAAAAAATCAGCGGCCGTGATGTTTATCGATCTTGACGGTTTCAAAGCCGTCAATGATACACTCGGCCATGATGCCGGGGATTACGTACTCAAACAAGTAGCCCAACGCATGCTTTCCTGCGTGCGCCAAACCGACACGGTAGCTCGTGTTGGAGGAGATGAGTTCCTAATCATCGCCACTGAAATAAACACTCCCGAAAATGCCTCTCAAATTGCCGAAAAGATAATCCAGGCGGTCTCCCAACCGATCATTTTCAATGGGCAACGGGCGGTTGTTGGCATAAGCATCGGAATCGCGATTTTTCCCGACCACGGTAAAGATATGGATCAGCTTATCAAACTTGCTGATGTCGCTATGTATAGAGTTAAAGATGCCGGCAAGAACGGATTTTGTTTTATAAATACGACATTAAAATAATCTTTGGAAACGACTATAAAGAAGAGGGGAAATTTCAAGCCTCTGGGCGGGTACTCTGCTGAAGTATCTATACCCATCTTACTCTCTTCCAACCCGTTATACGTAATCAAAAAGCGTTAATCAAATCTCATATTATTCAATCTTGACATGAATCAGTGGCAGCCCTAGATGACGACGTCCTGTTTCGCCTTTAAGCTGAGTTTGTTCCCGGATGGTAGAAATGCCTCTGCGACCTTTGCCCAGTTTGTCGATAAGGTGAGAGCTGCCCAGATGTAATGTGTGCTTCCCGAATTTCTGCCCCAGCTCATCGGCTACATTGTAGAGGTCTTTTATCTTTTCTGCCTGAATAGGATTATCAAAAAGTGTGTATTGAGTATTGGTATCCGTCTCCAAGTCGAGCAAAACCACTCCGGTTGCCCGATAAATATCCTGCGGGCAATAACAAGCGTTAAATAGATCATGAATAGTGCCGGAAAACTCCAGAGGATTGGCACAGGGGCGAGATAGCTTTGCTTCCCTGCCGATTGTATCGAAATTATTTTTCTTGAGAAAGACAACGATTTTATTTGCTGCTAATGAATAGCGTCGTGCTTTAATGCAAGCCGATTCCATATTGCGCATAAGTTGAGCAAAGAGATAGTCGGCATTGGACGTTGGCGGCGCAAATGTTTTTGTTTTGCTGATCGATGCGTAAGAACTCTTTTCTTCGGCAGTTACCGGATAGACTGATTTCCCGCGCAGTTCATGCCAGATTTCCACGCCGGGTTTGGTAAATTTCTGCAACACTGTTTTTTCCGGCAATTGGGCGAATTGCAAAGCATAGCGGATACCCATCTTGGCCAGATAGTTTGTGGTGGCGTTTCCGATGCCCCAAACTTTATCAACGGGGAGATTACGAAGATAATCAGGTATATCTCTTCCTGTGATCACAGTCATGCCTGCCGGTTTCTGATGTTTGGAGGCCACCTTGGCCAATACTTTAGTGATGCTTAAACCGACAGAGACCGTTATGGCCAGTTCTCTTTCAATTGCCTTTTTCATATTAAGGGCGATTTCTTCGTATGATGAATGTAAGGCGCGGCGCATGCCGGTAAGATCAGAAAAGGCTTCATCAATGGAGTATTCTTCCACATCGGGAGTAAAGCGTCTCATAATGTTAAACATCCGCTGGGAAAATAAACTGTAGGTTTCGTAATCGGAGGGAAGAATGATTAATCCCGGACAAATTTTCCTTGCTTCATGCAGGGGGGCACCCCGCTGGACACCTAATTTCTTGGCAGGATAGCTGGCACAGGCAACAATACCGCGTTCTCCTCCGGTAATAATGGCTTTTCCTCTTAGCTCCGGGTGAATGGCTTCTTCGCAGGACGTAAAGAACGCATCGCCGTCGATATGGGCAATAGCCCGCGGCCAGGAATGAAGGCTGAATAATTGTTCGGTCATAAAATGTTTTACGTGTGATATTTTCTGACGACTGCTGTGACTACACCACCAAGACGCATTTCAGCTACGGGCGTAATCCTCGGATATTTCGGGTTGGCCGCTTCCAGGTAAACCTCTTTGCCCTTCTTATGAAAATATTTCATCGTCCAGGCGCCGTCCACTTCGGCAATGACAATATCCCCCGTTTTCGGTTCCCTGCCGCGTTCGATAAGCACCAGATCACCCGGCATGATCCCGGCGCCGGTCATGGAATCTCCGTCAACCTTCAGCAGGAATGCATTAGACTGCTTTGTAATGAGGTACTCGTCAAAGGAGATCACATCCCGCAGTTCTTCTTCGGCAGGGGAGGGAAATCCGGCCGATACGTCACCGGCCAGAGGGATGCCGATCAGGGGTTTTACGAAGGTCAGGTGGCCCTTTGAATCCTTTTCCAGAATGCCTTCTTCCAGGAGCTTGTTCATCCAGAAATTGACAACGCTCTTGGACCGGAGGGCGAGCAGCGAAAGCATCTCCTCATAGGTCGGCATACGATGGCGTTCGCGGCTGAAATCTGCTATCTTCTGTGCTACTGATTTTACAGTACGTTTCGTTTCCATGGCTCGCACTATAATAGAACATTTGTTCTATTGTCAATGATATTTTTAATTATTTATAAATACAGGGCATCTGTTATAATGTTTTCAACAGCTTGGAGAGGACTAAGATGTGCGGCCGCTTTGTTTTGCTGACGGACTTAACGATTATCACTGAATCATTCCATATCCAGAATATTGTTGAGCCAGGTTTGCTCAATAAGCCAAAAACGGTCGGTGAATAATATCGATCCATATTATTCCGGTCAATAAACTCAGCGCTAAAGCCTTACAGGGAGTTATTGAATATTTTTTTGACTGATGACCCCATATTCAAAAAGCTCAATACAGCATAACCCGTATATAAAATTATCAAACATAGATTGACGCAGAGATATTTTTAATGCAAAGAGTTAAATCGGATTCATGATGTGAGTATTCAAAATTATTCAAAGATATGCTATCGTTCAGCGCTGTTTTTACTGACCGGAATAAAATCAGTTGCAGGAGGAGAAAGACATGAAACTATCGCGGCAGGAACTTATTTTCGCACTGCAGGGTTGGAACCAGGCATGGGACAATCATGACCTGGAGGGGGTCATCGCCCTTTTTGACGACGACATTTTATTCGAGAACTGGACAGGCGCCAAGGTAAAGGGGAAGGAAGCCCTCCGTAAGGCCTGGGCGCCATGGTTTGCCAACCACGGTGGTTTTCGCTTTATTGGAGAGGATATGTTCGTTGATGAGGAAAACCAGAAGATCCTATATCGCTGGCTCTTTGAGAGTCCATCTTTTGAAAAGGGTTTTGAGGGGAAACCAGAACGGCGGCGTGGTTTGGATCTGCTCCATTTTAAAGACGGGCGAATTTTTGAGAAGCTGACTTATTCCAAGACGACTATTGAAATTGGCGGGAAAAGGATGGCTTTTCATCTTTGAGACACAGGTGGTCTGGGTTCTTATACCAAGTTGCACTCCAAGGGTAACAAACCAATGTAGTCCGAACCTCGGGTCACCTTCAGGTGATTAGGTTCGCGTGTTTAACGGGTCTAATAACCTAAAGGTCACAAGCGACCCATACTACTGTTGGCTTTTGACGGCGACTTGGTATTAGGGCAGGGAGCAGGGATTGATAAGTGTGAAGCTGCCCCAGGCTACGAGCAGGAGACATGATCCTCGCTTAATCCCGGAGGTCTCTCATGTAGGGCATAATATATTGTCGTTCCACCGAGACTTTCAAAATGACATAATCGATTTCAATGTTGATTTGCGATCTGGGACGTTATAAACCAATCTCGTTTTCCTTCGCAAATTTATTTATCCTGTCAACAAATTCAGGATTTTTGTCCGTTTTTTCCAGATAAACCTTGGAGTATGCAGTGAATGCGCTTTTATAATCCCCAAAATACTTCCTGGGCAACTTCATAAAACCATCCAAGATGGGTTCAATATTACTTGCAGACATCAGCTTACCCGATACGGCTATCTGGGCTGCTTCATTTTTATTGTAAGTTTCACGATCGACCGCCTTGGTTTCATATGGGGGTGTATTTGCCTTAGTTCGCGCGGTGGAAGATACACCGCCTCTGGTCGGAATGTAGAATAGCAAAAACAACAAAAGCGCTAAGGGTACGGCCAGTGCCAACCGATGGCTTAATTGAGGAAGCATTCCGCCTTTTATGGTCCATCCGCCTGTAAGCAGCGTGTTTTCTATCGGCAGCCAGAGTTCCCTGTAGTCGTACGACAGTTTTTTTACATCGATTGCAAAGTTGCCATCCTTG
>CAIVDK010000239.1 GCA_903904655.1 uncultured delta proteobacterium | reverse complement strand
GATCGACGATTACAAAACCGACGGCGTTGTCTTCCATGCCTGCCGCTCCTGCCGCGCGACCACCATCGGCCAGACACATATCAAAAGCGAACTGGGAAAATACACCAGCATCCCCATGATGCAGCTGGTTTCCGACATGGTTGATTTGCGGGATTACTCGGAAGCGCAGTGGAAGGCACAGATCAGTGCGTTCTTGGAAGCACTGGAAGGCAGGGAAAAAGACTGAAGGCTGAAGACCGTAGGGGCGGGGTCTTCCCGCCCTTTGGTCTTCCCGCCCCTGAGTTTTCTCGTTCGATGAAGGAAGTATAAATTTATGCCGTTTGCCGGAATTGATATCGGGTCCACCATGACGAAGGTTGTTGTTGTGGATGACAAAGAAAAAATTCTTGCCTCGCACATCGGACCAACAGGTGTGGAACATCGTCATCTGGCGCTCAAAGTCATGGAAGATACCATCCAAAAGGCGGGGCTCCAGTTCGAGAATCTCGATTTTATCGTCGCCACCGGCTATGGCCGCATTAATGTTCCGTTTGCCGACAAGCAAATCACGGAAATTACCTGTCACGCACGCGGCATCCGTTCTCTGTTTCCCTCCGTGCGCATTATCATCGATATCGGCGGTCAGGACTCCAAAGGCATCAAGCTCGATGCCGAAGGCAAGGTAGCCAACTTTGTCATGAATGACAAATGCGCAGCCGGAACCGGCCGTTTTCTGGAAGTGATCGCCGAAACACTGGGCATCAATCTGGTGGATATGGGCGAGATCGCTCTCAAGGCCAACGGCTTTGTCCAGATTTCCAATATGTGCACAGTCTTTGCCGAGCATGAAGTGACCTCGCGCCTGTCCGAAGGCGCGGGTGTGGCGGAAATTGTGGCGGGCCTGCACGAAGCTATCGCGGGTCGCGTCGTCAACATGACGCGCCATCTGGGCATTGAAAAGGATGTGGTTGTCACCGGCGGCGGCGCAAAAAATGTCGGGCTCATCAAAGCCATCGCGGGCAAGGTCGGCTTCCCCGTGCTGACGCCGCCCGAGCCTTTTATCACCGGGGCGCTGGGGGCGGCGCTCGTTGGAAAAGATTTTTATGACCGCGGCGTGAGACCCGCACATGAACGAAAGCGGGAAGAAGTCAAATTCTTCTCGTAGGGAATGGTTTTTTATGAACGACACAAAAAAATATTACGCCGGCCTCGATATCGGTTCCGTCTCTATCAAAGCCGCTTTGACAAGCGAAAAGCGGCTGATCGCTTCGAGCCTGATCGCTTCCGGCGGCAATTATAAAGATGGCGCGAGAAAGGTAATGGATGACGTGTTATCTCAGGCCGGTATGCCCATGGAGCAGCTCTCCGGCTTGGTGGTCACGGGACTTGGCGCGGAAAGTGCGCCTTTTACAGCACGGCAAATCTCCGACATTTCCTGCCAGGCGAAAGGATGCCACTGTCTTTTCCCCTCGGCGCGGATGATTATCGATATCGGCGGGCAATTTACAAAAGCTGCGAAAATTACGCCGGAGGGAAGGATCGCCGACTTTCTCATGAGTGAAAAATGCGCTACCGGCTCCGGCAGATTTCTACAGGTAATTGCGCGGATTCTGCATGTCAGCCTCGACGACATCGGGCCTCTTTCTCTGCAGTCGCAAAAGCCCGTCGAGTTTTCCACCAACTGCGCCGTTTTTGCCGAATCGGAAACCATTTCCCGCATTGCAGAAGGCGCGAAAGCCGAAGATATTCTGGCAGGCGTTCACCGGGCGATGGCCGCCAAAGTGAGTATGCTGGTTAAAAGACTGAAACTGGAGCCGGACGTCGTGCTCACCGGCGGCGGCGGCGAGGACGCAGGACTGGTGCAGGCCATAGGCTGCGCGCTGAAAATAAAGATTCTGGTTCCGGAAAGGCCAAGACTTTCCACGGCCTACGGCGCAGCGTGCCTCGCGGAAGAAACAAAGGCATAAAATCACGGGGAATGTTTTATGAAGCATGCATCGTCGGATCAGGTCGGGCAATACAAGACAGGCGGCGGGCGGGCACACTTTGTCCTGATCGTCTGCACACTTTTGTACATCATCAATTACATGGACCGGCAGGTTTTTTCAGTCATTCTTCAGCCGATGAAGATTGATCTGGGATTGACGGACGCGCAGTGCGGTCTGGCCTCCACCATCTTGATCTTCGGCATGGCGTTT
>CAIVDK010000238.1 GCA_903904655.1 uncultured delta proteobacterium | reverse complement strand
GCATAAAAAGGTTAAAAGAAAAAAGATCATTTTGGTTTCCATACTCATCAGCTCTATCAGCGGAAGCTAAAGGAAAATGAAATAGAAGTCAATCATTAAGGAAGAGCAGATTGATATTTACAAGCTCAATTCTATCATATAAATACGACATCTCTTTCATGGATGCCGATGTAGCTCAGTTGGTAGAGCAACTGATTCGTAATCAGTAGGTCGCCAGTCCGACTCTGGCCATCGGCTCCAGTAAAATCATTGGGTTAGAAGAAATCTTCTACCCCCTTTTTTGATTATAAACATTTCCATTCTCTAGAAACACGTAATACATAGATCAAAATCAAATAGTTACGTGGTTATTTACACACCAATAAGCCATTGATTACCTTCACTTATTTTCCCTCAAAAATCGTTATCAGGACATTTTGAAAATACCCCATAAATCCTTATCAACGGTTACCCAGCAAATCTGAATATTTGGTGTCAACACACAACAAATTTGCCGGCCCTCCATGCGTAATAATAACTATTTACGCCATACAAGTAACGCCAAATCGCATATTTTGTGGTTAATATACTTTTCCAAAATGCACTTGACTCACCACTTTCTTTTCCATATAGATTTATAGAAGAAGTGTTTTTAGTTTAAATAATCACACCATCAACACTGTGCAAAGGATGATGAATATGGCCTCCAACGGACAGCCCCGATATACGATCTCACAATATCTGCTGCATCGATTAAAGGAAATCGGCATCCATCACCTTTTCGGCGTACCCGGCGATTATGTTCTCGATTTTCTTGATGAGGTTCTCGCAAGCCCCCTGCAATGGGTTGGGACCTGTAATGAACTGAATGCGGGCTATGCCGCGGATGGTTATGCGCGGATGAACGGTGCCGGAGCAGCAGTCGTGACCTACGGCGTTGGCGGCCTAAGCATCCTGAATGCCGTGGCCGGGGCCTACGCCGAACGTGTGCCCCTCATTGTAATCAGTGGCGCGCCACCCGCACATCGTCGTGACACGGGCGCCATGGTGCACCATCTTATAGCCGATTATTATGTCCAACTGGAAATCTTTAAAAAAGTGACCGTAGATGCAGCAATTATAACCCGTGCAGATTCGGCGCCTGAGGAAATAGATCGCGTCATTATGAATGCGGTTATCCACAAACTGCCGGTATATATCGAACTACCGGTCGATATGGCCCGCGTGGCGTGCCGTCCGCCGCTTCCGATGTCGCGTACCCTGCATCAGACGTCCGACAAGGACAGTCTCGATGAATGCGTCGAAGATGTCGTAAGACTTTTAAACGCGGCAGCAAATCCCGTGGTGCTTGCCGGAGTGGAGCTATTGCGCTTTGGTTTGGGGACGGCTGCGCTGCACCTTGTGGAAACCCTGGAAATCCCGTTTTCCACTATGCTCAGCAGTAAGTGTGTACTGCCGGAGATGCACCCGCAATTCATCGGTATCTATCAGGGCAGTTGGAGCCGTGAAGTCGTGAGACGTCAGATTGAATCGTCGGACTGTTTGCTGTCATTGGGTGTATGGATGACAGATCTCGATACCGGGCTTTTCAGTATGAATTTTGACAACAGACGGGTCATCGATATAGGTGACGGCGATGTCCGCATTGGAAGCCATTATTATCATGGTGTACAACTCGGCGACTTCATCCGTGCCTTGTCCCGAAAGGCAAAGGCACGCACGTATGTCATGTCTCATCCGCATGAAGCACGACCTCCCAGGGAAACGTTCATCCCGCAAAGTGGACGGACGCTATCGGCGACCCGGCTCTATGAATGCGTAAACAGTTTTCTCGACGACCACATGGTGCTTTTAGCCGAACCGGGCGACGCCTTCTGCGCAGCACCTGAGTTTCATATCGAAGAAGCGGAGAATTTTATTGTCCAGGCCTATTATTCATCTATCGGTTTCTGTACGCCGGCGGCGCTGGGTGTTGCCATGGCACGACCTAAAAAACGGCCGGTTGTTCTTACCGGCGATGGTGCATTTCAGATGACAGTCCAGGAAATTTCAACGCTTATCCGGCATAACTCAGCCGCCGTGATCATTGTCATCAACAATGATGGTTATCTGATCGAGCGGATATTGCATGAAGACGGGCTCTATAATGATATTCAGATGTGGAATTATGCAGCACTGCCCGAAGCATTTGGTGGAGGAAACAAGGTCATCGGTATCCGCGCAAACACTGAAGATGAACTGGCACAGGCTTTTGCAACGGCTGTTGCGGCAAAAGACAAGCTTATTCTTATTGAGGCACGTCTCCCCAACCGTGACTGCTCGGAAGGTTTGTCGCGCCTAGGCGCGGCATTTCGTCAGTCACATCAAAAAAAATGAATCGACCAAATGCGTCCCGATAAAATGTTAGGCTTTTCTGAAAATCAGATGCAAAAAGATGGACACAATGACAGTGGTTCATTGAATGGCTCCTTTTTCTCCCTTATTTTGCTGTCACTGCCGCCTCGTAATGGAACGTTTTAAGCGACTTTTCTTCGATTGTCTCGTGCAGCGTGTAATAGATGGTGCTCGCACCTTAATTCAGATTACTTATTTAATTTGTCGTCTGACAAGCTTCCCCAGCTGGCCTTGGTTTCAAAAACCTCAATCAGGGCATGATCTGGCCCTTCCAGCATAATGTATTTAAGATCGCCGAAGTCCTTAATGGATGACCGAAAATTAAAACCCTTCGCTGTCATGTGGGTGACCACCGCTGAAATGTCATCTGTGTTGATACCAAGGTGATGCACGGCACTTGGACCAATGCCCCGGGGAGGTTGATCGTAAAAATTAATGTGACCTGTTCCGATACGTATCAGAACATTGCGCACTCTAGCTACAATCTGATCAAAAACGACTTCGGCTCCAAACATTTCGGTATAAAACTTGATGCTGGAATCGAGATTAGTTGCGAAGAGATGGACGTGATGAAAATTGCAATTCATATTGATTCTCCTTATTTACGAGTCTTGACTTGCAAGTTTTTAGCGAAAGAAATAAAATTCAAGCCAACCAACTTTGTCATGATCCTTAGAAGCCGCGCTTCTCCAGCCAGTCTTTAATGGCCGGTCCGGTGCCAGAGTTCCACGGTCGCACTTTTTCCGGCGGAACGGAAATCACCTCGGCAAGCTCCTCTCCCATCTTAATCTCTCCTTCTGCTGATAAGTGATAGGCAATAATAAGCTGATTCCTTTCCAGGAAAGGATAGATGCCGATCATGCTTACAAGTTTGGCATCAAGACTCAGCTCTTCTTTGACTTCCCGGAGAACGGCATTCTCCGGAGATTCACCCTTTTCCAGAAACCCCGTAATCAACCCAAACATCTTGTGGGACCATGCCTTATTGCGCGCAAGCAGAACTGTTCCCTTATGTTCAACAATCGCGGCAACAACAGTCAGAGGATTATCCCAATAAACATATCCACAGTTCTTTGCAGAACATGCCAGATAGTCTTTACCGTCTATTTTCATTAACGAAAGTTCGTGCCCACACTGTAGACAATACTTTACTTGCGCCATTTTTTCACCTCCTGTAAAAACTACTCCGGTCATTGAATACGGGTTTCATGATTCATAATTCCATGTTTTGATATACAAAGAAACAACAATTTAGTCGTCCCTGCTATACATAACAAAGAGGTAACTGAAGTCATTCTCAGAAGAGTTCTCAGTTTGGTTGTGGATTTAGAAAGATACCGTTGCACCGTGATGTGCTCAGGGTGCAAATTCCTGGAATCCCGTAACGGAGTCAATCTATGGCCTGGTTGGGGAGATTAAAAGCAATCTCCCCAACCATCGTGATCATTTATTTTTCAACTTTCTGCCACAAGGAGGCGTTGCCGTTTCCAAAACCGCCGCAGAGCATGGCGACGCCGTATTTGGCGCCTTTGAAATCGGTCTTCATGATGTTATGGAGTGTTACGATAATCCGGCAACCTGACTCACCTAAAGGATGGCCAAGCGCCAAGGCGCCGCCCCAAACGTTCACATTCTCAAAGGGGGCGTTCTGGGCAATGCCCAATTCACGAAGACAGGCCAGCGCCTGGCTGCCAAAGGCCTCGTTTAACTCCCAGACACCGATATCCTTCGCGGACAGCCCTGCCCGTTTCAAGAGCCTCTGCGCGGCATAAATGGGACCGATACCCATAATTGTAGGGTCGCAGCCGACCATAGCGCCGCCAGCGTATTTGATATGATAGTCAAGGCCTAACTCATCGGCCTTGTCACGGTTCATGAGGAGCAATGCCGCCGCACCCGCCGTCAGCGGAGACGAAACCCCTGCCGACACCACACCGTTTTCCTTAAAAGGCGTTTTCATGGTGGCCATCTGCTCCATGGATACGTCATCACGAATCCACTGGTCCGTCGTCACCATGAATTTTGTGCCGTCTTCCTTCTCTCCTTCAATGGGAACAATTTCCCTGGAAAATTTGCCGCTGTCTCGGGCCGCCGCCGCTTTCTTATTGCTCCAGTAGGCCATCAGTTCCGCATCTTTTCGATTTACTTTCCATAGTTCGGCAACCTTTTCAGCCGTATTGCCCATGGGCAGGTCTCCCATATTGTAGCGGTCTAGGAGCTTCGGGGAAATGTCCATGGCAAACATCATTGGAACCTTCTCCATATCCTCAACGCCCGAGGCAATGTAAATGTCGCCCTCGCCGCACATAATGGCCCTCGCTGCATGTTCCGTCGCCGCCATACCTGAGGGGCACTGCTGGTTGATGCCGTTGGTCGCCACAATTTCCGGGAAGCCGCCGGTTAGCCAGGCAATTCTGGCGATGTCATTCTGCATCCCTGCCTGATTGGCTGTTCCACAGAAGACTGCCTCGACCTCTTCGGGTTTCACTTTGGGGTTCCGCTCAAAAAGGGCTTTATAGACCTGGATCAGCAATTCTTCAGGCCGCACATTTCTGAACCAACCCTTATCCTTGTGGGCTCTTGCATTTGCACTTCTCACGCCGTCAATCACTACGCATTCCTTCATCGAACTTACCTCCTGTCGTTTTGATTTTCTTCGATAATTTTAGCACAAGTTAAACTAGAGTTCAGCCATTTTTAAATTAAGCAAGATACATTTAGAACGTGAAATAGAAATTAATTTGCGGTTCAATAATTTTGCCTATTGTTTCCAATGATTTAATTTTCGAATCCTCGTAAAACAAAGATGTCATGGTATTGATAATTTTTGATGCTTGCTTATCATCGCTATTAGCATACGCCTCATCATTGGTCGGCATAAACGTATTCTTCCCAAAAAAAATAATTTTAACTTTGCTTAGTGTGGCCTTTTTTCCTGATTTTGGTGTTGAATTATTTTTTTGATCAGGAAATAAGGAAAATATATCTATAGAATCAACGCTGGCGGGCATACTTATCTCAGTGGCAGATAAATTTTTAATTAAAACTTTCTTGTTTGGATTGTCTAATGCCAAATCAGGATTGGCAACAAATAACTGCCAATTTAAAATAATTCCTGCGGCACCGGCCGGCAGCACTATCATTAAATAAGAAATAATTATAATAAGTTTTAATCCAATTAGTTTTTTCACGGGATAAAGCCTTCGAAATTGACCGTTGCCGGCATCTCCTTTTCCGCCATGGCGGCCAGTTTTTTTGCTATTTATTTCGCTTTGTTAGGTAATCCTCTCCGCTGACCAGCCCCTCCCAACTCTGGATCATTTGGAAGGGGCTGGTCAGTTCACCAATAATTTCCTATTCAGAGTAAGGTGGTTCCCCTTGGATGGATTTTGCCAATTCGAGGGCCTTCTTTACTTGATCCCGGGTTCCCCTGAAAACAAGCCATACTGCCCCTTCCGCGCCGCTAATACCGCCGGCACTGGCCTGAAAGGCAGTTGCTCCCGTCAGTATTTTAATGGCTTCCAGTTCTGTCACGATTTCTCCTGTGAGGATCCACTGGGTGGGAATAATGTGACCGGGAAAAAACGCCGACGACTTGCCAGAGGGGGCAGGCAACGATTCCAGCGGCTCCCGCGTCATCAATGTCTGAGCCACTAAATCCCCAGCAACTAACTTCTCCAGGCCGACCGGAATGATGAGGTGAGCCTTGCGGGCCACGATGAAGGGCATTGTGATCCCTGTCGTTCCCCCTGCCGGGTGCAGAATATTAACCGCCGCCAGTTTGTTCTTATAGTCCAGGGCATTCGCCCCCTTCATGACAACGTCGCCCGCTTTCAGCTTCTTCGCGGCATCGTCAAGCGAGATATCAACTACCTTACCTTTCTCCAGAATTATGTGGTTAACAGCTTTCACCTGGGGCAGGTTTTTAGCCCCTTTCTCGGGCTCAATTCTTCCCGTCACAAATGCTGCATGCGATGGTTTCTGCCCAGTGATCTCCTCTGCCACGTAGGCATTGGTTGTCCCCTTGATGATAATGACCATACCATTGGCCAGGGCATTCTTGACAATCGGCATCTGTGCCACAGCCTTGCCGATCAGCCTCTTGGATTCGGCTACAGTCAGAATCGCTCCGCTCTGGACAATTTTGGAGGGATCCGTTTTTTGAACTTCCTGTGCTTGCAGGAGCACCGGTAAGAAAACCTGAATAGCGAAGATAGCTAAAAACACCACCAAACATTTTTGCAAAACATATTTCTTCATCTTTGTTGCCTCCTCTATTTTTTAAACTCGTTACCGAAGGGAAAAGTTTTACTGAAAGGAAACTCGACATTCCTAACTATATTAGTTTTTTTTGATAAAAACCCCCTTTCCAGTCCATTAAAAGGATTATAGGGTTATGTGCCAACCTTTGTCAGGTCAGCCAACTCTTGACCAGACAGTATTGGCGTCGGTAACAAATCTTCGAGTTGATTAACGACTCGAGCGCTAGCAATTGGTGCCACGATCGATTGCCTCGACAAACCTATCGAGAACGGCAAATGATTCTTCGCCCGATGCGGTCCAGCCAAATGTGTTGCCACCAAGACAGAGCGGAGAAACCTCTAGGTCACTCGTTCCAATTTTCTTCATAACGTTCAACCTTCCTCTTTCTTGTTGATTTTTCAATTGAGCACACCGGTTTCTTAAGTCACTACCGTCGATGATTGTTTCTCCGTTGCTGCTTGGTTTCCCGGCAATAAGCAATATTTCAACAATATGTCCATCCGTTGGCGTTAGCCCCCGGATGGCCACTTGAAAATCCCTCACCCGTGGGTCGGCAGAACGAGCGTTAATCTAGTTTTTTTCCTTTTCTAATGCAAGTCTTTTAGAAGCCTCCTTAAGCCGGTAGCTCTTTCCTTCAAATTTCAGCAGATGACCGCGGTGCAACAGGCGGTCAAGAATCGCAGAAGCCGTCGCATTGTCACCGAGCAGTTTACCGGTTGGAGACACAAAGTGGCAAAGACAACCGGCCTTATGTGAGCGATGACAACCCCTATTCGGATGCCCATTTCAAAACGCTGAAATACCGGCCGGATTTTCCGGAACGGTTCGGGTGTCCCGAAGACAGCAGGTTATTCTGCCAGAACTTTTTCGGCTGGTACAATACCGAGCATTATCATTCCGGAATCGGATTTCTCACACCGGAAGATGTCCATTACGGACGGGCTGAACAAATTATCAAAGAACGTCAGGCAGTTTTGAATGATGCTTTTGCAAAACATCCAGAGCGGTTCAAGGGAAAGATGCCAAAACCAATGGCCCTACCAGGGGCAGCCTGGATCAATAAACCGTTACCAGGAAATAGTGATCAATTACGACACTAAATTCTTTACGGAAGTGTCTCACTGTCATTGACAAGTTCCGTATTGATGGCATCTATGTCCACCATTACAATTCGTAATCGTTGGTTATTATTTCATTGACATAGAATGTCCTTTGTCTTACATTCTAACTGTAAAAAGTAATGCTGATCAATTATCAATTTAGGACCTGACATTTCCTGAAAAAACAACAATCTTGAAAGACTATCTTGCTTAGAAAGGCTAAATAAGATGGAAGATAAAGGAGATTCTCAATTTCTGAAATAAACAAACCTGGACTCTTCTATGGTTACGTAATTGTTTTGTGCGGTTTCCTGATACTGATGATAGTTTGGGGAGCACAATACAGCTTCGGTGTCTTCTTCAAGCCGATGCTGAATGAATTTGGGCTCTCTAGAGCAGTCCTTTCCGGCGCTTATTCAATAAACCTCGTAGTGCAGTCAGTAGCTTGTATTTTCACGGGCAAGCTCTGTGACAAGTACGGGCCTCGGTTAGTAGTGACTATCTGCGGTTCGCTTCTGGGAATCAGCTATTTATTGATGTCCCAGGCACAGGTAGCCTGGCACATTTATGTCATTTTTGGAATTCTTACGAGTATTGGTGCAGCCGGCACCTGGGTTCCCCTACTTTCAACAATAGCCAGATGGTTTGTTTTCCGAAGAGGCTTAATGAGCGGCATTACTGCTGCTGGAGTTGGCGTCGGAGTCATGCTTGTGCCACCCTTATCCAGCTACTTTATATCAAGTTTCGGCTGGCGCACTTCGTATATCATTATCGGCCTCACCGTAATGATACTGGTCAGTATCAGTGCACAGATGTTAAAACGTGACCCATCCGAAATCGGACAATCCGCTTTGGGCCTGTCCATACAACATGAAGATAGCTCTTTGCACTTTACCTTTAAAGAAGCGCTCCGAACTAGGCAATTCTGGTTGATCTGTGGAGTCCTTCTCATGATGGGAGCATGTTTGCAGTCCATATTGGTGCATATCGTTCCTCATGCCACAGATGTCGGTATAGCGGAAGTGACAGCCGCCACTATTATTTCCGTAATTGGCGGCGTCAGTATTATCAGCAAAGTATCTTTAGGCGTAGCGATGGACCGTTTGGGCAATAAACCGGTCGCCATCATAATTGCCTCGCTGATGTTCATATCCCTCATAATCATACAACTATCAGATGCCCTCTGGGTGCTTTACGTCTTTGCAGTATTTTTTGCTTTCGGTTATGGGGGATTTGCAGCTATACAATCACCTTATCTGGCTGAACTCTTCGGCCTGAAATATCATGGAACTATCTTCGGATTTACATTATTTATAATTGGGGCAGGAGCATTTGGACCATTTGTCGCCGGAAAAATATTTGATGCGACTTCAAGCTATCGTATGGCTTTTACTATGCTGGCAATAATGAGTTTTCTTGCAATCCTGTTTGCCATTGGAATAAAAAAAACGCGCCATGCCTAAAAATGAAACTGCTTTCCTGAAAGCTTACGTCAACTGGATGAACCAGCAATAATCCCATCAAAGAAAAATTCGGGGTAATCAATAAGAGGTATGATATTATATCTTTCGAGAAAGGATATACTCGGCGACGGCTAGCAGATGGTCTTTTCCCGGGCAATCGGCAAATACTTTCAGCCCGCCCTTTGCCTCCTCAATGAACTGCTGTGCACGATTCAGCGAATAATCAATACCACCGGATTTTTGTATCAAGGTGAAAATATCCCGGATGGTATCAGGGGAAAAAGCCTTTTTCTTGATGGTCGTTCTAGTTTTGTCGCCTTCGGCTTCAGTGCATTTAGCTAGTGTGTAAATCAGCGGCAACGTCATTTTGCCTTCTTCCAGATCCTTGCCGATGGACTTACCGAAATCTTCTTCTTTAGCCATGTAATCGAGTGTGTCGTCCGTGATTTGAAAAGCCATGCCGATTTTGTGACCATATTGTTCAAGCGCTTCAATCTGCGTTGGTGACGCTCCGCCCAGGATGGCGCCGCTTTCACAGGCGGCGGAAATGAGCACGGCGGTTTTCTTTTCGACAATGCTCAAATACTCCGCTTCCGTAAGGTCTGTGTCGCCGCATTTCATCAGTTGGAATACTTCGCCTTCCGACATGATGTTGGTCATCTTCGACATGAGCTGAACAATCTTAATGTCGCCGATTTCGGACAGCAGCTTGAATGCTTTGGAATACAAAAAGTCACCGACCAGAACGCTCGCTGCATTTCCCCAGACGTTGTTAGCGGATGTCTTGCCGCGTCGGATGACGGCTTCATCGATGACGTCGTCGTGCAGGAGGCTTGCGGTATGGATGAATTCAATAGAGGCAGCAAGCGGAAAACGATGTTCCCCCGAATAGCCGCACAGTCTGGAACTGATCAACTGCAGCAGAGGCCGGAATCTCTTACCCCCGCTGTCAATCAAGTGATGGGCGACTTCGGGAATCAATTTGACGTCCGACGTGATGTAGCGGTCGAGGTGAACCTCGATTTGGCGCATCTCATCTTGATAAGCGGCGAAGACGTCCTGAATTTGCATATTTTAGTTTTCCCTATTATGAGCTTTAGCCTTTTATAATCTCCCCAAACAGATCATAGTCGTCGGCGGATACGATTTTGCATTTTACCATCTTGCCGATTTTAGTGCCGGTGTTTTTAATATATGTGACGCCGTCGATTTCCGGGGCTTGCCTGCGGCAGCGTCCGACAAACGCATAATCTTTGCTTTCACTTTTTTCTTCGATGAGCACTTCCTGAACCGATCCGATCAGGGTTTGGTTGATCGCGTGTGAAATATCGGCCTGTTGGCTCATGATTTCATCGCGTCGGGTTCCCTTTTCTTTTTCCGAAATGCGTGATGGCAGCTGGGCTGCGGCAGTGCCTTCTTCTCGTGAGTAGGTAAAAACGCCCACATGGTCGAATTTTATTTCATACACAAAATCCAGCAATCGTTCAAACCGTTTTTGCGTTTCACCCGGAAAGCCCACAATGAGCGATGTCCTTAAAGCCACGTCCGGGATGATCTGGCGAACCTGGCTGATAATTTCCCGGATTTTCCCGCTGGAGACTTTGCGGTTCATCGCAGAAAGGATCGTGTCGTCAATGTGCTGAACCGGCAGATCGATATAGCGGCAGATTTTTTTGTGATCGGCGATGGCTTCTAGCGTATCGACTGCGATGTGCGCCGGATGCGCGTAGAGCAGGCGAATCCATGAAATGCAGGAGATGGCGGCCATGTCACCCAATACGTCTGACAACTTCGGGCGGTTCTTTAAGTCCCGGCCATAGGCGGTAGTGTCCTGGCCGATCAGGATAATTTCCTTGACGCCTCTTGATGCGAGCTTTTGCGCTTCTTGCAGGATGTCGTCGGGATTTCGGCTGCGGGCCTTGCCTCGGATGGAGGGAATGGCGCAGTAGGTGCAACCGTTGGAACAGCCATCCGATATTTTCAAGTACGCGCTTGCCGCATTGGAAGACAATATTCTCTCATGCCGTGAGGTCATTAAGAAATCAGGTTTGGTGATCACAGCGGCGCGTTTTGATTTTTTTAAATGGCTGACGATGTTTCCGACTTCCCCCGTGCCGATAAATAAATCCACTTCGGGAATTTCGCCCAGCAACTCTTTTCCGTAACGTTGGGCCAGGCAACCGGCCACGACCAGCTTCAGATCACGTCCTCTCTTCTTTTTTTCTTCGGCAAGCGACAGAATAACTTCCAGAGCTTCTTCCTTTGCCGGTTGAATGAAAGCGCAGGTGTTGACGATGATGACGTCGGCCTGGTCGGGATGATCCACAATCGTCATGCCGGACGAAAAAGCCAGGCCGCCCATGACCTCAGAATCAATCTGATTCTTGGAGCAGCCTAGTGAAATGATATGAAGTCTGGGTGGGATATTATTTTTCACTTTGGAAGCTTTCTAATGAGAACCTTGCGGGGTTTCGCGCCGTCGGAGGGGCCGACAATGCCTTCGCGTTCCATCTGCTCGATCATGCGCGCGGCCCGGTTATAGCCAATCTTCATGTAACGCTGTACCAGCGAAATGGAGGCCTGCCCCAGTTCG
>CAIVDK010000237.1 GCA_903904655.1 uncultured delta proteobacterium | reverse complement strand
TGTTCGGTGATGTCGACGAGGTTTTCGATGCCGGAGATCCCAAATTACAGAAGAAACTCCTCACGCGTACCGACGGTGGTTTTGATAAAGTAATCGAATGCGCGGGACCTGCTCCCGCGGTGAAAAGTGCGATAGGCGCCGCTGCGGCAGGCGGTACCGTCGTGCTTGCCGGCATTAACTACACTGAAGTGCCGGTTTCTACCATGAGAATTGCGATGAAAGAATTTCAACTCAAAGGTTCCTACGGCTACAACGAAAATGAGTTTGATACAGCCATTGATTATGTTGCACGAGGAGTTTTGAAGACCTCAAGATTTGTTGAGAATGCGGTTGCCCTCGAAGGCGTCCAGGATGCCTTTATTCGATTGACTGATCCGGCAGGTGATGCGGTGAAAATTATGATGAAGCAATAATCTCTCTATGGTATTTTAAAAATGGTAGTATTGACAAAATGACTAGAGAGTTTAGCGTTGTTATCAGGTCCGCGTGCGTTTTATGAAAACAGGACAACTAAAATGAAAATACCCATCTACCAGATTGATGCTTTTACTTCTGAAGTTTTTTCCGGCAATCCGGCGGCCGTTTGCCTGCTTGATACGTGGATTGATGATCAGCAACTTCAATCTATTGCCACAGAGAATAATTTGTCGGAGACTGCCTTTCTTGTCCGAAATGATGAAGGATTTGACCTCCGCTGGTTTACCCCGACGACTGAAGTAGCTCTATGCGGACACGCGACATTGGCTAGCGCCTTTGTTCTTTTTGCCTATCAGGGATGGCCCACAGAAAAAATCACTTTTCAAACCCGCAAGAGCGGACAACTGATAGTTTATAATCGGAGTGATATTTTGGAAATGGATTTCCCCTCAAGGCCTGTTCATCCCATATCACCACCACCTGGACTCAAGAAGGCACTAAAAATTGCGCCGGAGGAAATATTCGGTTCAGCAGAAGATATACTTGTGGTTTTAAAAAGCGAGAAAGCTGTACGTGAAGTGCAACCTGACTTTGGCGTGCTTGAGCAGGTTGAATATCGCGGTATCATCATTACAGCCAGAGGAGATCACAGCGATTTCGTCTCACGCTTTTTTGCGCCCCGCTTTGGTGTGCCCGAAGATCCGGTAACCGGTTCCGCTCATTGTGTGCTGATTCCCTATTGGGCAAGTGTGCTTGCTAAGAATAATCTGCATGCGTTTCAGGTCTCGAAGCGAGGCGGTGAATTGTTCTGTGTAAATGACGGCGAACGGGTGAAGATATCCGGCAAAGCGACCCTCTATATGGAAGGCACGATACAGATATAGGAAAGCTTGGCTAATAATGCTTGTGCAAATAACCTTCCAGGCGGTTTAACCCTTCTTCAATGTTGGCCAGAGAATTGGCATACGAGAAACGCAAGAAACCTTCGCCGCTGCTGCCGAAATCAATACCGGGAGATACTCCTACTTTTACTTCTTCAATAATCCGGAATGCTTCTTTGTAGGAATCAGTGCAGAATCGACGCGCGTCGGCAAATACGTA
>CAIVDK010000236.1 GCA_903904655.1 uncultured delta proteobacterium | reverse complement strand
TGCCTCGAACATGTAAAAGGATGGTTAGTCTCCCCTGTTCGTCTACAATAAGGACATATTCTTGGTCACTCAAAGTGATGAAGATACTCAATGGAAAAAGTGCTGAGCGCCTACGTGATGAGTTTCCAGCATTAGGGAAGAAGTATTGGGGAATGCACATTTGGGCGCGTGGATATTTTGTAAGTACTGTGGGTATCAATAGCACCGTGATAAAAAATTATGTGAAAGAGCAGGCAGAGGAGCAGATTCGCGAAGAACAACTCCGGCTATGGAAGGACGACAGCGAATGATATTGTCAGGCGTTGTCGTCTTTTATAAGGCCACCGACAAGGTCGGTGGTAGTTTACTTTGGTGGAGTGGAGATGATAAGCCGAAAGGCAATCAAGGATGTTCTTTTCGGCCATTCGGTCCGTGAATGTATGGGTCAAGCAACTGAGGATCAACGCAGAAATAGGTTAACCCTCCGTCGCTTTTATAGCCACTCTGTTTATGAGACCCCAATAGTATCTTTCGTGAGCATGAATATAAACGGAAAGATTAAATTTATCCTTCACCAGATTCCGCGAATTCTTTCCCATCGTGTACCTCAGCTCTGGGTCATGAAGGAGTTGAATAAGGACTTCACTTAAGGCACCTGGGTTGCCTGGAGGGGCAAGATAGCCGTTTTCTCCAGGAATCACAAGTTCACGGTTGCCACCGACATCTGTAGCCACCACCGGCAGTCCGCAGGCCATGTACTCAATAATGGCGTTGGACAGACCTTCCGAATGGGAAGAGAGCACGCCCAGATCACTGGCCTGAAGAATATTGGTGATATCCTTTCGCATTCCCATGAGCCTAATCGCCTGGCCAAGCCCTAGGGCTTGAATCTGTCTCTCCAGATTCGCCCGTTCACTGCCTTCACCCACCAAAAGAGCCACTACATTTTGAAAAGTTGAGATAACAGTCTGAAGGGACTGAACAAAAGTATCTAAACCTTTGACAGGGCGGAGATTGGCCACGGCGCTGATGACCAGGGCGTCTCTGGGAATGTCGAGCGATTTTCTGAATTCGCTCTTTGCTTCCGGCGTCATGGCGGGCATCCCTTTGAAATCGAAGCCATTATAGATAACGTCGATCCGGTTGAGGGGAATACCTTCCGCCTGGTGGGTATATTGTTTCACATCCTCGGAATTGGCCAGAAAACGGGTCACAAACATGTTAAGGCATCTAAGCAGCGCCAATTCAAATCCCGTGTGCCAGTGTCCCTTGTTTCTCCGCGATGAGATGACAATGGGCACAAACGCAAAACGCGCCGCTAGGATGCCGGCGATGTTGGCATCCCGGAAAAAGGTGTGGACAACCAGGGCACCGCTTAGGCGTAGAAATCTTGAAAGGCGAAAGAGTTTTATCCATGATGAAGGGCGCAACGGTGCTTTTATGCCTATTTCATAAACGGGGCACAGGTTAAACTGGGCCTGAAGCCACGCGGAGCTGTAAAGCACGCACAGAATCGGACTGAAGCGCGTGCGGTCGATGTTCCTGATCAGAAGGAGGAGCTGGTTTTCCGTCCCTCCGGAAGGGGCTTCTATGGTATCTATGAAAAAGGCTATCGGTATGGGTGTCATGGTATTAGCTTTTTCCTCCCTCTTCTTCGTGGGCAATGATCCGGATTACCCGTGCTGGATTCCCGGCCAGCATTTCATAATCCCTTCCGTTTTTTGTGACTACTGATCCGGCACCGATCACGCACTGGCGTCCCACATCGGCCATGATGATGGCGCCGTTCCCGATCCAGCAGTTCTCTCCGATTTCTAAGGTATCAAACTTCCCTCCCTGTTTTTGAACGGGGATGTCCGGCTTGCTGAAATTGTGCTGCCTTTTCCCGCTCAGGAGATGGACGTTGCTTCCAATGGTGCAATCGTTACCTATTTGGCATTTCCCGATGATGCAGTATGCCCCGATATAGACCTCACTGCCGATCTGGACCTCCGGATGAGAAAACCACGAACCAAAACCCATATAAGTATTTATTGTCATGGATAGAACAGTCTGTCTGTAAAAAGCAACGCGAAAATAACTTCCAAACTTTCCTGGAAGAAGGGACAATGTTTGTCCAATACCGGCAAAAAGGGCATCCTTTTCCGACATGCGCCCGAAGAGCTTGAATGTCCACACCAGCGGCAGTACCAACAGGCTAGCCACAACGTTGAAAATTTTCTTCAAAATACACTTCATGTCGTTCATTATTCCTTCTTTTGCGTCAGGCTTGTCCGGGGACTAGAGAGATTAGTAACGCCTGCAGCTCGGATGATGTTTTCCGAACATCGAAACGTTTCCGGGCCTCCTCCCGAAAATCGTGGAACAGCAAAGAGGGCGGTTTGAGGATAAGCCGTGATACGCTATCCGCAATGGCCGTGGCGTTGCCTGTCGGGACGACGATAGCCGGAGTATCTTTGATTGCTTCCCTTAACCCGATGCAGTCAGAGGAGATGATAGGCCGGCCCATGCAAAGTGCCTCAGCAGCTTGCAGACCGAAGGCCTCCCAGATAGAGGGCATGACAATCACGTCCGCAGCGTCATAAACAGGCGCAACATTCGGCTGAAAGGGAATAAATACAAATCTGTTTGTAAGCCCTTTTTCCGCTACCTTTTTTTGATAAGCTTCCAAGTAATCACCGGATCCCACAGCCAGGACCAGGATATCCCGGGAGCCAAGGTGTCTTTTTGCCAGTAAATCCATGGCCTCGATCAGATACTCAAATCCTTTTTGCGGCATAAACCGTCCCAGGAAGCCAATGAGGAATGTTGTATCAGGAATGCCGAGCTTCTTTCTCAAAGACGTATCGGCGGAGAGTTCTTTATCGGTAAAGCGGCTTACATCGATGCCGTTATGGATGACCACCTTGCGCAGCTTCTTGCTGATCTTTAGTAATGACTCCACGTGGTCCTGCATATCCCGGCTGACGGAGTACAAGGCATCCGCCCCGTTGATCACAAACTGGAGCCATTTTCGCTTCAATTTCCCCAGCAGCCCGCCCCCTAGATATTTTTGTTCCAAAATTCCGTGAACAGTAACCACATGAGGAATGTTGTGGAACAGATTGGCCGCATGGACATGGACGGCCGAGATGAATCCCTCGCTCTGTATAACGTCAAAGCGCTGCCGGGCAAGGAGTTGGAATACTCTTAGACAGAGAAAATCTCTTCCTGCCACGCGAGCGGCCTTTACCCACTCGATCCCCATCTCATTCATGTCCTGCGCTAGAGTTTCTCTTTCCCCCTCTTCCGGCGCCAGGAGTGTTATCTGAAAGCGGTCTTTTGGAAAGTACTTGTAGGTGTACTTCATATAGGTGCGGATCCCCCCCAGAGGCCAGCGGGCAACGATGAGCAGACGAATTATCGGGTGCGGATGCATGTTTTCTTCCTCCTTAAAATTATCTAACTTAATCAAAATATTATTGTCAGTTTCTTGAACTTGTCCACGGCCTCTGATCCATCATACAGAGGAAGTACGTAACTGCCCTTAGCAGACAAGGCATCCCATGCGCCGGAAGTGCTATCGCTATGGGTTGTAAAAAGAGTTGAGTCAATACGTAACGAGAGCGTATGGGGAGCCAGATAGCGGGTTAAGACTGAGGCAGAACCTGCTCCATTATCATTATGCAGTTCATAATCGTAGATAACGGTCTTAGCGATGCCATCAGGCCCGGTGGTCACTGTCGAATTAAATGTTGTTCCAGTATCCTGGATAGTTAATGCCGCTGCCGCAATCGGTGTAAGCGCCGGTGCATTCCGGAGATCTACCGTTATTTCTCTGCCGAAGTAGACCGATTTTCTGGTCTTACTTTTGGCATTGATTTTTATGCTTTCCTGTGAAGCGCCCTCCTTATATTCATTAGACACAAAGCGACCTGTCGCCTCAAAATAGCCGTCCAGTTCCGCGGCAACGGTCTTATAGGACGGATAATTGCCTGCCTTAATGAACGTATTTCGAATAAAAAGAGGATGCCCGGAACAAGTTCCATATTCATCTCCCAAGGCAACGTTCAGGATGTTACTGGTGACCGTGTTTCCCGCAAACACCAGATCAGGCGATGTATTGCCACCGGTGCAGGCTATACCATAGGCCTTTCCGGTGCCGTCCTTGTCCAGTGCGGTGATTGTATTGTTGTAAAACCTTGCCTTCTCGCCGGCATTAATCGCCACCATCAGGCCGCGCCCCTTCCCGTTGACAACAACCGGCTTGCCGGTGGGGGAGTATGTTCCCTTGTATGCGGAATCAGTTCGGACGATGATGGTATTGTCATGGAAATTGATGTTGCTGCCGCGCCAGGTAGTGCGGAATCCAACAGCGAAGTTGCCGCAGGGGGTCTTGGAATCAAAGCATTTGGGATTTTTGCCATACTCTTCACCCATTTTAGTTGTCTGGACATCTATGGAATTGTTAAAAATTTCAACGCCGCCTTCCTTGGACACATAGAATATTCCTATCGGATGTTCACCCCTGCCGATTATCGTGTTATCATAAATCTTACTGCCGGAACCCGGGGCGATGCCGGTAGCATTTGTTGCCAGGCTGTTGATTGTAATTCTGTTCCCGTATGCCACGGCATTTTTCCCGGTGTTTATCCCTCTTTGACGACAATTGATGATCGTGTTGTTGCGATAAATATTATTGGTTTCGTGAGAACTATTTTTTGAACCAGCAAGCGCATCAATCCCCTGATGCCTGTTTTTAAATGTTCCAACCGACCAGATATCCTCAAGAATATTTTGTTCGAAGATACTGTTTGCCGCTGAAACATAAAATCCACCTACATCTCTGCCGCCGTAGCGCGCCTTTATCAAGGCGATTTGCAACCTGGAAGAAAGACCTTTTGATCGGACAGGATTGTTACCGCCCCCGTACACATCCCCTTCGGACATTGCCACACCTTGAATAATTGATCCATTGGTGATGGCAATATCTGTCTTGTTATACACATCAATATAAACTCCCTCTCCCGCAATGGTCTGATTGTAAGTGATGGTATTGCCGTTGAGATTGATAACTACTTTAGAGGCACGGACCAGAACTGCCGTGCCGTCCGCGGTTATGTCTCCATCAAGAACGTACTCAGTATTGTCTTTTCCACAGATAATCGGGGTAGCGTAGTGCCCCCCGGGGATATGCACGATGTTTGTTACAAACTTCCTGGATAAAATGGAGATTTGCTCAGAAGAAAGTGGTCCATCGGCAGACGGCATTTGAATTGATGAAGAATTGCCTGCCATTCCATGACCAATCATCATCACACAAGTCATGACAGCAAAGAATACAATAGCCAACAATCTGATTTCTTTTTTATTGGACAACGACTTCAGTCTGTTACACAACTTTCGACTTCTCATAAAGCTTTCCCTCTCAGCTGTTTTATAAACAGTTTCAAAGATGTGGAGCGGGATTTCAGCTCTTGCCGAATCAAGCGCCTTTCGTGAGCCGTGAGCGCGGCGAAATAGCCGACCAAAATATAAAAGCCACCGACACACATCATGCTGATCAGCAATGCCCCGTAGCCCTGCGGGCAATGAAATAACCGGATGTAAGCAGATATTGCTGCTGCGGTTAGGACTGGCCATAAGTTCGGATACAGACATTTCGCTAAAAATGTCCTGATCGGGATGTTCATGACGGAAAGGGACCGTTTGAGTATAAAAAATGAAGGCCCCAGAGAACTGATGAGAAACGCGGTGGCAAGCCCGGTTAAGCCGTGCTGTCTGACAAGCAACAAACCAGTAATTAGGAAAACGGCGGCTGCGGCAAAACCGGTCCATACCAGGACACCCTGCCGCGATGTGCCTGTCAGAAGCCTTTCGCTGAGTGGCTGGATACCCGAAAAAGCAAGGGAAATTGTGAGAAGCAGGATTACCGGACCGCCTATCCGTGCATATTCGGGGCCCATCCACAGCCCCATAAAGGTTTCACCAAAGAAAGACAGCATGACCAATAGCGGTAGAAATACCAGTAAGGTCAGTCGGGTGTACTGTAAATAAATAGTTGTCATCGATGCATTATCGCCTTTGGCCTCCAGGTGGCTGAAAAGGGGCAGAAAGCTTTGTGTGATGGAAAGAAGGAAAGAGCGTGAGTAGTTGATAAGGTTAGCGGGAATGAGATAAAAAGGAACCATTGCAGGTGTTAGGAAAGCGCCGATAATCAGGGCATCGCTGCCATAATGGATGCGACCGGCAATAATGGCGAAAAGCGATTTTGTGCCGAAGGAGACCATACGCCAAAACTGACCCGGGTTGAAACTAATTTCCGCAAAAGAAAAAAACCGGTATCGGAAGAAAACCAGGCCAGCAATAATGAGCCATTTCAACACGTTCATGAAAAGGGTGATAAGTGCCATGGCCTTGATTCCATATCCATGGCTGAGCATAATGTAGACTGCCACTCCTCCAATTAACGTACACAGAATATCCACCGAATTGGCCGCGTAAAAACGTTGGTACCCCGTGAGCACTCCGTGGAACACCGAACCGGCAAACGTGCAGAGCATGTCAATTCCCAGAATCAGCAGAATTATCCAGACGACGTCCGCCTCATTTGTCTTCATGTGAAACAGCGGGATGCCCCAGGCTAATAGTCCGGCCAGGATGATGCAGCCGATCAGAACGATGATTCCGTAAAACACCAGTGCGGCTGTGATTACTTCCGAGATTGCCAGGCGGTCTTCTTTTCCGCTGCTCTCCGCAACGAACTTCATTACCGCGCTGGGCATTCCCATATTCATCAGGGTAAAGTAACCCAGTGCGGACTGCACCATAGCCCAGAGCCCGTAAAGAGTAGTCCCCAGTGTTTTCACCAG
>CAIVDK010000235.1 GCA_903904655.1 uncultured delta proteobacterium | reverse complement strand
GTCGCCGGGTTCCAAGCGGGGCAGCAGGCGATCAATAGCAAATTTGTCGTTGTTTTCACAAAGAGAGCCGGTGACGTCATACATAAAATCATGGGGGCGCCTTTCCTTGCCCAAAATTGTAATATGGTGATAGGCGCCGTAAAGGGCCGGACGCATTAAATTGGCCATACAGGCGTCGAGGCCGGCGAATTGTTTATATGTGTCCTTGATGTGCAGGACTTTGGATACGAGATAACCGTAAGGACCGGTGATATATCTCCCGGATTCGGTAAAGATCTTAAGAGGAGCGAAACCATTGGCGGCAATGATCTGTTCGTATTTTTCCCGAATGCCGCGGGCCATGACCTGCAAATTAAGACGTTCTTGTTCGGGCCGGTAGGGGATTCCAACGCCGCCGCTGAGATTGGCAAATTCAATACGTATGTTGAGGGCGTGCGATAGTTCGACGATCAGCTTAAACAGAATTTCCGCCGTTTCAACAAAATAGTGCGGGTCGAGTTCGTTGGAGGCAACCATCGTGTGAATACCGAAACGCTTAATGCCCTTGTCCCGGCAGATGCGATAGCCTTCAAACAATTGATCACGCGTAAACCCGTACTTGGCTTCTTCCGGATGGCCGATGATGATGTTGCCTTTTTTCAAGGGACCGGGATTATAGCGAAGGCAAATAATTTTTGGCAGGCCTGCGTGTTGCTCGAGGTAATTAATGTGAGTGATGTCGTCCAGATTGATGATAGCTTTTAATTTTTTGGCTTTGATAAATTCCTCGGCAGGGGTGTCATTGGAGGAAAACATGATTTCTTCTCCGACAATACCGGTCTTTTGAGACATGATCAATTCCGCCATAGAACTGCAATCCGTTCCGAATCCCTCGGCATGAAGCATCTTTATTAAATAGGGATTGGGACAGGCTTTGACGGCGAAATACTCCTTGAAGCCTTCATTCCAGGAAAAGGCTTTTTTAAAATCGCGCGCGTTTTTCCGGATGGCTTTTTCGTCATAGATATGAAAAGGCGTCGGATATTTATCAATGATTTTTTCAATTTGTTTTTTTGTAAACGGCAACAGCTTTTCAGGCATGTATGGATTCTCCCATGTCAATTCAATGTTTAATCAATGTATGAAATTTAAAAAGTAATTTACGGTAAAACAGGGAAATTATCAATAATATTTTGAGAAACTGTCAGGCTGGTTTGCTTTATTTGAGAAAGAAGCCTACAGAAAAATAAATAATAGCGGAGACGATAGCGGAAATTGGAATCGTTAAAATCCATGCCCAGATGATGTTTCCGGCAACACCCCAGCGGACGGCGGAAAGTCTTCTGGTGGAACCGACGCCGACAATTGCGCCGGTGATCGTGTGGGTTGTGCTCACGGGAATTCCGGCAATGGAGGCACCGATAATCGAGCAGGCTGCCGCTGTTTCGGCGCTGAAACCGCCAATGGGCTGAAGTTTGGTTATTTTGGTTCCCATGGTTTTTACAATCCGCCAGCCGCCAAACATGGTTCCCAGAGAAATCACTGCATAGCAGGCGATAATGACCCAAACAGGAATGTGAAAGGTATCACCCAGCAACCCTTTACTAAAAAGCGCCATGGCGATAATACCCATTGTTTTTTGCGCATCGTTCATGCCGTGCCCCAAGGAATACACAGCGGCGGATACGAGTTGAAGCTTACGAAAGAGTTTATCTGATTTAGCCATATTGGAATGACGGCTCAGATTCATGGCAAGAACCATAAACGTAAAACCGAGAGCCATGCCGATCGCGGGAGAAACAATGATAAAAATTGTTGTTTTGGTAATGCCAGACCAGACCAGTGTGCTTGTTCCGGCTTTGGATACGGCGGCACCGATGAGGCCGCCTATTAAGGCGTGTGAAGAACTGCTGGGCAATCCGTAATACCAGGTCACGATATTCCAGATGATCGCCCCGCCTAAGGCAGAAAGAATCACCAGATTATCAACAATGTCCAGATGGATAATGCCTTTACCGACGGTATGGGCTACCTCCGTTCCGACAAAAAATACGGCGGCAAAATTAAAAAAAGCCGCCCAGATTACAGCATGCTTTGGTGAAAGAACGCGGGTGGAAACAACAGTGGATATGGAATTAGCGGAATCATGGAATCCGTTAAGAAAATCAAAAACCAGCGCGATTCCCACCAGAACAAAAACAAATGCCATCGAATCAAGCATGTTTCAGAACGATCCCTTCCACAATATTGGATACATTTTCACACACATCTATGGCTTCTTCAATCCGCTCAAAGATTTCTTTCCATTTAATCAGTTCGATGGCGTCTTTTTCTTTGATAAAAAGATCGGTGATGATGGTTCTTAAAACGACGTCGCCGGCATTTTCCAGGGTGTGGATTTCCACGCAGCCGTCCAGAATCATTTGGCTGTTCTTCATATTTCGCAAGCCATGAACAATTCCCTTGACTTTTTTGATCGCTTGAAAAAGTATTTCCGCCTGCTTGATGATCTCATCATCCGGTTTTTTAACCTTATACATATGGATGCGGATGGCCGTGGCTTCGATGACGTCCATGATGCTGTCCATTTTATTGACCAACGCATAGATATCTTCACGGTCGATGGGCGTCAGGAAGGTTTTGTGCATTCTTTCATAGGTCCTGTGGGTAATGCTATCCGCTTCATGCTCAAGTTCCTTGAGCCTGGCAACTTTCCCAGCAGAATAATCACGATTTTTGGTCATTTCAAGAAAAAATTGACCACCTTCTTCAATTTTATTGGCCAGTTCTTCAAAATATTCAAAGAAATTTTCTTCTTTAGGAAACAGGCGCATAAGCAAATCCTCCTTTTTTCCTTAGATATGCAATTGGTTATTTTTCAAAGTCAGCAGTGCTCTAGCTAAAAATCGGGAAAATTGCAAGGCTTTAAAGCGAATTATTGGCGAATTATTAGTCTTATCGTTTGTTATTTAAGGGCTTTAGAGTAAATAATTTTGCTGTCACCTTGTGCGTAGAAGTCTTGAAGAACTGCTTCCGAGATATAGCCGCAGTTTTCATAAAATCGTTGAGTAGGCGCATATTGAGATCGGGAAGATGTTTCCGCGTAAATCTGCAGGCCGCCAGCCTTGAGGATGCGGTCTTCTGTTTTTTGCAGCAGGATTTTACCAAGGCCGCAACCGCGCAGAGTTTCGGAAATGGCAATCCAGTAAAGATCGTAGCTGCCTGCGGTCGCCGGAACCAGGCCGTAACAGGTGTATCCGACAACCTGTTCGTCGTTTTCGGCGAATAAAAATTGATAAGAGCTTTGCTTACCGTGTTCGAGCCGATCTGTGGCCAGTTCGCAGGCCAGCTCTACTTCCGCAGCGGAAAAAAAACCGCTCCCTTGAACAATGTTCAAAATCGCGCCCAAATCTGCCGGTTCAATGTTCTGTCGAAAAGTGATGGGGTTCATCTAAATCCTCCGTTCGGCGGCAGACCGCTGCGAAACATGAAATAAACAACGCCAAACTCTTAAGCCAAAGCGTCATGGATGATATCCTCGATCGCTTCTGAATACTTTATCGAGGCACGTTCCAGGGCGGCGGCAAAACCAGCCTCGAGAGATAAGCAGGGATTGGCATTGATCTCCAGCACCCAGGGCTGACCGTTTTGATCGATGCGGAAATCCACGCGGGCGTATCCGCGCAGACCGAACAGAGACCAGCACTTCAGGGCAATATCCCGCAGTCGATTCACCAGATCGGCGTCCTGTGATGGAATATCCAGAGTACGCCTTGTATTGTCATATTCAAAAGAATCTTCGACCCACTTGGCTCGATAATCGAGTAATTTCAGTTTATCAGGCGGGTAATCTTGAAAAAGCATTTCCGCGGCAGGCAGAATCCGAATACCCTGATCGGCGGCCAGTAAGGCGATATTAAACTCCCTTCCGTCAATGTAGGTCTCGGCAAAGCAGTCCATGCCAAGTTTTTGCTTGCGTTTTTGCAGGGCGTCCAGGAGCATTTCCCGATCATCTGTCCGAAGAATGGATGCGTCATCCAGGCCGACGGAAGCGTCTTCCCAGGAAGCCTTCAAAATATACGTGTCAGTGGCAGCATGTCCGACGGCGATTCCATCGGCGGTCAGCCAGGGTGGTGTCGCAATACCTGCGGCGTGTAACATTCTTTTCGTGAGGGGTTTATTAGAGGTTAAAAACATGGCATCCGTCCGGCAGCCCGTGTAGGGAAGCCGCAAAAAATCAAGCAAGGCGGTTGCAAAGTAAATCATGCTGCCACGGCCAGCCAGCGTTTCCACCAGATTGAAAACAACATAGGGCTGGAGAGAGCGGAGTTTTGCAATTGTTACATTTAAATCCATGACGAAAGGCAGCATGACCGGCTCATAGCCCAGAGAAACCATCGCCTGTGCAATGGTTTCGGCCTGGCGAAGGGTATCGAGTTCATCTTCGCCTGCGTCCTGTGCCACATCCGTATGTAAAATAACTATTCTTCTCATCAATGACTTCTCGTCCTCAGAATTTCAGGATTCGACTTAACATGTCTTTATGATTCCGGTACGCTCTAAAGCGGAATTCAGAATATCGGTAATCAGCCGATGGTAGGATATGCCCATAAGCTGGCAAAGAATGGGCAGGTCCGAACGGACCGGATTTAAACCGGCCAGAGAATTTACTTCGATAAAATGCGGGATGCCGCG
>CAIVDK010000234.1 GCA_903904655.1 uncultured delta proteobacterium | reverse complement strand
CCGGATAAGATCGGCAAGAGACTTACGCCCGAAACTGCCCGAATTGATATTACATGTCAATACTCTGGCGATGGGAACACCGTCGGTCGCTGCTCTATGAAGTGGAACGTGAAGGCCCATAAATGGACCAGCAGCAACCAGTCCCCCTGCAATGAGCGGGATCAGCAGCCAACGGTTATTGATAAGCGCCAGCGGAAATAAAATAACCAGGGGGAGAAGGACAAGCCACCGTGGGCCATACAACACCAAAGTAGCAAACCACAAGCTATCGCCCCACAAGGAAACCATCATCCACACAACGGCAATCAAACCCGGATAACCCCATGACACCATGGCAAGTACACGGCCTAGGTTGCCGGAACATTTTGTATATCGTGTTTGTAATTTTTTCAAATCAACTCCCAAACTGACAAACATGAAACTGGCGATACATCGCGCTGTGCAGCAGCATAATCGGCAAACGGTAAACTCTTTTTATTTTACATCCATCCAGGAAGAAGACAAGTCCTTCGGCAGGGAACCGATGATCGGCGTCTGAACAGTCTTCGATATGTCCATTTCGTTCCTGATGGGTCCTTTAATCCATTCTTGGAGTAAAACCAATCCCACACCCAGGAATAATCCACCTAAAAGACCGATCATCCTGATCCGATTTCTAACATCTTCCAGAGGAGAGCCAGGGTGACTGGGCGCATCAATCATTTTAATATTATTCATTACTGACGCCTCTTTTACACTTGTCTCCAAACTGATCCGATCCATTGCCTGAAAGTGCTCTTTGGCCATCTCCATGCCCGCACGAAGACTGTCCAACTCGCTCTGCGTAAGACCGTCGAAGGTGACACGGGAGTCACCGGGGATATCATACTTATGCCTGTAGGCAATCAACTCTGCTTCTGCTGCTTTATACTCCTGCCAGGCATTACTTTTCAGACCTTCCGAAAACTCTTTTGCCGCCTTCACGTCTTTCCTGTTTTCTTCTAGATTTTCGGCAAACCAGACCTCCATGTACTTTGTGGCCAGAATGACAGCAGACTGCTTGTCCACTGACCTAGCCGTGATCTGGACAATGCCCACTTTCGACTTGCTGCTGACAGATATTTTCTCCACAATATTCTTCAGAAGCTGCTCTCTTTTCATAGATAATGATTCTGTATTGGTTCCCTTCTGTAGTAGGTTTTTGATCCGCTGAAACAACTTTTCACCTGACCATGCCTTCAGCGATTGAACAATGCCTCTCGTAATCTGGGAAGTTAAATCCATGTGGTTGCTTAAATCATTGATGGCCAGATTAGGAAGTATTTTAAGGACATTATCCGCAAAGGAGCGGCTTTTGATCTTTTCTACCTGGGCCAGGACATATTCGTCCGAGGCCTGTTTGGGCACCATGGATTCTTCATTTTTTTTGGACTGTATATTATACTTGGGTTCTTCCACAATGAACGTAACCCGACTGGAATATTCAGGACTCACAAATAAACTGAGAAAAAAAGTGATGAAAAAAAATAAAAGTGTAATGGCTGCAATCACTGCCTTTCTTTCTTGAAGGGGCACAAGGTAGTTCGATACCAGCGTGGCTAAATCAAGTTGGGGGTTTTTATGCCTGTCATTTTTCATAATTTCGCTTCCTATGTCAGGGAAGATAAGGGATATTTATTGAACACGATTCCGCTTACTTTTCCACCGTTACTGGCCATATCCTCGATGGCTTTTTTAAGCTGGGTCTTCGTACTCATTTTCTCCCGAACCACCAGCACGACCAGATCCATTACACGACTTAAAAGGACGGGATCTACATTTTTTCTGTTGCGCCTGTTCACCGACGAGGTGTCAATAATGACCAGATCGAACTCCTCCTGCAATTGCAGAAACAGCTCCTCCTGTCCCGGTATTCCCTGTAAATTCCGGAGTTCATTTTGTTGCCGGCCGGAGGTCATGATCTTTAACTGCGGAATGCCAGTTTCTTTGCAGGCATCCCGCCAGTTAATCCTGTTGTTCATGACATCCGTAAAGCCACCCTCGGAATCCAGGCCAAAGGCGCGATGAAGGCGCGGATGGTGCATGTTCATGTCCATCAGCAGGATTTTCATTTTTTTCAGAAGAGCAATACTGGTAACCAGTCTCAAAATAAGTGTTGTTGTTCCTGCTCCTTCATGGGCGCCGGTCACCATGATCGTTTTGGTTTTCTTGTTTGGAATAGCATTAAGAATCGTCTCCCGAATTCGCTGTATCTCTACGGATATGTAGGGCTCCATGAGTCGAAAGTTACTTTCTCCATCCGATTTTTGCACCAAAGAAGGCGCTTTACCGGTAATTATTGTCTCGTTTTTTCTATGGGAAATTGGCGCCTCGGCCATAGCAGCGCGGCGTTTATTAAACTTACTCCCGATCATCCCAGGCAGACCTGTTAAGAACCCCCAGCCGAGACCGGCGTGGATGGTGAAAAAAACAGGGATTAGATGACGCAGATAGCTGAACCCATGTTTGTATGCGATCCCTATGGAGGTAAATAGAGAGACCAGAAAATAGAGCCCATACAGGATACCGAAAGCCAGACAGAAAATAGGGGCGAGCAGGCTGAGCAGCGGCGCCAGGATCAGGCCGCCCATGAACGCGGAAGGAAGAAGAGTGTTTATGTTGAAGGCACCCGGGTGTTTTTCGATTAGACGGAGTCTCCCTATCCCGTATCTTTTCATTTGCCTGAAAAGGGCGCTAAGCGTTTCCCGCGGATAATACTTGATGGTGAGGGAAGGACTCATGTAGGTTTTTATTCCGGCCTCTTCCACTCTGAAATTGAATTCCACATCCTCGCAGGCATCAAAGAACTCATCTACGTACCCCACCTTCTCGAAAACCTCTTTGCGGTACATGGCCCCATGACTGACCGGACTTACGTATCCCTCCGCCTCCGAGAAGATAAGCGAGCTTCCGCCATGGCCAAACCAGGAAGCCCTGGCCAGCGCCACGGCCTTCTGGAATTGATTGATCCCCGGAGGGTCCAGGGGTTGTGGTCTGCAAAGACATTCTGCCCCGCTCTTCTCTAGGGATGTGACAATATTATGAAGCAGTTGGTCT
>CAIVDK010000233.1 GCA_903904655.1 uncultured delta proteobacterium | reverse complement strand
GCGCTCATCGTGGCAGCGGTAAAATCCGGCGCGATTCTCGCGGGTGCAAGCGACGAGAAGATTCAGGCGCTGGGTGTTTACGGCAGCCATATCGGCATCGCTTTTCAGATTGCTGACGACATTCTCAACGTGGAAGGTGATAGCATGCGCATGGGCAAAAAAACCGGCAGCGATGCCGCCCTGGGCAAAATCACCTACCCATCGCTCCTGGGTCTCGATGTGGCAAAGGCAAAACTGGCCGAACATACAGAGGCGGCTGTTGCCGGCATCGCGGCTTTTGATTCACGCGCACTGCCGCTCAGAGTCATTGCCCGCTATATCATGGAAAGAAAGTCTTAAAGGATGATAAAGGCCAATGAAACCAATCGAAATAGCCAATTATGATGTTTTGCCGAAAGTGAACTATCCTTCGGAGATCCGGAAACTCAATCTAGCGGAGCTCAATAAACTGGCTCAGGAAATACGAACCCTCATCATCAATACAGTGGCTTTGTCGGGCGGCCACCTGGCTTCATCGCTGGGCACGGTAGAACTGACGCTGGCGTTGCACTATGTTTTCAATACGCCGGAAGACAGGCTCATCTGGGACGTTGGCCATCAGTCTTATGCGCATAAGATAATCACTGGTCGGAAGGAAAAGTTCCCGACCCTGCGCCGCAAGGGTGGCCTCAGCGGCTTTCCCAAACGGGAAGAAAGCGTCTATGATGCCTTTAATGTCGGGCACAGTGGCACCTCCATCGCGGCGGCGGCATCCTTTGCCGAATCCCAGTGTTTGAAGGGCGGGCACGCCAAAGCCATCGCGGTGATCGGCGACGGCTCCCTGACCACCGGCATGGCGTTTGAGGGACTGAACTGGGCTGGTGGCCGCGACAAAGACTTGATCATTGTTTTAAATGACAACGAAATGTCCATTTCTCCCAACGTCGGCGCTCTCTCCTCTTATTTGAACAGAATGATGACAGGTGACAGGGTTACTAAATTTAAATCCGAGCTGAAAACTTTTCTTAAAAACATTCCCAGTATCGGCGAACAGATTTTCAAATTTTCGAAACAAATCGAGGAATCGCTGAAAACCTTTGTTGTTCCCGGTGCACTGTTTGAGGAACTTGGTTTCACTTACGTTGGGCCACTGGAAGGTCATCGCCTGGACTACCTCATCAAGAATTTTGAAAACGTCAAGAAATTAAAGGGGCCGGTGCTGGTGCACGTCATCACGCAAAAAGGCCGGGGCTACAAATTCGCGGAAGAAAATTCACCAACCTATCACGGCATTGCGCCCTTTGATGTGGAAACCGGACTGACGATTCCTTCGGCAAACACCGCGCCTTCTTATACGGAAGTATTTGGCGGGACGCTTATCGAACTGGCTGCTTCAGATTCCCGCATCGTTGCCGTGACCGCCGCCATGTGCGAGGGCACGGGCCTGGACAAATTCGGACGGAAATTTCCTAAACGTTTATATGATGTAGGCATTGCCGAACAACTCGCCGTTACTTTTGCCGCCGGCATGGCCATGGAAGGGCTCAGGCCTGTTGTGGCGATTTATTCCACCTTTCTCCAGCGCGCTTACGATCAGATTCTGCACGATGTCTGCCTGCAAAAACTGCCGGTGATCTTTGCCATCGACCGCGCCGG
>CAIVDK010000232.1 GCA_903904655.1 uncultured delta proteobacterium | reverse complement strand
TGTGAAATGGGAGTCTGTAACGTTCTGCCAACCGTTTGTGAAGATGCTTTTGAAAACCTGTTTTTCAGGCCTTAAAAACAACCGTTGGGTGGGGGATTTTCAAGTGGCCACAGGTGGGGGATTTTGGGTGGCCACCCGGGCTATTTTTTCTTTGATGAGATACAGAGAATTGATCAATGGGAAATGTTCATCAGGCGCTTGCTTGATACGGAAAATATTCAAATTTTCATTACCGGCTCATCTTCAAAGTTACTTGGCTCGGAAATAGCCACCAGCTTACGAGGGCGATCTTTAGCCATAGAAATATTCCCCTTCAGCTTTGAGGAATTTTTGAAATTTCACGGACTTTTTTCCGGCAGTCCAAAAACGTTTGGCGCAAACACGGCCTCCGTATTGCGCAAAGCAGCGAAAGATTATCTGGAAGTTGGAGGCTTCCCGGAAGTACAGAACCTGGATCGCAATCTTCGCATTGAAGTATTGCAGGGTTATATCGACTCTGTATTGCTGAAGGACATCATTGAGCGCCATAAGGTCAGCAATATTCTTGTGCTTAAGCATCTTGTCCGCCATATTATGAATTCTGCCGGCGGGCAATTCAGCGTCAATAAATTCTTCAATACGATGCAGAGCATGGCGATCAAATCAACCAAGAACAGTCTGTATGAATATCTTGATCATTTGACGGATGCTTTTTTGTTTTACAAAGTTCCCATTCATAGTCGTTCTGAAAAATCAAGGTTGATCAACCCGGCTAAAGTTTACACGATCGACACCGGACTTTTGAATGCCATGACCTTTCGTAATTCATATAATTACGGCCAGCTTCTGGAAACGATGGTATTTATGCACCTGCGTCGCGAGGGGTATGATGTGGAATATGTCACTACAAAAGACGGGTATGAAGCTGATTTCCTGGCGCGGCACAGAATTTCGGGCGAGACGCAACTGATCCAGGTATGCTGGGAGATGTCGGATAAAAAGACCTTCGAACGAGAACTCCGGGGATTGAAAAGCGCGATGGATGAACTTTCCCTCTCCACCGGCACGATAGTAACATGGGATGACGAGATCGACATGGAGAATAAAATAAAAGTAATCCCCATCTGGAAATATTTATTTAAATAGGGACAGAAACCTATTTAATTTCACACCACCCCCTACCCCCGCCACGCGTGCCCTCGTGTGAGCTTCAGGTCATCAGGCTGAGAGCTTTGCACAACCACATAAAACCAACAATTTCGTCATTCCCGCGCAGAGACTGTGTCACAATTCAAATTGAACAATAATAGGGACAGAAACCTATTTATTTTCACACCACCCCCTACCCCCGCCAGGAGACTGTGTCGCAATTAACAAACAACGCCGGGTCGGTGACCCGGCCTACAAAAAAACGGCGATTATTGCTGTAGGCCGCGTGACCTCACGCGGCGTGAGGATGATGCGGAATGACATTTTTTACAATTGTGACACCACAGTCTGCAGCGACAATAATAGGGACAGAAATCTATTTATTTTCACACCACCCCCTACCCCCGCCACGCGTACCCTTTAGGGTAGCGGGGGACATTGTAGGGTCTGTCGCGTGACATTGATAAGTTTAATCGAAAAGGGAAGCCACGCCATTGGTATAAAACCCCCGTTTAATAAGGCGATGATTGATAAATACACCGAAGATATTGCCGTTGACGGCAGTCTCATTCAAAAGGAACTCGGTTTTGTGCCTCAGTATGATTTAAAGGCTGGGTGGGAGGAAACGATCAGAGAAAAAAATAGTAATTAAGTTTTAAGATTTAAGTAGTTATACCCCTGCGGGGCACGCGAGTGATTAAGGGAAGAATAGTTTTGGGCTTCAGAAGTTTTGGGTTTTGAGTTTTAGGTTTTGGGTTATAAAAAAAAGATGCGGGAAACAAGGGTTTGACGAGAGCATTATATTTACCATATTGACTAATTTTATCATATCGGCTATACAATAGGCAATCGTGCAATGGAGAAACGTACACCCCATTACAAGCTTTTAAAAGTGCAAGAAACAGTTGCAGATCCTGAGAGTCAACCATTTACAATAACCGCACTTCGTGGCGGGCTCGAATTGGGTTTGCTGGAACAAGAAATGAGGCAGGTCGTACTCACCCTTTCAAGGCGTGATTTTTACAAGGCGATGACGACGCACAAAGATCATCGAGTATGGCAGGACGTTTATTATGGTAGTACCTTAGATGGTATCCCGGTTTATATCAAAATTACGGATTTCACCGATGGGCGACCGCCGGTGATTCAGTTTAAGGCAAAATGAGGTAACAAAATGAAATGTCCAAGCTGTGATCATGGGGAAATGGTGAATAGGACACAGGATGAAAAATTATCATTTGGTGGTCAGTCACTGACGCTTCATGGCATGAAAGGCGAGTTCTGTCCCAAATGCGATGAGGGGGTATGGGATGCTGAAAGCTATCGCCGCTATGCAGAAGCACAGGCCGCATTGCTGAGGGCAGTGAAAGGCGATCTAAGCGCGGATATTCGGCGCATTCGACAAAGCCTGAAACTTACGCAGGCGGAACTATCGAAAGTTTTCGGCATCGGCAAATTGGCGTTTTCGCGCTATGAACGAGGCAAAACACAACCTCCTGCGCCGCTAGTCAAACTTCTCAAGCTGGTGGAACGACACCCCGACCTGATGAACGAGATTCGTGATGTTAGTGTGATTTGAAGATCGGTTGGGGAAGAAACGATCAAACAAAGAAATAGTTTTGGGTTTTGAGTTTTGGGCTTCAGAAGTTTTGGGTTTTGGGCTTTGGGTTTTGAGTTAAAAAAGAAGAAAAAGGTTGACAATTGTCAACCTTTGGTGCTAAGCTCATTATGAAGAAGGATTCAACAAAAAAATTCCAGGCCAAGAGGTCGCAACCGTATTACTCCCTGTCTGCGGTAAAACAACTGGTCAACCGGGGCGATGTTGACATTCGGGGGAATGCGTTAGAAGGGGCCTATCAGGACTTCGGATGGAAAACAGACGATATACTTGACGCCATTCGGAAATTGAAACCAGCGCACTATTACAAGAGCGAGCCGTCACGTATGAGAGAATCCCTGTTGATCGATTATTATAAGGCGCCCGAGTTGAAAGGCGAGGCCGTATATGTTCATTTCTACATCGTGGATGGACGACTTGAGAGCTTTGAATAATCGCCAATTCTGTCATTTCGACCGCAGGGAGAAATCTTTAACAGTTCATAATATCTGAGATTTCTCGTCGCTATCGCTCCTCGAAATGACAATTTTCAAAGGTCTTGACTTATTGTTAACAGTTTCAAGAAAATATAGGTGAAGCCATGCGTCCATGCGAATGCGGAGGCGTGTATGAGAAGATACAGGGTCCTCTGGAAATTGACGATCGGTATGTCGGACTGCTGAAACTGGAGTCGGCGGACTATTACGAGTGCCCCGATTGCAAAGACCGGATCTACCCGTTGGATACGGCGCGGGTTATCGAGAGCGTGCGGGAAAAGATCACGGAGGAGATCCTGCAGGCGCAGCCGCTATATGCGTTTTTATCCGCAGCGGACACCGCGGCCCTTCTCGGAATTACAAGGCAGGCCCTCCATAAAAACAAACGGATTCGACAGGGTTTCATCTACCGGACCAGTTTGGGCGGTTTGGCCGTTTACCTGAAGAAATCGGTTGATCTCTACCGGGAGAAGGGAGACGGTCGTTTCCTGATGTCTGAACTGCTAAATGACCGGAGTAATGAGCCTGTTTCCACCGGAAGGGCCACAGAAATCCTCTATAGTGTACATGAACGGTGAACAGATTACCCTTTTGAGTTTTGGGCTTCAGAAGTTTTGGGTTTTGAGGTTTGGGTTTTGAGTTAAAAGAGAAGAAAGAGTTCATTGTAAGTTATAAGTTTTGGGTTTTTGGTTTTGGGTTTTGGGTTAAAAGGCAAATAGTTTTGAGTTATGGGTTTTGAGTTAAGGCTTGGGAAGTTTTGTTGGGTGGTGTCAGGATTTAACCTTAAATCTTGTAAAGTACTTCACTAAGTGGTATGGTATAGGCAAGGATGATTTATAAGACCAAGCATTTTACTCGTTGGGCACGAAAGGCCGGTTTAAAAGATTCATTTCTTAAAACGGCTGTACTTGAAATTCAGAGTGGTTTGCTGGAAGCTGATCTTGGTGGCGGTATTGTGAAAAAACGCATTGCTTTGCCGGGGCGAGGCAAGAGCGGTAGTACGAGAACATTGCTGGCGACGAATCTGAAGGACAGATGGTTTTTTGTGTTTGGTTTTGAGAAGAATGAGCGTGAAAATATATTAGAAAATTAACTGACCACTTTGAAAATGCTGGCAAAAGATCTTCTTGGTATGCCTGCGGGCCAAATTAAAGTTGCCATTGAAGAAGGTTTTTTGGTGGAGGTTGAAAATGAAGCGTGAAACGCATAAGAGCCGCCTTTTAAGCGCGGTTCATGAAACAGCCCAGGATTTACATAAACTTGCGATTATTGATAAACGCAGAATGCGGGAGTATGATTTTTTGTGTTTCGAACCGGTTTCTGCTTATTCGGCAGATCAGATTCGCGCTCTCAGAGAACGTTATCGCCTTAGCCAGGCAGTTATGGCGGCAGTGCTCAATACCAGTCTTTCTACAATTCAGAAGTGGGAGATCGGTGATAAGCATCCTGCCGGTCCTTCTCTGAAGCTATTGAGCATTCTTGATCGTAAAGGTCTTGAAGCACTGCGCTGACCTTGCGGACGGAAAAGGGTGGGCTTAAGGAGTTTTGAGTTTTGAGTTTTGGATTTTGAGTTAAAACCACAAAGAAATAGTTTTGGGCTTCTAAAGTTTTGAGCTTAAGGAGTTTTGAGTTTTGAGTTAAAAACCACAAAGAAATAGTTTTGGGTTTGAGTTGAAGGCAACAGAAAGACAAGTCATTCCCGCAGTATTCCCCGACAGGAGATTTCGAGGCATGACAGAAGAGAAAAATTGAGGGAAGCGCCCTATTATTCCCTTGACATTCGCTTGCGGATTGGTAAGAATTAGCTCGGTAAGAATTAGGAGGGAGGTTGTATGCGGATCACATCAAAAGGTCAGGTCACGATTCCTCAGAATGTCCGTGAGCAAATGGGATTCCTGGCGAACACGGAGGTTGAGTTTTTTGTTTCCGGCAACAAGGTGTTTCTTCAGAAAGTCGCAAGTGACGAAGGACGTGGGAAGGATCTGATTGCCTGCATGAAGGGCAAAGGTACCGTGGCTTTGCGCACTGATGAGATT
>CAIVDK010000231.1 GCA_903904655.1 uncultured delta proteobacterium | reverse complement strand
TGTTCTTTGTTGCCGAATTTAAGAAGCGGCTCGGTGGACAGGTTGGCCACAGACATGGTGACGGCGGTCGAAGCACACGCGTAGGCTATCTCCTGCAGAGCCAGCGAATACGCCACCGCACCGGCGCCCGATCCTCCCAGCACCGTCGGAACCATCATGCCGAGCAGGCCAAGCTCTCCCATCTTTTTTATGGCATCCGTTGGAAAAAGGCCTTGGCTGTCCCATTCGGCCGCCATCGGTTCCAGTTCTTTTTTGGCAAAGTCTCTGGCCATGAGTCGGATCATTTCCTGTTCGCTTGAGATTTCAAATGCCATTGCTACGCCCTTAAGGAATATACAGAACAACAAGCAGTTCTGCTTTTTCGTCGGAAGGATTGCTTAATGCGTGATGCAGGGCCGAATTAAAATGGATGCATTCACCTGGTTCCAGAAGACTGGTGTTTTTGCCCACCACAATCGAAAGCCTCCCTTTTAATACATAGATGCATTCCTCGCCTTCATGGTGGTATTCAACGCCTTCATGAGCTGTATTGGGTTCGATGGTGACGCGATACGCGCCAAGATGCTTATCGGATCCTGATTTGGTGAGTTGTGTATAGGCGTATGATCCCGCCCGCTTTTTCTGGCTTTTCGCCCTTGATGAGACTTTTCTGTTTTCGTCACCATCCAGTGTTGCAACATCAACCTTCAGGGTTCGGCTTAACTGTAAAACAAGCGCCACCGGAGGCGTGGTTTCATCTTTTTCAACCTTTTCCAGGAGGTCGGCAGGATATCCGGTTTCATGAGCCAGTTCTTTAATGCTCAATTTCCTGTCCTCACGATACGCCTTGATGCTCTGGCCAAATGATTTCTTTTTATCTTTTGCTTTCACCATGATCACTTTCCCGAAAATTGATGTTCTCCTGATTTCGACAACCGGTGACGATGACATCCCGCTTACGAATGATACATGATCATTTGGAGAGGTCAAGAAAAATGATTGCCCTGTTGCCCTCTCATATTGATCGATATTGAATCTACAATAACTTGCCTTTTTGGAAAAGCATTTATTTATACTCCGCTATGTTTGCAGGCAACGCGCCATTCTTCAAACCGTCCGTCCCGCATTTCCTGTGACCAATCAGGCTCAAAGATGCGGCTTGTTTGGCGAATATTTCCCGTACCCCATTTTGGCCATATTCCACAAGCCTCTCCGGCAAGCAGTGCGGCACCGAACCCGGTTGCCTCGAGAGGCATCATGCGTTCCACCGTACAGCCCAGGACATTAGCCTGGATCTGCATCAAGACGTCATTGGACGCTGCGCCGCCGTCAACCCGCAAATGTGTCGGTCGGGGAAGAGACGAATCTTTATATACCCTGTCAATCATTTCTCGAACCCGGAAGGCCACCCCTTCCATTGCGGCGCGAACAATATGGGCGTCTGTAACGCCCAGCGTCAACCCGGAGATTACACCAAAGCTTTTTGCCTGACCGTGCGGCGAGCCAAGACCCTGGAGAGCAGGCAGAAAAAATACGCCGTGGCTGTCAGGCACACTGGCGCCGACATCGGCGGCATCCGATGTGTTTTTGGGGAGTTTCAGCCCCCGTTGCAGCCAACTAAACACGGCGCCCGCTGTGATGACCATTCCCTCCAGGCAAAAGGTTGTTTCCCCGTTTCTGCGCCACAGAACAAGAGGAAATATTCCTGCATCAAGGCTGTTCAGAATGATATCACTTCCCGTATTGACATTGCAGGTAGCAGAGGTGCCATAAGTCACCTTGCCTTCCCCCGGTTTTAAACAGCCCTGGGCGTAGGCGGCACTCTGCTGATCGCCAATAATGGCGCCGATGGGAATTTCAACGCCAAGGACCTTGCGGTCAGTAAGGCCGATTATATCCGAAGTGTCCCTTATTTCTGGAAAGAGCGAAATGTTAAGACCCTGCAATTCGATTAGTCTCCTGTCCCATTGCCCGGTAAAAGTGTCGTAGTATCCTGTCGTACAAGCATGGGAACAGTCGGTCGCATGAATGGAGCCGCCGCTCAGCTTCCATGCGAGAAAACTGTCTACGTTGCCCCAGGCAAGCTCGCCGCGCATCATTCGACTGCGACCATCCGGGATGGCGTCGATGACCGACTCAAGTTTTGAGGACGCGCATATGGCACTTACAAAAAACCCCTGGGCAAGGAGTTCGTTTGCGCGAGTGCTGCCTCGCATGTCCTGCCAACTGATCCCTGGCCCGATAGCTATGCCGCTTTTACGATCCCAGACAATGGTCGTCGTTCGTTGGCCTGTTATGCCCACGGCTGTCAAATCCTGAACCGAAAGACCTGCTTGAATGAGCGCCTGTTTAATCGTCTGCTGAGTAGCAAGCCACAATTCCTCTGGATCCATCTCCGCGAGGCCGGCATCCGGATAGCGCAACGTCTGCGCGATCATGGCCTGACCCTTAATCCTGCCGTCAATGCCGATAATCAGAGCACGAACATTGGTTGTTCCTGCGTCGATAGACAAGATTGCGCTACCCATAGATAAGCACCTCTGGATTCATAAAGTTTGTTGGATCTAAAACCTTCTTGATTGACTTGAGCATCGTCATCCCTGTTTCGCCGATTTCGGCGGGCAGCCAGTCACGGCGAATCCGTCCGATACCATGGTGGTGAGAAATGCCTCCCCCTCCGGCCACCGTTTCCTTCATGGTCCGATGCCAGCATTCCCTGTAAATATCGGCCATCTTTTCCGGATTTTGAGGAATAGCGGCAAAGGTAAAATAGAGGTTGATGCCCGACCGATAACAGTGGGAACTGTGGGCGGAAGCCACGACAACGCCTTGGACCTCTCTCAGTGAGCGCACCACGTTTTGGTATATCGTGCCGATGCGATCCCATGTCGCGGCAATTTCAATTGTATCAGCCACGATGCCTTTCTTGATCAGATCTTCGAAGCTGGGGACATGGTTGCGTTCACGATACCAATGTTCAACGACTGCCGAAGGCGCCAAAGTGCATCCCTGATTGGATGCCAGGAAAGTACAAGCCGCCACCTCGGCATCGACCCGTGCGGCCGGTCCCTCATGAATGAGCAACAGCAATGTGTCCTTTCCCTGTTTATAATCGGGGAAGTTCCGCTCAACTTCACTTGCATCATACAGCCGCATCACCGGCGGTGTCCATCCCGACTGGATAATATAGCGCTGCAATTCGAGTCCTTCTTCCATCGTAGATGCATAATAGGCGCTCATGGTTCTTTTCTCTGGTTTCCAGCGAAGGCTAAAGGTAACGGCGGTGATGACGCCCAGCGTCCCTTCACTGCCCAGGAATATCTGCTTTAGATCGGGGCCGGCCGCTGCGCGCGGGGTCATCCTGGTCGAGAATATTTCGCCGCTGGGCAGAACCACCTCCAGGCCTACAACAACGTCCTCGATACAGCCGTATGCACTGGAAAACTGGCCGGCAGCGCGTGTGGCAACCCAGCCGCCGACGGTGCTGAGATCAATTGATTGGGGATAATGACCGGTGGTGAGGCCGTTTTTTTCAAGAAATGCTTCTGCATCAGCGCCGCGAACACCGGCATCAAAGGTAACGAGTAGGTTATCTATATCCAGCTGGCGTGTTCGGTTCATGACGCTCATGTCCAGAAGAACTGTCTGCGGATTGACCTTGACGCCGCCACAAACACCTGAGCCCAATCCAAAGGGAACCAGCGGCGAGCCGTTTTCCCGGCACCGATTGACAATGGCGACAACATCCGCCGTCTCGGTCGGTCTGACAACACAGGCGGGATTGGGCAGACGGCGTCCCTGCATGTCGTCTAGCTGGCTTAGCATCCAGTAATCCCGACGGCGGTCTTTGAGTGTGAATTCATCGGTCAAAACCTTTTCCTGTCCCAACACGTCTTGCAGCTTTTCAACAATTGATCTGACCAAGGGCTTTCTCCTTAATATTTATTTTGTCTGCACATGGCGCATTTCATCCATGCGGGTCTGACGGCATGTCCGAACCTGTCGCATCTTCTCCGCATCCGTCCACCCGAGAAGCGGCCCCATGATAGCTGCCGTAAGTTCCAGGTCAGCCAATCCACCCTGCACATCGAACCGGGCACGGGCACTCCGCCTGACCCAATAATCCTCGAGGGTCAATGCGCCTTCCGCCAGAACGGCATGCCGCACTTCCGCGGCCAGCCCTTTTTGCTGGGCAAAAATAGTCAGCGCTTCACCGCCATAAAGGAAGGCGGCACGCTCAGCATCTTGAGGCGTAAGCCCACAAAGCTCAATACGGGAACACAGGGCTTCAAATGTTTCAGAAAAGTCTCCTCCTGGCAGCGGCTCCTCAGCCGTAAGCGAATGAACGGGTGCATGGTTCAACAGTTTTTCACATCGATCAACAATCTGTTCGGCCATGGCTCGATAACTGGTCAGTTTTCCGCCAGCCACGGACAGGAGGCCGCCAGGTCCTTCCATAATCTCATCTCGTCGGGATATTTCAGAAGGTTTCTTGCCTTCTTCCCCTAGAAGAGGCCGTAAGCCTGACCAAAGGGAAATGATGTCGCCATCTGTAAAAGGTTCAACATCCAGATAGGCCATGGCCGTCTTGAGCAGGTAATCGATATCCTCGCGGGTTATCTCCGGCCAGTACTCCGTTTTCGGATAGAAGGTATCCGTCGTTCCAAAATAGACATAGTTGCCCCGGGGCACAACGAAAAGCGCCCGGCCATCAGGCGCATACATAATGATCGTCCGGGTGATGGGAACACGATCACGGGACATGACGACATGCATGCCCTTGGTGAGTTGCAGTTTTTTCCCGGCGCCGCTGTCTTCCATCAGGCGAATAGCATCCACCCAAGGCCCGGCAGCATTGATCACAATGCGGGCGCGAACCCTCGCCGTGCGCTCATCATCCGTCAGGGTGCTTTCAACCACGGCTCCTGCAACATGTGGACCGTCTTTAATGATCTCCCTGGCGGCGGCATAGGTAACAACCACTGCACCGGCGCCGAAAGCGCTTCGAGCATTGCCCAGGGTGAGGCGAGCGTCATCAGTCAGGTATTCCGGAAAAACCACCGCGCCGGCAAAGCCGGCCCTCACCAGGGGCTCCTCCTGCTGCAGATGCTTCATCGCCCACACTTCATGACGCTCCGATTTTTCTACATTACCCAATTGTTCATAGGACCAGATGAACGCTTTGATAGCCTGAATCTGGACCTTGGATTTGGACGGTATCACCATGAGATTGGTCAAAGAAAGATGCGGCGCGATCCGCCGCAGGACCTTCCTTTCGTTTGCGGCCTGACGGACGACCACCAGATCGCCCTGCGCCATGTACCGGCTTCCGCCATGAATTAGCTTTGATGAACGGCTTGAGGTTCCCGCTCCGATATCACCCGCGTCGATCATAGCAACGCGCAGCCCTCGCATAGCCGCATCTCTGGCAACGCCGGTTCCGGTTATGCCTGCTCCGATGATAAGAAGATCAAATACTTCATCTTCAAGTGACGAAAAAAGGGCTTTTCGATTTCGAAGATCTAAATTGGGTTTGCTCATATAATGCTGTGATTACCTCCATCCCGAGGCTGAACGATACATGATCATTTTGAGAGCTCAAGACAAATGATTGCCCTGTTGCCCTGGACCGGTGTGGATACGCTGGATATCCCCCGGACGCCAATATGCACTATGTCAATTGCCTGGCAACTACATCGCTTAATATTTTTTTAGCTTGGGCGAGTTTTTTGTATTTGGACTTGATCTTGACCAGATTACCGGACAGAATCGCTTTCAGGAGGTCGCCTTCGATCTCGGCCACGTCGATCCGACGATAATAGTCCATCGTTTCCTTCAAATGAGCCAGAACGATCTTTCCGGTCAGGAGAGGATGGTTGTTGGTAATGTTGGCGTCTTGGAATCTTGTCCCATGCTCAAGCTCCACTTCCAGTCCCATGCGGAAATCGTCCAGAGGAATTTTCATCTTTTCAACATTAACAATCTTGAGAATTTTAGCGGCTTCCTTGACCGACACAACGGCCTTTTTCCGTTTGGACCAATCAGCCAGCCCGGCCTCCTTACATACACGCGCTACTTCCTTAGCCGTCACATATTCCGGCAGTTTCATGTTTTGCTCCTTCTTCTTCATTGGAATCAGGTTAAATGATTTGTACGGGCACAGCATTCCGCGGATACCGGACCTTTAATACCATAAATAGTCGGTAAATAAAACAATGTTTGTCTATGGAATAATTCAGTTGACAATATCCCTGAGGAATACTATCCAACCCGACAATCAACCACCTCGCGAGCTCGCTGTCGAGGTATGAAATGAACGTCATTATATCGCGAGCCCGCTGCGGAGAATTAACGCTCGTCCCGCAACAGCGGGATTAAATATAAATAATCCATTTGAAGGAGTGAAAATATGAGTAAAAGATTGGAAAATAAAGTAGCGGTGATTACCGGTGGAACCAGCGGCATCGGTGAAGCAACGGCCGAAGTCTTCGCCGCCCACGGCGCGAAAGTGATCATCGCCGGAAGATCGGAGCAAAAAGGCGCAGAGATCGCCAAGCGGCTGGGCGCGAATGTCGTCTATCAGCGCACGGATGTCATGGTCGAATCGGACATTAAAGCGGTGATCGATCTGGCTGTTTCCCGTTTTGGCAGACTGGACTGCCTGTTTAACAACGCGGGCGGCCCGGATCGCGGCACATTGGAAACGGTGACGCCGGAAGATTTTAGCTACAGCATGAACCTGCTTCTGGGCGCAGTCGTCTTCGGCATGAAGCATGCCGCTCCTGTTATGAAGGCGCAGGGCGCGGGCTGCATCATCAATAACTCCAGTATAGCGGCCATCCGCATGAATCAGGGTGGCTACCTTTATACGGCAGCCAAAGCCGCAGTCACCCACATTACCCGTCTAGCCGGAACGCAGCTTGGCCCGCACGGTATCCGCGTCAACAGCATTTCACCCGGCGCGATTGCCACACCGATTTTCTGGGGAGGTTCCCAGACTGCCAATACGCTGTCCGCGGAACAAAATGCGCGCAAAATGGAAAAACTGAAAATGAGTCTGGCCAAAGCCACGCCGCTGCCCAGAGCTGGTTTAGATAAAGACATCGCCTACGGTGCACTTTTCCTGGCGTCCGATGAAGGCAGTTTTGTCAATTGCCATGATCTGGTGGTGGATGGGGGAAGGACGTCACTGTTTCGCGAAGGGGCAAAATAGAAACAAAGACGCCGCGTTACGGGAGAGGAGACCTTCTACGTAAGGAAAGAATGCAAAAAAAGCCGCTTCATTGAAATATGAGGCGGCTCTTTTTTATTAAATGATAACAAATATAAACTTATTTAACTGCGTCCTTCAAACCCTTGCCGGCTTTGAATACCGGAACCTTCTTGGCGGCGATTTTGATGGCCTCGCCTGTCTGGGGGTTCCTGCCTTTGCGGGCCTTTCTCTTGCTTACGGAGAAGGTGCCGAATCCCACCAGCGTTACACTGTCTCCTTTTTTGAGTGCTTTCTGGATTGCCGCCAATGTAGCACTTACAGCCGCATCAGCCTCTTTCTTGGTGCATGTTGCCTTTGCTACTTCTTCGATTAACTCTGCTCTGTTCATTGGACACCCCTTTAAAATTTTATTTTTGAAAACACTTTAGTGAAAATATCTCTTATTTTAGAAAAAATCCATCTATTTATCGTCAATTAGCGCAACTTTTGTTTAGATGCCTGTTTTTTATACTGCTTCGCACCAAATATCAAATCCTGTTTTTTAATAAATACTTCCGTATCCGATGGCACGGAATGCGTGAGCCAGACGTTTCCACCAATAACCGACCGGGCTCCGACGACCGTATCCCCGCCCAGAATGGTGGCATTGGCGTAAATGATCGCATCATCTTCAATCGATGGATGGCGTTTCTTGGATCTCAACCGTTTACACTCTGCCTTGGACAAAGACAGAGCCCCCAGCGTAACTCCCTGATAGATGCGCACGCGGTTGCCGATCGTACAGGTTTCTCCAATCACAACACCTGTGCCGTGATCAATAAAAAAACTCTCGCCGATATGCGCTCCCGGATGAATATCAATGCCGGTAAGGCTGTGAGCATGTTCCGTCATAATCCGCGGCATGAGCGGAATATGTTGATGATAGAGCTCATGTGCGATCCGGTAAACCATGATCGCCCAGATACCCGGATAGCTGAAAATGATTTCATCATAGCCTTTGGCCGCAGGATCGCCGTCGAAGGCGGCGCGGATATCCTTAGCCAGCATTATGCGTAATTGAGGCAGTTCCCTGAGGAATTCCACCGCAAGCTTTTGCCCCAATGGCTCGCAATGTACGCACGGTTGGTTCTGGCGGATACAGTCATGCCGGATGGCCACAATGACCTGTTCGGAAAGGATTTCGTAAAGAGCGGTCACCTGTTGGCCAAGATAATATTCAAGATTGGTTGAATCCAGACGGGTGCGAATAAAATATCCGGGATATAAAATCAACGCCAAACGGCGCAGGATATCGATTATCGCTTCCCGATGCGGAATCGGTTCGGCGCTGACATGATCAAAGCACCCTTCCCTGCTGCATGAAGCAACAAGCTCATCAACAATAGCCGGCACTTCGTCGCGGTAATTTTTCGCCGATTTGATTTGATTTTTACATTTATCGCCGTTGGCCACACGTTTCATCTGTTCACATTATCCTTATTCACTATCCACCATTCACTATCCACCATTCACTGCTTACTGCAGGCCTGCTCCTTCGCATTCCAGAATGGCGACATGCCCCGCAGTCGCTCGATGATCGCCGGCATTTTTTCAATAACAAAATCAATTTCCTCTTCCGTATTATTCACGCTCAGACTGAAACGAATCGAGCCGTGCGCCATCGTAAAAGGTACCCCCATCGCGCGCAAGACGTGCGACGGCTGCAATGACCCGGAGGTGCAGGCCGAACCGGATGAAGCGCAAATGCCCAGCTCATTCATCAGAAGCAGTATCGCTTCGCCTTCCACATATTCAAAACTGATATTCGTGGTATTGGGCAGACGATTTCCGATGTCCCCGTTGACACGGCTTTGTGGAATCTTCTTTAAAAGCTCGCACTCCAATTTATCCCGCAATTGCTTGACGTAAGTATTTTCCTTTTCCATGTTTTTTGCCGCCAGTTCACAGGCCTTGCCCAATCCTATAATGCTGGGCGTATTTTCCGTGCCGCCGCGTCGCTCTTTTTCCTGATGGCCACCAATCAGAAAAGGCGAAAACTTGGTGCCGCGCCGGATATACAGGACACCGATGCCCTTGGGCGCATGCAGCTTATGACCCGAAATAGACAGCATATCAATGCCATTGTTTTTCATATTGATGGGAATTTTTCCGGTCGCCTGAACCGCATCGGTATGAAAGAGAATGCCCTTTTCGTGCGCCATTTTTGCTGCTTCTTCCACCGGGAAAATAACCCCGGTTTCATTATTGCCCCACATCAGGCTGACAATAGCGGTATCGGGCGTCATACTTTTTTCCAAATTTTCCAGATCAAGAATTCCATTTTTGTCCACCGGCAGTTCGGTAATTCTATATCCCTGTGCACTCAAATGCGAACAAAGGGTGCGAATAGCCGGATGCTCCACACGGCTGATCACGATATGCTTTTTATCAGGTCTCGTCATCATGGCTGATCGAATCGCAGAGTTATCGCTTTCGGTTCCACAACTGGTGAAAACAATTTCTTCCGGCAACGCACCCAGAAGCGCCGCCACCTGCTCGCGCGCCTGGCGAATTTTCTGGCCGACCTGCCCGCCGAATGTATGCATACTGGAAGGATTGCCATAAAGATCTCTGAAATAAGGCATCATGACGTCCAGCACATCCTCCGCCACCTGCGTTGTGGCATTATTGTCGAGATAAATCGTTTTCATTTGGCTTCCTCCTCAACGGTTATGTCCGGCGAAACAAGTTCCTTGAGTCTGTATTCCACAAAATTCTTCAGGGTGATATCCGAAGCCTTACAGGTTGCACACGCGCCGCGCGTCGCTACAATCACGCGATTGCCGATAATATCGATAATCTCTATATCACCGCCGTCTTGTTTCAGCGATGGTCGAATTTCCCGCTCGATTGTTTCTTCGATCAGTCGGATTTTCTGAATATTGGTGAGTTTTGGCGTGGTATCCGTTTTCGGTTCCGCCTTCATGCTTTCGATGATTTGGGCAATAGCATCATGACATCCCCCGCAGCCTCCGCCAGCCTTGGTATAGTTGGTCACATCTTCTACGGTGGACAGATTATTTTCACGAATAGCTCGCTCGATTTCTTTATCCGTAACGCCAAAGCATTCACAAATAATCTTTGCGCCTGCCTCCAGGGCAGGA
>CAIVDK010000230.1 GCA_903904655.1 uncultured delta proteobacterium | reverse complement strand
GCGGATACCGTGATTGCGGTAATCAATCCGCATGTTCCCCGCACATTCGGCGATGCCGTCATTCCCTTGAGCAAAATAAATATTTTTGTCGAAGATGATACCCCGCTGGAGACGGGCCATTTTGCGAAACCTGATGTTCTGGAAGCGGCCATCGGCAGGTATTGCGCGGCGCTCGTCGAAGACGGCGCCACACTGCAGATGGGCATCGGCGCCATTCCCAACGCGGTGCTGGATCAACTGGGCGGGCATAAAAATCTGGGTATCCACACGGAGATGTTTGCCGATGGTGTGATCCCGCTTGTGGAAAAAGGTGTTATCAACGGCGCGATGAAGGCGATTGATCAGGGAAAGATGGTGGCGACGTTTCTTCTAGGTTCAAAACAATTATATGATTACACGCACCTCAATGCACAAGTGCTGATGAAGGATGTCGGCTATACCAATGATCCTTTCATCATTTCCAGAAATCCGAAGGTCACGGCCATCAATTCCGCGCTGCAAGTTGATCTGACCGGCCAGATTTGCGCCGACTCATTAGGCGTGAAATTTTACTCCGGTGTCGGTGGACAGATCGATTTTATGTATGGCGCTTCGCGTTCCCGGGGTGGCAAGGCCATTATCGCCATGCCGTCGGTTACGGACAAAGGAATCAGCAAGATCGCTCCCGTATTGTTGTCCGGCGCGGGCGTGGTGACAACACGCGCCCATGCGCATTGGCTGGTGACGGAATTTGGTGCGGTGAATCTTTACGGTCGATCTTTGCAAGAGCGTGCGCGGCTGATCATCAGCATTGCCCACCCCAAACATCAGGATGCGCTGGATCAGGCAGCATTTGAACGTTTCGGCTCCCATTATCATTTTATGAAAAAATAACGGTGAATGCATTACGGCTCGATGGTCAGTTGGAAATCGTCCCGTTCTTCTTCCAGTTCCTGGAGCATCTTCACGACCCGCTCAAAATCCTTGCCCATTGACTTCTTTGAATCATCGCTGTGCTTCCAGACGATTTTGAACGGACCTGCAACATCCGTGGAAAGAACATCCCAGAGTGCATCCAGATTGCGGCCGAAATGCGCAGGCATTGAGAGCCGATTTGAGAGCTGATCATAGAGATCATCGAGCGAATGTATGGCCAGTCCGTTTAACGCACATCGTTTTATCGGCATGGAGGCACCTCCATAAAGGTTTTGTAATGGTCCACGGTGACCAACCGCTTTCCGTCCTGCGAAAAGACAAGACGTTTGCCGCCACGGTGCCCGCCCTTGTAGTCCAGGTCTGCCTCGTGCCATTTTTTATCGGGCAGTCTTCCCTCCCGGTTCTGGAACCGGTCGCCACCGATGCTTGAATCTCTGAGGGCGGCAACCGACCACAAATCCTTTCCAGGTTTCCATCCCCGTGACCGCGCCGTCTGTTTGTTCACGAACTTGATTGGCAGTTTCTTGTTGTTCGTATTGTTCAGATGGCGGATAACCTCGATCAATTCCTGTTCGTCGATCCTCGGCGAAAGCCGCACGTTTACGTCCCGAGCGACCTTCTCGCAGGACTGGGCATAGACTTGTGTCAACAGAAAGGGGCATAGCAAAAGGAGTAGAAGGGCTAATTGGATTACCATGAAATAGCGATCACGAATCGCTGAGGGGGCTACAGGCTGAGAAGGATCTGCTGTCATACACTTTTCTGCTATGGTCGGAATGGTCAATGTTTTTTTCATAAGAGCATCAGGGATTCCTCGAAGAGAAATCCCTGATGCTCTGGTCATGCTAGACTCACTTATCTATATCGTCCGAAAAGTCTACGGGTTAAAAACCGCCCCAATTGTCTTTTTTCCCGCTCTCTTGATCAGTACATACTGGATGCCCAGCAACACCAGGAAGGCGGTAAAGCCAATGGCCGACTCTCTGATCCCCTGAGAAATTAAAAAGAGGCCGGCGATAAAAAGAAGGACACGCTCCAACAGGTTCGTTTTTCTCAGGAGATAGCCCTCCACGGCGGACCCGATGGCCATGCAGCCAAATATTGCTGTAACAAAGGAAATTAAAATCAGCCATAGAGGACCGCGCCAGAGCAGTGACGGGTTGTAAACAAAGAAAAAAGGCACAATGTAGGCCACAATGGCGATCCACATGCCCTTGTATCCAACCCGGAATGGCGAAGCCCCGGCGATCCCCGCAGCGGCATATGAGGCCAGAGCCACAGGCGGCGTAATGGTAGAAAGACATGCATAGTAAAACACGAACAGGTGCGCAGTCAGCAAGTCGACCCCCAAATCCACCAGAGCCGGCCCGGCGATGATCACGGTGAGGATATAAGCCGCCGATGTCGTGAGCCCCATGCCGAGAACCAGGGCTGCCAACGCGATGTAAATGAGGGACAGGAGAAGATTCCCCTGAGCGGCGCTGATGACGAGATTGGAAAACTTCAGACCGAGGCCGGTCTGGGTCACAACGCCGATCACGATTCCTGCACAGGCACAACAGGTAACGACTTGTAAAGCCCCTAAGGCTCCGCTGACGAGGCTGTCCTTGATCTTCGGCCAGTTCATTCTGGTCTCTTTCTTAAATAATGCGACGACATACACGGCGATGATGGACCAGAAGCCGGCCTTCATGGGGGAATAGCCGAGGACAAGAATCACGACGAGCAGAATGGCCGGGAGAACCAGATGTCCCCGTTTCAGAAACTCATCCTTCACGGAGGGGATCTCCTCTTTCGGCAATCCCTTCATATCGACCTTGATCGCCTCAATGTGGACGATATAAAAAAGGCTGAAATAGTACAACACTGCCGGGATGGCTGCGGCGATGCAGACCTTCAGGTAGGAGGTTCCCACCATCTCGGCAACGATAAAGGCCGCCGCTCCCATGACGGGCGGCATGATCTGGCCTCCTGTGGAAGCCACCGCCTCCACAGCGCCGGCCATAGTGGGGGAGTAGCCTAGTCTCTTCATGAGAGGGACCGTGAAGGATCCGACGCTTGCCACATTGGCGACAGCCGAACCGGAGATCATCCCAAAGAACCCGCTGCTGATGATGGCAACCTTGGCCGGACCGCCCCGCCAAGTCCCGGCGACACCGTTGGCGAAGTTGATGAAGAAAAGACCGACCCCCGAATTCAGGAGAAAGGCCGCAAACAAAACAAAAATGAAGATAAAACTTGCTGAAACCCCCAGGGGAATGGAAAAAAGTCCTTCCGTCGTCAAGTACTGGAAACTCACAAACTGCTCGAAGCCGATTTGCCGGTGCCCCCAACCACCTGGAATATGATGTCCCCAGAAGGAATATGCAATGGCGATCAAGGTGATGATTGGCAGTGCCCAGCCGATGGTGCGTCGCGTCACATCCAGCACAACAACAATGAGAATGGCGCCAAAAATGAGGTCAAGATCCGTTGCTTCCCCCCCTCTCAACACGAGGTTCTTGTATTCTATCACCAGATAAACCAGTGTGACAAAGCTCAGGATTATGAAAACAATATCCACTGACCAGCCCAAGGTCTTCGAGCCTGCGGACAGGGTGGTCTTATTCTTGTCCGTCACGATCGAGAAGGTCAGATAGATCAGAATGCAGGCAAACAAAAGGTGGATCGACCGCTGGACAATAGCCGAAAATAAACCGAACTGAGCCGTATACATATGGAAGATACACATCCCGACAGCCACAATAGTGATTAGACTCTTCTTGTTGAGCAACTTATTCCATTCCATGAGCATTGACCTTTCTTTGTTTATTGATGGCACTGCTGTATCGAAATCTTGACGATCCGTCCGGCTTCAATCTTTCCAGAGAGTTCGATAGTGCGGTCCGGAAGGATCAGGCGATGATCCGCATCTCCCTTGGATCCCATAAAAAAAAGAATGCTTTCTCTGATTTCATTGATCCCATCGATTTCCCACGTTCCTCCCGGAAGAATCCGGAATCCCTCATAGAAAAACCCTTGTCCGTTCAGCAGCGAGCGGCCGCCGGTCCGCCGATAGATCAGGGTTCCGTCCCCGCTAACCTGATACAAATCCCAGCAGGGAAGACGGTCGTAAGAATGAAGAAATTCGATGGAAAAAGTGATCTCCGGGCGAACGGGCAGGCGGTAGTAAACCCGTCCGTCCTTGAGATCGGCAACCTGGAGAAACAGGGTCTGTGCCCCCCCTGCGCCTGTGGGCAAAACCAGAAAGCATAAGACCAACAGGCAAGCAAAATTGCGCAACACACGGTCGCGAACCGTTAGATGTTTTATTTAAGAACCCCTTTTTCCTTATAGAACTTGATAGCCCCATTATGCAGAGGAATGGGAACAACAGGCGCATTCTTAAGAGTGATCTCCTTGTAGGTCACATGAATCTTGTCGATGGCCGCTTTGTTATCCCAGAAGGCCTTCAGAATATCATACACCATCTGGTCGCTCATGTCGGCACTGACGCCGATAACCCCCATCCAGGCCAGGACCGGGATTGGCTTGGTCTGGTCTTTGTAAACTCCTGCGGCAATTTCATCAGCCACATAGTAAGGATATTTTTTGTTGATTTGCTTCATCATCTTGGGCTCGATCTCGATAAACCGGATCTTGCGCTGGGTCTGCAAGTCCATAACAGCCGGCGCCGGGGCGCCCAGCCCGAACATAATGACGTCAACATTCCCGTCTTTCAGTGCCTCCACTTGCTCCGGTGTCGAAAGGAATTTCGGATCGCAGTCTTTGTAGGTCACGCCGTATTCGGCAAGAATAAGCCGGTTCATGACCTCATTGCCGCTGCCGGGAGCGCCGACGCCCACCCTCTTGCCTTTTATGTCGGCAACGGATTTGACCGGGGAGTCATAGGGAACGATGATTTGCTCGAATATAGGATACATGGCCATAATCGCCCGCATCCCTGTGTATGGTTTATCCTTGGCAAACTGTTCCGTCCCCGTATAGGCCCAAAAGGCCACGTCCGGCTGGAGCATGACGATATCCGTCTGGCCTTTCTTCAGATTCCGGATGTTTTCTATGGACGCTCCGGCGGGATAGGCCGTGGCCTCCGTATTCTTGACGTTCTTGCTGATGATGTTGGCCATTGCGCCCCCCAGGGGGTACCACGTTCCGGCCGTACTGGCCGT
>CAIVDK010000229.1 GCA_903904655.1 uncultured delta proteobacterium | reverse complement strand
GTAACTGCCGCCGTAGTAACCGTAACTTTCACCCTTACCGGTTTTGTCGTTAAATACCAAACCGGCGACAGGGGCATTGATGGTGGCAAGCATATCGCGCATGTGCTGGGCAAGTTTAATTGGAACACGCCCCGCCTCCATAACGAGAACGACCACATCGGCAACCGCGGTCAAAACCGGGGCGTCAGAGACGGCCAGAACAGGAGGAGCGTCGATTACGATATGATCGTAATTCTCCCGATGTGTCAGCAGAAACTGGCGCATGGGTTCAGAGCCTAAGAGTTCTGACGGGTTTGGTGGTGTGATTCCGGCGCTGATCAGATCAAGGCCAGAAATCCCTGTATTATGTTTGGCATCAGCGAAGGTTACATCTCCTGTCAAAATCTCACTCAGGCCCGGGGTTTTGGCGTGTCCGAACTTTTCATGAAGCGATGAGCGGCGCAGATCGCAATCAATAATGAGTACTCGTGCCCCTGTCTGGGAAAGGATGCACGCCAGGTTGGAGGAAATGGTGCTTTTTCCCTCTTGCGGGAAGGTGCTTGTGACAAGCATAATTTTTTTCTCCCGGTTGATGGAAGAAAAGTGCAGGCTGGTTCGAAGAGCGCGGAAGGCCTCGGCAACTGCTGACTTTGGCTCTGCCTGCGTGATCAGCTTAATCTCTTCTTTAACATTTGCAGTGGATTCCATAACTGAGATATGCGGGATTACCGCGAGCAGCGGCATGCCCATGACCTGTTTCACCTGGTCGGTGTTTTTGATTGTGTCGTCCAAATACTCCTGAAAGAATGCAAGACCAACTCCCAATGCCAGGCCAATAATCAATCCCAGCAAAAGATTTTGCGCCTTGTTGGGTTTGATTGGTTTGTTGGGGGCGATAGCCGGATCAACTATATTGATGTTGCTGATTGTGGATGCCTTGGCAATACGCGCCTCCTCATGCTTCTGCAGAAGGAAAGTATAAATATCAGCGTTGACTTTGGATATACGGGTTAGCTTTGCCAGGTCCCGTTCTGCCTTGGGCAGATTACGCATCCCTTTCTCATAAGCAGCCAATTGCCGTTTGATCATTTCATGCTTTTGGGTAATAGTTTTTACAGCCGGATGCGCCTCAGTATATTCGGTGGATAGAGCACGTTTTTGCACTTCCAGCTCAGTCCTGGCTCTTTCCAAATCAGAAATCTTGCCAATCAGCGCCATGGCCTCACTATCAAGCCTGATTGCCCCGGAGGTGTTTTTGTAGGCCTCAAGATCCTTTTCGGAACTATCCAGTTCTGTGCGCAGCAATTGGAGCTGCTCACCCATAAAACCTACGGCACGCCCGGCTTCTTCAGATTTGAAGCCAACGGCCTGTTCAAGATATACTTGGACAAGGTTGTTGACGATATCCCTTGCCAGCACTGCATTAGTGCTGTTGTAAGAAACCCGGATGATGCTTGTCTGCCGCCCCTGTTCGACTGCCTTGATCCCGCTTTGCAACCCCGTGACTGTATCGTCGAACGATGAAAGGCTGAGCTGGAAACTGTCTCCTTTTTCCCCCTTTAATTCATTCAGGAGAATGTTTACCCCTTTTCCCAGCAGGAGTACACCGGTTTTCCCCTGGCCAACAATTTTTCCATCGTCATCTTCGACTGTGAAGGAATCAGCGTCAGTCAGTTCTATCTGATAGACCGGTTTTTTCGCAGTGGATTTAAATTCGAGAAGCTTGAACTCGAGACCATCAGACTTTCCCGTGATCTGCCAGTCAAGGTGCAGCCGTTTGACCACCTGTTCCGAATTGGTGCGCGACTTTAAGATCTCCAGCTCGGCATTGATGGGATTTGTTGTGTTTAGCGATAATTCGCCCAACAGCAGACCTTTGCCCTTGTCGTCCTTGATATGGAGGGTGGAGGAAGCCTCATATATCGGGCTCATAAGGAAAGTATAAAGGACAACACCGATAAAAACGATGAAGAAAGCCCAGGCAAAAGTTACCCTGCGCCTGAGGATAACGGCCAGGTATTCAAAGAGGTTGACTTCCTGCTGCTGCGCGGAAGTGTTTGGGGCTGTGGGAGTATTAGGCATCATGAAAATCCTTTTTTATTTAATATTTACTTTCCTCATTAAGGGAAAGATTATTGAGATAGATATTTTATATTGACAAATGGCTGCAGAAGCGCGCTGAAGGCTTGCAGTGACGGCAGAATTTCTGCAATGGCATCGTTCCAACTGCCCAGATTGCTTTTAGGCACATAGATGATATCGCCTTTCCGGAGAACAAGCGGCAATGCATCTCCTCGCATGATCTTCTCGAAATCAACCACCATCAGTTCGCCGCGCGTGGCGGAATGAGAACGGATAATGCGTATGTAGTTCAAATCATAACCGGTATCGCGCAACTCCGCACTGGCGATGGCCTGCGATAATGAGAGCCCGCCTGTTGGCATCGGCAGCGGCCCAGACTTTTTTACCGCGCCGAAGACGAAAACCTGCCTGTCCTTGTTATCCGGTATATAGATGGTATCTCCCGGCTTCAACCAGACATTCTGCCGCTGATCGCCATTGGTCAGTAAATCATGAATATCTACCGGCATGATTTTCTTCTCTCTGATGAGCCTGGCCGAAGTGAGATCGGCCGAGCTGTCGTACCCGCTGCCCAAAGCGATTCCCTGCAAAAGGTTGAAGGGACGATCCATGTAAAAGGTGCCGGAGTTTCTGAACTGCCCCAGCAGATAAACAGGACAGCTGCGGAATTCCTTAACGTCAACAATCACCCAGGGCTCATTTAAATACTTCGGGTAGATGGTCATAAGGCGATCCTGAATCTCCTGCAGGGTCATGCCCCAGACGTGGACTGACCCTACATAAGGCAATTGAATGTTGCCGCTGCCATCCACCCGGCAGCCGGTTGCCTGCGATACCATGCCGACGGTAGATACAATTGTCACTGATCCCGCAGTCGATCCCATACTGGAAAACTCCGGTTTGCCGCTGACGTTGATGTTCAGAACGTCAAATGGCCCGACGATATATTCAGGTGAAGGTGGAGGTTCCGCCAGAGGCAGGACTGTCACAATCTGTGCTTCAACAATGGAGCTATCTGTGTTTTGCCCGCTTGTTGAATTTGTTTTCGGCAAATCCTTCATGCCGACGCTTTCAAAACCAGGACCCCTGATCTCCTTCACTGTGCCCGGTGGCACATCACGGTAACGGGCGCATGATGTAAATATTAAAGACAATGCCAATAATAAAAAAACGCTTAATTTTAAATACCTTGTCTGTTTCATAAATTTTTCCTTTTTAGTCTATGAAGTTATGTGAAAATCGCATACCAGCATTATATTCTATCCTCAAGGTCTTTTTGGATATTACCACAACCGAAGCACTCTTCCGGTTAGTCCCGCCGTATTCATCAGCAGCCTGGTAATATCTCTGCTTTGCTTAAGCCAGGAGATATGGTTGAGTTTTTCCGGAACTACAATAACATCACCGGATTCGATTTGCTTTACCTTCTCTCCAAAGGCTGTTATTTCCCAACGCTCATTGCGATTGCTCCATTCGATTAGTCCACGGAAGAGCTTGTGGGTGCTGCCGTCCGCTTTGATAACGAAAATATCGGGTTCATCAGCATGCTTTGCATAACCACCCGCCGCGGAAATATACTCCCAATATGCCCATTTTTCGTTGTATAGGCGAGGGCCTTCAGACAGGACAGCTCCCATAACATTGACGACGTTGGGGTTTTGGGGCAGATGAAGGCTGTCTCCTGCCTCCATTTCTATGTCACGTTCACTGCCTTTCAGCAGCCGCAGATGGGTGACGATGACTGTCAATCGCCCTGTGGCTTGCAGCGATTTCATGTGTTCGATAAAACGCTCTTTGAGTTCTGTTTCCGTCTGTATGGCCTTGATCTTAGCGGCATTGGTTTGATTAGAGACAGTAACAGAGCCTGTCGGTAATAGTTGCTTTTGTAGACGCGCAGCCATGTCATCCAGGTTCTGTTGCTGAATTTGCCGGACGCTTTCCCGAGTGAAATAGGCGCCCCGAAGATAGGCGTTATTTGTATAACCGCCGGCACGTTTAATGACGGAACTTAGCTTTTCACCTTTCGAAATCGGATATCGCCCGGGAAGCTTGAATTCTCCGGACAAGGTTACATATTTAGCCGTATCACCGGCCGGAATATTTTGCCCGTTCAGGTCAGTAGCTTGTTGCGGCTTAAGCTCTTCCACTCCTCCGGAAGAAGTAGTTTTTTCCGGAAGGGAAAGTTGTGATTTGATTTCGTCTTTTACCGGTGTCAGAACATTGCTGTTTTGATGGGTAACGGCGTATCTTTCGGCAAGCGGGGAAATCCGGACAAGGTCTTTATCCTGAAGCAAAGGCGGGACTGATTTTTTCAGATTTATGTCCTGTTGGCTGACATCGTAAATTACCTGCC
>CAIVDK010000228.1 GCA_903904655.1 uncultured delta proteobacterium | reverse complement strand
GTCATTCCCGACTGAATATGAGCGTTTTCTGTAACATAAACAGTATCGTCCAAATTGACAAAATCATGATTTTTCAATTGCCAGAACACAACAAGGGTTAAGACAGCAAGAAAAAAATAAACAGACAGGATGTATTTCGGGGAAACGTTATTGATTGTTTTGGACATCGCCAAATTCAGCTACCTACATAGGTGATAGAATCAATCCGATAATCGACATAAGTATTTTCTCGCGGCGACCATATTTTAGTATGGCCGCCGCAAAATATTATTACCATTGATTATTTCTTGCTATAGTCATAAACGCCGCGTCCGGATTTGCGCCCCAGATTGCCGGCGCGAACCAGTTTCCGCAATAGCGGCGACGGGCGGTATTTATCGCCTAGCTCCCGGTGCATGCCTTCACAGATCCTAAGCTGAGTATCCAGACCGATCAGGTCGCCCAGAGCCAGGGGTCCGATGGGGTGGTTACAACCCAGCTGCATGGCTTTGTCAATGTCCGCAGGCGTTGCCAGGCCTTCATCCAGGACAAAGAAAGCTTCGTTAATCATGGAGCACAAAATACGATTCACGACAAACGCCGGCGCTTCATTCACCATGACAACTTCCTTGCCGATTTTCTTGCCCCAGGCTTTGGCGATTTCCACCGTCTCGTCCGAAGTTTGCTGACCGCGGATGACTTCTAAAAGACGCATCACCGGAACGGGATTGAAAAAATGGGTGCCGATGAAGCGCTCCGGCCTTTTCGTAATCGCGGCCATTTCCGTAATGCTGAGACCGGACGTATTGGTGAAAAACAGACAGTGTGACGGAACAACCGCTTCGAGTTCCGCATAAACTTTTTTCTTCAGATCCATCAATTCAATGACCACTTCCACAACAACATCGGCATCCTGAGCGGCTTCTTTTAAATCCAGCGTCGGCTTGATTCTTCCTAAAATCGCATCCATCTGATCTTGGGTGATCTTGCCTTTTTCCGCATCGCGGCTCAGGTTCTTTTTGATCGTGTTCATGCCGCCGTCGATGAACCGTTGCTCAATGTCCCTGAGGGTAACATCATATCCTGCCGTGGCGCAAACCTGCGCGATGCCATTGCCCATCAGGCCCGCGCCCAACACACATATTTTTTTAATTTCCATACAAACCTCCCAATCATTTATTGTCAAGCAGGCTGCTCCCGCTTTGAAACCACCAAATCTGGTGGACGGTAACAGACCCGCAACCATCAAGTCAAGAAAAATACCGTATCCTTTTTATTGAATATGAATCAACAATATGGCACAATTCGTCATGCATATTTTAATTGACGGCTATAATCTGATCCGGCAGTCCATTAATCTGCGGCGCTTTGAACGGCAGAGTCTCGAAGCGGGACGCAAAGCACTGATTGCCTGGCTTGCGGACTACCGAAACAGGAAAAATCACCGCATTACCGTGGTTTTTGACGGTTGGGAAAGCGGCCAGCCGCAGGAAGAGCGCGACTATTCCTCAGGCATACACATCATCTACTCCAGCCGGGGTGTTAAGGCCGATGACGTTCTGAAAAGAATCACCGCTTCCACCGATGAAGAAATCCTTATGGTTTCTTCCGATCGTGAAATAGCCTCTTACGCAACGCGCAAAGGTAAAGCTACGCTATCATCACCTGAGTTTGAAGCCATTGTTGATAAGTTCTTGGCAGCGCCTGGCGATAACGAATCCCCGGACCCAAAAGATGAGGACGAAGAAGAAGACAACCGCCCCATCAACAAAAAGGGATCCGCCCACAAACTTTCCCGCGCAAAAAGACAGACTCAAGCAAAAATTAAAAAACTTTAAACAAAAAAGTTTGAACTTCATTTTCACAATAATATTCAAGAAATATATTGATATTTCATTATGTTTTTGTTAAAAAATCACCTACGGGTCAGAAGAGTCTCACTCTTTGAGAAAATAAGGAGAGATAAAATGAACAAACCTAAGATAAGAAAGCAACGCCTGCTATTATTATCAATTATTTTTTCTCTGTTCTGTCTTGCCGTTCTTTATGGATGCGGAAACGGACCGGATTCAGGGACAACCCCCACGCCAGGCAATGGCACTCTAACGTTAAGCCTCGCGTCCAATACGGTAACTTACGGAACACCGGTCACGGCTACAGCGACGCTCAAGAACGCGAGCGGAACACCAATACCTAATACGGTTGTTACCTTCACGGCGGATAGCAACCTTGTCGTATTTACCAATCTTCCGGCAGCAGCATTGACTGACACCGATGCCGCAGCAATGGTCGCGAAATTTTTTGGGATGCTCAAATCTTTGGCTGCAGCATTGACGGTCACCAATGCCGCAGCAACAGTATCAACTGATGCAAACGGCAACGCTTCAGTCTTTGTGGATGCAGCAAGCTTTGATTCTTCCGGCGCTACAAGCATTACGGCATCAGCGTCCGTTACCGCGGGAGGGACCACCTCAACTGTAACCAGCACACCTTTTGGAATAAACGTACGGGGAGCGACGGTTACTATTAATTCACTTACTTTGGGTAACCCAACAATCCCTGCTTATGGCAACAGCAGCGTAAGCGCAGCGGTATGGATCAATGGCGCACCGGCCACAGTGCCTGTCTCCGTGACGTTTACTTCCCCCTGTGTAGCCAACGGCAAAGCAACGCTTTCCACACCGGTAAATACGGTCTCCGGCACGGCAACTTCCACCTATACGGACAACTATTGCGCTTCAACAACAGACTTGATAACGGCATCTGTATCTGGAGGTAATAATGCCAAAGCAACAATAAATGTTACTCTGCCGGCCATCAAGCTAAATGTCTCGTCCAACATTGCAACGTATGGAACACCGGTCACCGCTACTGCAACACTAAAGGATTCCAACGGAGCAGCCGTGCCAAATACGGTCGTTACATTCACGGCAACGAGTAATCTTATCGTGTTTAGCCAGACAACAAAATTGACTGACGCCAGCGGCGTCGCTTCAGTCACCTTGGATGCGGCAAGTAGTAGTTCTTCAGGCGCTACAAGCATTATGGCATCAGCGCCGGTTACCACGGGAGGGACCACATCAACTATAACCAGCATAGCTGAAGGTATCAGTGTTAATGGGGCGGCGGTTACTATTCAATCGCTTACTTTGGGTTCGCCATCCATTTCCTCTTATGGCACCACTAGTGTAAGCGCACTGGTATGGTTAAATGGCGCGCCCGCAACGGTACCTATCTCCGTGGCATTTACATCATCATGCGGCAGTAAGGCAACGCTGGACACTCCAGTAACGACTAACACCGTAGCAGGCATAGCGACGTCCACCTATAAGGACAACAACTGTGCCTTGGGATCAGACGTGATAACGGCATCGGTAACAGGGAATACTAAAAGCGTAACAATAACTGTTGTTCTCCCTGCCGTTAGCAATATTCAATTTGTGTCGGCAATACCGGAAATTATCGGGACGAAGGGAACGGGTGCATCAGCATTATCACAAAGCTCTGTAGTGAAATTCAAAGTGATGGACAGCAACAATAATGCAAAACCAAATGTAAATGTTAATTTTAGTCTAGTGCCAGTCAGTGCGCCTGGCGGCATTACACTGTCCTCTACCTCGGCCACATCGGATGCCAATGGAGAAGTTACGACAGCGGTTACTTCGGGTACGGTGCCGACGCCTGTTTGGGTTGTGGCAAAAGTAAGTGACACCATTCTCACCCAGTCCAACAAGCTAACGATAACAACAGGCCTGCCCACGCAGGACTTTTTATCGCTGAGCGCCTCAATCTATAATATCGAAGGTTTCGACGGCACGAAATCCACATTAACCATTATCGCTTCGGATCGTATGGGGAACCCCGTCCCTGACGGAACCGCAATCAATTTTATTACAGCGGGCGCACAAATCACGCCGTCTTGCACAACGACCAACGGCACCTGCTCGGTTACATTCACGAGCGCTCAATATAAGCCGCCAAACGGCCGGGTGAAAATACTGGCTTATACTCTGGGTGAAAAAAGTTTCATTGATGCAGACGGCACCAACAGCTATGCGACGGGAGAAACATTTTACGATCTTGGGGATCCTTACGTGGACGCCAACGAAAACGGCCAATGGGATACCGGCGAAAATTTTATCCCTTCTTCTATAGCAGGGTCTTTAGAATGCCTGACCCAACCCGCAGGCACACCTCTGCCCGTCAGTTACGTGGATGCACCCAGCAGGCAAAAGACCTGTACAGCTGTATGGGAAAATAACTATGTACGGCGCAGTGCTGTCATAGTTTTGTCAGGATCTGCTGCTAGCATAACCCCAAAAACTGTTACTATGGGAGCGTCACGCACAAAAAGCTTTAACTTAACGTTGACGGACGTAAATAACAACCCCATGCCGGCAGGAACCACAGTAACCACAGCAAACAACCAAGTATATAGTAAGTCTAATGGCTGTGTACTATCGCTAGATGGAGTATCCATTACTGGCGGTACGCCTGTTCCAAATAGTAATCATTTGGGCGGTACACAAATTACTCTAACAGTCTCAATGGGACTATGCGCATTTGGCGACGGAACGGTTGAACAGTATCCGACAGGAACAGTGGATATAGTTGCGACAACGCCCAATTTAAATATTACTACAATACCCATTACTGTGAGTCCTTAACCTTTGATGTAATACCAGAAACGCCGGCTTTTGGCCGGCTTTTCTTTTTCAATAACTCTCAGATATTACACAGGCAGTACAGTAATATCTGAGAGTGGGATTTGAGATTCGCTGAAAACGAATAGATTTATACGCCGTGTCACTGACTCGGCGAATATTATATCGCCACACAATCTTCAATTATGCTTCACCGCGTGAGTCACGCGGCCTACATCCGTAACTAAACAATACGTTAATCTTTCGCGCAGGCTTTGATCAAGAAGCGCTCCAGAAGCAACTGCGGGTCCGTGGTCGAAGATTTCATGGCGCGATCCATATCCAGAATATCATTCAAATAATTCAGAAGGTCTGGGTAAGAAAAACGGCTGCAATTGCGCAGGGCATTGTAAATGACAAAAGGATGTTTTTTTACCAGCAAATCTTCCTTGGGGGATACGTCCGCAGCCAGTCCGGTCACGGCGGGATAGACATTTTTCTGAAACGAGCCGTACTCCATATTCGGCGTGATTCGGGGCAGTTTTTCTGAGCGAACCAGGATGGACGCCTGCAAAAGCAAGCGGATTTCGCGGCTGATCATCGTCAGAATCATCAAATGATGCGTACCCTGATCCAGCAGGGCTTTCAGCGCTGTCAACGCTGCTTTCGCATTTTTTTCAGCAAGCGCCGTTGTTAAATCGAAGATCGAATCTTCCTTGGTCTTGCCGACGACGTCCTCGACGTCCTTTTCTTCAATAACGGACCGCTCGCCAACAAACGACATGAGCTTTTGTAGTTCGTTCAACGAAGGACGCAGCTGAAATCCTGTCTTTTTCCCCAGCGCGATCCAGGCCGCAGGAGCCATGCTCTTACCACACTGAATCAGCAATTTCTGCGCTTCGTGCTTGAGCGTTTCTTTGGTGGCTGCCTCCCCCTTAATCTCACCAAAGTGTAAAACAATCCCTGCTTTGTCGATCACTTTGAAAAGCTTTTTTCTTTTGTCAACCGCTTCGGCTGTCAAAATTAAACAATTCCCCGCCGGAAGGCCCTCAGCAAGGAGTGCTTCAAATTGCTCGGATGGGTCGGTAACGCTGCCGGATGTCCATCCCCGGCTGGTACAAATTTCAATCATCCGCGGCAACCACTTGTTTCGGTCATCTCCTGAATCTTCCGCCACGGCCTGACGCCATTGCTCATCGGTTATCTTTTGCCATCCGGCGCCTTGCATGTCTTCCCAGGCAAAGCCGGATATTTTTAGAAAGGTGAGAAAATATTTGGCGGCGCGATCGGGGTGCTCATCGATGTTGCCTCGAATTTTCTGAATCAGATCGCTCAGATTTTCACGCGATTGAAAAATCGTCGTGTTTTTCACTACGACAACTTTCCGGCCGCCTAATAGAGACGGTGCAAGAAGATGATTCTTCAGGAGATCAAAATCTGCATTTTCGCCGTCGATAAAAAAAAGGCCGAAATCACGGTCGGCCGGAGGCATGATTATGTCCAGTATTTGATGGAGCGTTTCATGGAGCAGATATTCTTCTTCGCCATACAAAAGATAGCAGGACGCAACTTTTCCCTTCTTTAGGTCAATGATTGCTTTTTCCAAGGTCATACATGACTCTCATGAAGGAAAAATAT